>JAITAU010000030.1 GCA_031283965.1 Holosporaceae bacterium | reverse complement strand
GACGGCTGGAAGGTGCAAAAATACAGATCCATCCACCGCTGGGCTCCGGACCTCACAACGCCCAGAAGATCGACCGCCGCCAATGCGCTCAAACTGAAGATATATAACAGATTGGCCACGCTTCCCCAGGTGCGGAGATTTATGGCGTACGCCAACATCATTGATAACAGGCCCAGCAGGATTCTGATGACGTGCCTCTGGACAAATTCGTTGAATTCGCCGTTGAAGGCGCTGTATTGCCCCAAAAGACCGATGATTAAGAGGCAAAATACCAAAGCAAACAGTATCTTAAATTCGTTCATGAAGGAAAAGCGCTGTCGGAGGTTGCTAATCCACATTTTTGCCCGTCACGAGTCTGTCGAATATTTTGCGGGCAATGGGAGCCGCCACGGAGGCGCCGCCGCCGCCATGTTCTATCAAGACCGCCACCACGTAGCGGGGGTTCTTGTGGGGAGCGCATCCCACGAACAGCGCATGATCCCGCAATTTCCATTGGAAATTTTGTTGATTCACGCCGGCGTCCTCCTCTCTAATCTTCCTCACCTGTGACGATCCAGTCTTTCCGGCGATGCCGTAGTCTGCATTGCAGGAATTCGATGCTGTCCCCCAGGCGCAGACGTAACGCAGAGCCTGTTTTATCACATCCAGAGGCTTTGAATCCATCGGCTCCGGCGACCTCTTCCTTTTGGTTCCTTTTATCAGAATGGGAGTGAAGTTGTAGTCGTTGGCGTAGATTTTTCCCATCATGGCGGCCAGCTGCAGGAGGGTCGACAGAAGCGCCCCCTGTCCTATGGCTGTGATCAGCGTCTCATATGGCCTCCACAGTGAACCATACCGCAAAAATTTCCACTTTTTTGTGGGCAACAGTCCGATATTTTCCTTGGGCAGCTCGATGCCGGTTTCCGCTCCAAACCCGAATTTCCTTGCGTATTTTATGATTTTTTCGATACCAAGCCGCTTCGCGACTTCAAAAAAAAAGCAGTCGCAGGAGAGACTGATGGCGCCATAAATGTCCAGATATCCGTGGCCGCTCCGGTTCCAACAGTGGAACAGGCGATCATCCTGCTGCACCCCTCCGGAGCAAAAAATGCGATCATGAGGAGAGATTACTCCTTCGCTCAGAGCGGCAAAAGCGGTGACTATCTTGAAGATAGATCCTGGAGGGTAGGAGCCGTTCACGGCGCGATTCAAAAGCGGGCTCAACGGATCTTCTGTTATGGACTTCCACTGGTCTCGGGTCATGCGGCCGGAAATCATGTTGGCGTCGAATCCCGGCACGGACACCAGTGCCAAAATTTCCGCATTTGATACGTCCAGCACCAGGCAGGCTCCGGCTTTTTTCTCCAGGATCAGATCATGGGCATATTTTTGAACCTCTGAATCGATGGTCAGCATCACATCGTTGCCGTTCACCGCCGGTTCGGAGTCAATCACCCTTATCTTCTTCAGCAGAGCATTCACCTCCGTTTGAATGTTGCCGATGGCGCCGGTCAGTTGATGGTTGAGGAATGCCTCAAGACCGGTTTTCCCCACTAAAATCGGCACGTTATCAGCGCCACGTCCGGTGTGTCCCACCACATGGCAGAATTCCAGCGGCATATCGTAGCGGCGGACTGGGATGTTCTCTATGGAGACGCAGTTCAGTCGGAACAGCACCATGGATATACGGGCATATTCGTCCCAGGAAAGGCCGTCCCGAATCACCATAGGCATGTATGCGCCGGTTTTTTCTCTCAGATCGAAGATGCGTCGCCTTTCTCCATCGGAGAATCCGAGACGGTCACCGAGAATCGCCATGTTTTCGAGAAAGATCTTTTCGCTGCAGCTGTCCATTACCAAACGCCGCCGGAAGACGCAGCTGGCGATGACTTTGCCGTCCGCAGTCATTAGGCGGCCGCGTTTTGGTAGAAGCGGCGACAGTCTGATCCTGTTTTTATCGGAAAGCAGAGAATACTTGCCGGCGTTGTGAACCTGAAGAACGTATAAGTTCGCCAGTAGCGACATTCCCAAAGCCATTACAGCGAAAAGGACGATTCTTAGCCGTCGCCGTCGATCTATTTTCGATTTATCGTCGACGTACATGCTCAATTTCTTATCATCCGTGGGACAAGATTTTCGGCGGCGCGGTAGATGGAGAAAATTCCCGTGGCCATCAACACCCGCAGCAGATGCGCCAACGGATCCGCATGGGCGCCCATCAAAAAAGTCAAGAAGGATTGCAGAAGCTCTCCGGTACACAAAAACACGAAGAAACAATAGATCACGGCAACGGAGCCGATGTTGCGCAGCCTGTGTCGCAGCTTCTTCGTCAAGACATAGAGGGTTATGGAAGGCACGAAGGATATCATTATGAATTGCGACGTGTAGACGTCAAACAACAGTGAGGCGACGAAAATAACTTTGGAATTCACGTATTTTCTTGAGCCAATTTCCGAGACGAAAATCGCCCAGTAGAGATAACAGATGGCCGAATCGCAAGAAAAAAAGGCCAACGCCATGAAGGACGTCGGGACAAGCGCTAGCCGAGCAAACCTCTTCACTCCATCGATCATGTGGACAACTTATGTAAGTTTCTACCGCAACGAACCTCCGCAGCTCGCATAATACTCCAGTTATGAGTTTTACAAATCCCCTTTTTTAAACTATAAATTCCCAGGAGCGCCTTTTAGAAGTTCTTGTGAGGTGGCATGAGGAAAGAGTTTTTTTTGGCGGTGATGGTGCTTTTGGTTTCCTGCCAACCGATGGTGAATCCCAGAGGCAACATGGATCTTGAGGAGAATATTGCCGGTTTCGCCGTGGGGAAAACAACGGCAGATGAGGTGCTGGAAAAGTGCGGTACGCCGTCTTTGCATCGGGACAATTTCAACTGGATCTACATCAGCAGCGAGGCCAGTCGGATAGCTTTTAAGCCCATTGAGCTGAGAAAAAGAGTAATTGTCCGCATGAGATTCAACAAAAATAGGATTCTTGAATCCCTGGAACGGCTCAAACCAAGCCGGGACAAGGAGATCGCCACCGATGAAGAAACCACCGCTCTGATGTCGGAGCGGCAAGCGATCGTCGAGGTGAATCGCCGGCTCCATAAAACGCCGTAGTGATGTGGAAGGACCGCCGCCTGCAATTCATTCTGACGTTTGGAGCGGTGTTTGCGGTCGTTCCTATGGTCGTTCGCAACATTCTCCCCTACGACATGGTGGAGAATCTCTACTGGGGGAAGGAGCTGCAGCCGGGATACGTCAAGCATCCGCCGCTGTTCGCCTGGGTCTCGTATTTTTTCTATGAAATCTGCTTTTCATGGCCGGAGTCCCTGTACGTTCTGACGCAGCTCAATCTGCTGCTGGGATTTTATTTCATCTTCAGAACCTCGCGGTTGATTTTCGGAGACGAAACAAAGTCCTACGCCTCAATTTTCATCTTCATGTCGTCGGTATGCGCCGTCTTCGGTAACGAGAAATTCAACGCCAACACCGTTCTGATCTCCCTATTTCCCATGATGTTCTTTTTCTTCGTGCGTCTGCTGAAGTTCAATCGAAAAATGGACGCGCTGGCGCTGGGTCTGGCCTCCGCATTGGCGTTTTTGGGAAAATATTTCGCGCTTCTCTACATCGGATGTCTGTGGCTCTTCCTGATCTTCGATCGACATAGCCGTCGAATGTTGAAGACTCCGCTTCCCTACGTCGCCGCCGCGGTTTTTCTTCTGGGCATAGGGTGGCATTTGGCATGGATGTGGAACAGCGACTTTGTGTCCCTGAAATATTCCCTGGATAAATCCATAAACGCCCCGACAAATTTCTTCTCCTGCTTCAATTTTCTGTTGATGCAGACGGTATTCTTCTCCACATCATTTTTAGCCTTCAAATATTCCTACTCGGGGAAAATGAGATTTCTTCCGCTAAAAGATGGGCAGTTTTCTTCGGAGGAGAGGTTTATCATATTCATAACCATCATCCCAAATCTGCTGCTGTTTGCCGTATCCCTCATGACCGGCATGAGAATCGGGAGTTTTTGGGGCACAAATATGCTCATGATGCTTGGCGTCTACCTGTTGATCATCAATGGAGATCATCTGAACCATGACAGGCTGTTTCGCTTCGTCAAAGGCACATCTTTCGTTTTCGCCGTGATTTTGCTCGCAAAGTTGGGGGTAGCCAGATGTCTTCTGGGAACGCTCGATCCCACAAATGCCCTGAACCTGCGCTCGATCTCCGATCATATCCAACAGGATTGGCAGAGCCGCTTTCCGGGTCAAAAGATGACCATTCTGAAGACGGACAAGGCGACAGCTGCACTGCATCTGCATCTGGAGGACTCGCCATCCTCATATGACGTCGCGCGCAACGATCAGTACAGGATTTATGACAGATATCCGACTGATACCAAGGTGGCGGTGGCGTTTTTGTGCTCCAAAAACGGCGGCGAAATAAAATATTTTAGGGATTTCTACAAAACCGACATTTTGTTCGATAATATGGTGAGCGTGACGGAGGAATACTCCGTCTACTATGCATTTTTGGAAGTTAAAAATGACGACGACAGATCTCGACATCAGCCTGGTGGTGCCTCTATATAATGAATCCGAATCCGTGGGAGAGTTTTGCGACGCGATTTTGCCGGTGCTGGAGCGCACAAAACTTTCCTTCGAGATTCTTTGCATCAACGACGGCAGCACCGACAACACTTTGGATCTTCTGGTGGAGAAGAAAAAGAAAATCCCCCAAATAAAGATCATAAATTTTTCACGCAATTTCGGAAAGGACGCCGCTGTCAGCGCCGGCATCGACTTCGCCATCGGCCGATGCGCCATTCCCATCGACAGCGATCTGCAGGATCCGCCGGAGTTGATCGTGGATATGGTGCAAAAATGGCAGGAGGGGAACGACGTGGTGTGGGCAAAACGCATCGATCGTTCCGAGGATTCCATCGCCAAACGCATGACTGCAAATTGGTTCTACAGGATATACAATCTTCTGTCGGACCTGGAGTTGCCGGAGAACGTGGGAGATTTTCGCCTCATGGATCGAAAAGTTTTGGAGGCGCTGAAGAATTTTCCCGAGCGTCGACGATTCATAAAGGGACTCTTCGCCTTCGTGGGATTTAGGTCCGCCGTCGTGGAATACAAACGCTCCAAAAGACGCAGGGGTGTGTCCAAATGGTCCTACTGGAAGCTATGGAACTACGCCGTAAGCGGCATCACCTCCTTCTCAACATTCCCACTGAGAATATCGGCATACATTGGGATGTTCGTCACACTGCTGGCCTTCGTTCGCGGGCTGTGGATATTTCTCCGGGTAATTTTCTGTGGAATCGATCTGCCCGGATACGCATCCACCATGGTGGTGCTGCTGTTTCTCGGTGGAATACAATTGATGAGCCTCGGGATCATCGGTGAATACATCGGAAGCATCTATAGCGAAACAAAACGACGCCCCATATACATAGTTCGGGATGTTATTTCGTAGGAAATTGTCGAATACCTAGAAAAGCGTCTCTAGAGTCAAACGTATTCCAGAATCAAAGAGGCAGGTTCCAGTTTTTGCGCCGGCAGCCAGGCGGTTTTTCCCAGAACAGCCTCCTCGATTTTTAGCGGAGGCACATTCTGCGGCTTCAGCTTCAGCTGACAGCGGAAAAATGTTCCCAGATACTTCCTGATTAAAAATTTCAGCTTCTCCAGGTGGTCGTTGTCGCACAACAGCTGGAAAATCCGTCTGTGATCGGTGTGGGTCAGGGCGATTTCGAGGCCGAAGGAGGATATGGAAACCCTCTTCCCAAGCTCCGCCGTCTTTCCAAGATTTACGGCGCCCAGACGACCCGTCTCCCTCAGCGGGGCCCAAAAGGTTTGGAACTCCCTCACCAGCACCGTGAACCCCAGTGATGCAGTGATGATTGTCTCCAGTCCGACGGCGCTTTTCTCCTTGATCCAGAAGAGGTATGCAAGTCTGGACATCCTCTTGTCCATGATGGCGAACGGTTCCCCACAGAAGGCGGCGATGGTGCGGGAGAGCATACAACTTCGTTCGGTGTGATTCTGGAGGCCTAGATATCGACGGCGGCTGATCTGGTATGAAATTCCCAGGAGCCTACTGTTGAAGCCGTTGATGAAAGCCGACATGGCGTAGCTTTTTTCCTGGTCACTCCGGAAGATCATCTCTGCGTACGGGGTTGGCAGCGGTGCATTCAGGCCGGATAGCGAAAGTCTCTCGACGTAAATCACACTGGCGCCGTTCACCTGGGCTATTTTTTCAATTTCTGTGCCCCGCAGATGGAACGAATTTATGCTGCTGGTTCTGAACGGAGCGTTGGATAGGCTAACCTCTTTGCCGAAGGAAGTCGCCGCTCCGTGTTCCAGTATGCGAGCTGCCATCTCGAAGGAGAATTGCCGCGGATTCTCACGCAGATACTCCACTAGAGGTAATTTTTTGCGCCGAATTGCTGTTCCCATCTCTTCAAAATCCCGTTGGTGGATATATTTTTCACGGACACATCAGTGAAGGTGTTTATGGAAGTGTAGGAGGATAAAAATCTCGACAAAACCAAGCTCAGCGGCAATCCAAGGTTGGAAATGGCATCGTCGAAGGTGATTTCCACATTTGATCCGCGCACAAAACCGCGCCATGTTTGTTCATCAACGCGTCCTGTGGCGACGGAGCAATCCAGGGATACGATGGAGTCCACCTCCACTCCCAGAGGCGATCCAGAAGCATCGGCGAACACCTCCAGCAGTTCTCGAATTTTGTTAATCCCGCCTTTGTCGAAGGAAATGGAATTCAGCGAAAGGGCGGAAATCAGTTTCCACAACACCTCTCCCTTTTTTATGGAGGGCTTTTGGACGGTGGGCCTGTCGGCGCAGTAAATTCTCTTGACAGGAGCGGAAAGCTCCATCTGTAGCGCTCCGCAAACGGGGATTTGTTCCGCCATATATCTGTTGGTGCACAAGGTGTGGGCATAGAATATCTTGTCGGCGGGGTTTTGTGGATTGAAGTTTATGTCGATGAAGGAGACGTAGACGTCTTCGCCAGGAATGTCTCGGGCGTATGTTTTCTTCCTCCTTGATTTCCAGAAAATACCGCTGGAGTTCACTGAATAGTGATCACAGGAGAAAAACTCCGGGATGTGGATTTCATCGTTATTTTTGGCGTCAATGGCTACCATTTTCTCGATGCTGTAGATTTCGTGGCTGCTGTGGCGGCGATAATCCGGAGCCAACTGGTATTCCACCTGTTTGTGATCCAGACGCAGCGGCTCCGTAACTTTGGGAAACAGGTTTATGGCCGGCGTCGAAAACAACGAGAAGTTATCCGCCGATATTTGCATTGAAATATCGTAGTTCATTGGGATGTACAAAAAGTTTTCTCCGAATAGATCTTTGCCCGGCGGCAGCGTCACATCAAACCCGTAGAATTTATCCGGAAAGGAGAAATATTCCTGTAGCAGCCGGAATCCACTGTGAATGGTGGGCGGATAGGTGAAGAGCGCATCCTCTTCCTCGACGCCAACCGGCCCGATGGGACGGCAGAATTCGAAATCGTCGTTCTTTTGGTGCAGAACATTTTCGTCGGTGGAGAAAATGGCAGAGAATATCTTCCCCCGCAACAGCGCGTTGGCCTGAATGTAGAAGCGAAGCTTTCTGGGCGTCTGTTGGGCCGGCTCGCCGTTGATCCCTAGCTTGATGTAGTAGACGGAGCGGGCGTAGTAGCCCGGCAGATGCTCCTTCTGGACCATCGACGCCGACGTAATCTTGATCGGCCACAGGGGCAGATCGTGGGCCGTCCTCAGGGAGCATATCTCCCCAGAGTGGCAGAAGGCCTGCAGCTGCGTGTGTCTTGGGATTATGAAGCCCGGAGCCTTCGCCACCTTGGCCACATCTACATCGAAATTCACCATGACGCAGGAGGGAATCGGCAACGTGAGCGGCTGATACAGAACGTCCAGCAGAGTGGCGGCGATCTCCGGAAACTGGTCGTCTATCTGTTTTTGCAATTTTCCCGTGAGGAAGGCAAAGCTTTCGATCATGCGCTCGACGTGCGGATCGGAGGATTCGTTGTGTGATAAATCCAATCTTCTGGCGATTTTGGGAAACCGCGCCGCAAAGTCGCTGCCGGCGCTTCTCAGATAGGAAAGCTCATACTGATAGTATTCCGCCAGAATATCCTGATCGTTTTTAGTCATTTAGCGTCCCTATCACCACAGGGAACGACAGCGGAATTCTGAGATCTTCCATCTTCATTAGCGCCTCTATGTTGACGAACAAAATGCTGGGGTCGCCTCCAGAAGACGCCACGTGAGCCTGTGCATTCAGAAGTCGTGGTTCGAACTGCCGTATCACATAATTAATGCGCGCTTCCAGTTCTTGAATCTCAAAAACACTCTCGGCGGACGTCGGAGCCGTAACGTTTACGCCATAGGAAAACGGCGTGGTGATTTCGCAGACGTTCCGCCATAGGGAAGGCACCCGCGTATTCAGCAGACGGGACAAATCCTCTCCGATGATCTGCTTCAGCTCGTCGACGGTGGAAACGCGCTTCGGAATTCTTTCGAATGACGCCTCCGGATCCTCGTCGGTGAGTTTTTCGAACAGTGGAATCAGATTTCCCATGAAAATTCTCCGTGGCTACTGATCATCGATCTTCCAGGCGGCAAAATCGACCTTAACGGCAGCCTTTCCGCCGTTGGTCCCGTCGTTTTTAATGCTGGTGTAGGAGTCCGAAAACGAAAGACAGCTGAATGTAAAGGAAATCTCCTCTCTGTTGTCGGAAAAAGCTCTGGAGAAGGAATGAATGATGCATTGGGAGAATTCCTTTTCCTCCAACGTCTCGGTTCGCTCCGCCAGCGTGGCTATTCTCTTCATGGAAATTTTGGGAATGACGACTTTCTTGGCCATGCGGCTCTGGATCATGGCGCAATGCGTTCCGGTTGGAATGTATATTTTTACGTTTTTGGCGGAAACGGCGCTGTCTGACGTTTTTTCTCCATCGAATAGGGAAACTCGGGACATGGAAAATTCCATGCCATAGAACCGAGAGTATTCCTCGTAGCCTTTCATGTTGCTTTTGAATATTGAGTCGGCGGAAATGAGCCACACATACGCCAACTGCTTTTCGCCGCCGCTCTCTTCGAAGTAATTCCCCATCGATCCACTACTTTCAAACGCCGAGCATCAGGCTAGAGCACAAAAAGTTAAAATATCGTATAGGGATCTGCATCGCTATTATGAATCAATCTGCTGTGGCGCTGTGGTTGCGGCGTTGGACTTTTAATCAATCGTTAATAATTTTCGTGTTAGCCTGTGGGGTTGAGTCGTTATAGGGACGAGGATGGTCTATCTGGGGGCGCTTTTTTGCGCGTCCATCTGCTCCTGTTTCAT
>JAITAU010000009.1 GCA_031283965.1 Holosporaceae bacterium | reverse complement strand
GAAGAAGATAGGGCATTCTATATGCCTTTTCTGAAAAAATTTCGCGAATCCGATGGCGATAAATGGGATTATTACACTGAATTCCCAGCCATTGCAAACTGTCTCAATGATATAGCTCGAGAAAATCTTATGAAATTTACGGTTTCCACTGGCAAAGCGATAGACGGCATGTCTGTTTTTAAAATAGATACGGAGGCTACGATTTCCGCTCTTCCCGAGCCTTATGGAGAATGCGTTCGGAAAATAAGGGCAGAGAGTGACATGATACCGTATTTAAAAACGGATTTTTTTGATTTGAGTCAGCTGGACGATGAGCAGACGGAATTTTTCTGGAAAGGCGTTGGTGATTTACTGGACAACCCCATTTCACGGGATCATCTCATAAGAGTCGTTGCGGCCAGATTTTACATGTACGCTGATTCAGCTCCTAAAATTTCAGTGAGACAAGCCGCAGCAAAAGAAACAACCCATAGCGCCGCCTACATAAGTAGCGACAACACCATAGAAGTGAAATTTGAAAAATATAAGGCTGGAGTGTCATACATCGACTACAATCCATTGTGCAGATTGGATCAAAAGGAAAAAATTGCTCGCGAAGTCTCTCTGCCGTTCCACGAGATGTTATCGCATGAGATTGGTCATTATTTCGACTATATTGTTTTCGCAAATTTAGACTTTTTGAAGCAAGACGCTGGAATGATCGGTCTCTTAAGTAGCGCGACATTCAGGAATATATTCTTCCCAAACACCATCTATATTCCTGCTCTCAAAGAAACCGTATACGAAACGATATTTAAACCTCTTCTGGATGCTTTTGTAAAAGTATTTACCGAAGGCGATGGGAATATGCCAAATCTAAAAAACCGCGTCGGATGCGTGTTCACACAAGTTTTCGCGGAATCGTACTATGATTTCATGCAGGAAAACGCATTTAAAGATGTGGATTCCTTCCCGGAAGATATAACAACGTTGCAGTTATGCGTCAACTCGATCCGCACGAGGAAAATTGCTGAAAATGTGTTTGATGTCATGCCTATCGATCAGGAAATGAAGCTGCGTTCCGATCTGCTGGTCGAGTCGTTATTTTTAAGATTTTTGTATGGAGAGTTCACAAATTCTGGTGAAATTTTGAGGATTCATGGCGTGAAAATTATAGATTTGGACGGCAGAAAGAATGTAATCCTGGATCCCTGCTGTGACTTCACGTTAGCGAAGTCTAAAAAACGACCTTCCAGATGGCAGCACGCTACTGCAGGTGGGACTGTTGTCAGTGCCAAGCTACCTACTAAGGCGGAGCTCGACGCGTATATTAAAAAAGAGTTTATTGATGCTATAATTAGCAACGCAGGTGCGTTGTTGAAAAAATTTTCCGATGATATTGCGTCTATTTTTAGCGCATATCCAACGAAATCAGTTACAGATAGCGCGGTGTCTCTCTACTCTTCGACGTATAAACCGGCCTTTGCTAGTTTTTTTAACAGCCTGTTTAAAATTATTATCGGCGACCACCTGACGAAACCGGAAGAAGATGTAACAAATAGCAAAGCGTATGTCGGACATCTCCATTCTCCAGTTCCCGAAGGAAACCCGTGTACACTGTGGAAGTTATTCGAATAAGGTGAGTTCAGCATTTCTGCGCATCGGTAACCTCAACTCGTGAAAACACGGAGGGACTCCCGTTGACGTCAATATTTTTCACGTATCTCTTGTGGTCGCACCACAGAATACTCCGCCTCTGCTTTTGTTCGCTTAATCCACAAAATTTCCTGTTGGTGCCCGTGGAGGGACTCGAACCCCCACGCCCTTTCGGGCAACAAATTTTAAGTCTGTAGCGTCTACCATTCCGCCACACGGGCTCAGAGACCGTCGCGACAACGTGCAACGGCATCGGTCATTGGGATTTGGCGGCGATCACGTCCTCCAAATAGGCCAACTTCTCCTCCAATTCATCACCTTCGAAATCATGGGCGTAGGTTTCCCGAGCCTTGTCCACGTCGCCGGACAATCCATAGGCGATGGCCAAATTGCTGCGATGCGTTACGCCGACGCTCGGTAGCGAACAGGCGTTTTCCAGATAGAAAACCGCGTCCTTGTATCTTCCGTCCAGTATCATGGATAGCCCCATGTTATTGTAGGCGTCTATGTAGTCGGGATCCTTGGCGATGACTTTTTTATACATCTCTTGAGCTTTGGCATGCTCCCCGCGCCCATCCAAAACGGCTCCCAGGGCATTCATGGAGTCAGCCAGAGATATGCTCTTGCGAAATTCCTTCTCGGCGGCGCAATTATCTCCGGATAGCAGAAAGATTTTCCCCCTCAGATAGGCGGCACGAGCCAGCTTGCCCCCGGCATTTTCCGCCTTTTTTATATACTCGGCGGCGGCGTCCAGAAGTTTCATGTCAAGATACGATTCCGCCAGCCCCAGGTAGGCTTCAGAATTATTCGGCTCCATGGCGATAGCCTTGTTGTAGAAGCTGATGGCCGCTTCCGAATTGCCGCTCTGCCTTGCCTTTTTCGCGATGCGCACCATGGAGGACGATCCGCCTCTCTCCTCATTTGCGCATCCGACCAACAGGAGTCCGACCACAAAAATAAGCGACAGGTTTTTCATGACGTCACCTAACGTCCTAACCGCCGAGCCGGCTTCTCGATGTACCTGTGGACCAGCTCGGTCACAGCCATCAACAATAATATGAATATCGAAAATTGGCACAGGTGAAAATTACTGCTGGAGATGGTCTCTCTCGGGAAGTAGATGGAATCCGTATACCAGACCACGATGTTGGCCAAAATCAATTGCACCGAGTAGAAGGAAAACGACCTGGAGCCGAGATAGTCGAAAATCCTGTTCAGAACAGGGATATCGAAACTTCCCTCCCGAAAGACTGCCAGCGCCACAACGCCGACGGAGGCAAGATTCAGAACGACATTCGCGAAGTGAGAGTTCGCCATCAGACTCGGATAGACCCAGACCGCCAGACACAGAACCGTCGCCACCATCATGGAGACAATTCGGTTGAACTCCCGCGAAGTTTTGTCGCACACGAAGGCGAAAAACGACCCCAGAAGCAGCTCCGCCACGTTATTCTGGATGAGATAATACTTCTTCCCCACCAGAACGAAAGAAACCGGGTAAACCACCAGCATGAAGAACAGCCCCAGAAGCAGCGCCATTATAGCTCTGGCATTATTGCTACGGCACATCAGCAGAAGAATCGGCCATATGGTGTAGAACAGAATATCCACGCTCAGGGTCCAAAATGGCGCCACGCCGCCCATATGAATTCGCTCCTGCCCCACAAAGGCCTCCACGGAGTTCTGATAGACCCCGCTCATGATCTCGAGTGGAGCTCGCCACAACGCCGGAGCCCAGGATGCATCTTTTTCGGTGAATCCCAGGAACATCCCCACCAAAATCAGCGAGAAAACCATCACCGGAAATACTCGAAAAAACCTGCGCTTGTAGAAGGAGACGATAACCTTCGAGAGCGACGCCAACCTCTCCAGGAAAACGCCGCCGCCGCCGGACTCAAACTTGTCCTTCAGGGACATGGTTACAACGAATCCCGAGATGGCGAAAAATATGTGGACGCCTCCGGTACCGAAGAGTAGCCAACTGGGTAGGAGGTCGTAGATGAATGGCATTGGACAAATCCAGGCCAGATGCTGAACCAGCACCGGGATACAGGCGAACCCCCTCAGGCGCTCTATGTCATTGGAAAACCAGGTCTTACTACTCATTTTTCACTTCCCCATCATTGAAACAAACCCATTCATACCGCCGACTTTCTTAATTTTTTTAAAAATATCCAGCGCAGCTTCGTACTGTTTTATCAGCTTATTAACGTCTTGAACAGTGGTGCCTGAACCATTTGCGATACGTTTTTTTCGGGATCCATTCAGCAATCGGTGATTGCGGCGTTCTTTTTTGGTCATGGAATTGATGATGGCGATGTTTTTCGTCACCAGAGCGTCGGATACGCCGTGGGCCTCCATTACGCCGTTCAATTGCCTTGTCTGGGGCAGCATCTTCAGCATGGACGTCAGCCCGCCGAGCTTCGATATCTTTTTCATCTGATCCGCAAGATCGTCGAAGGTGAAGACTCCCAGCTGCATTTTTTGCAGCATTTCCTCCGATTCTTTCTGGGAAAAACTCTGCTGTGCTTTCTCCACCAGAGTCACCACATCTCCCATGCCAAGGATACGGTCGGCGATTCGCTCAGGATCGAAAAACTCGAGGTCCTCCAGCCGCTCGCCAACGCCGAGGAATTTTATTTCGCAACCGGTGATGGCCCGCATGGACAAGGCCACTCCTCCGCGGGCGTCTCCGTCCATTCTGGTCAAGATTATCCCGGTAATTCCAATGGATTCCGAGAATTTGTGGGCGATATTGAAGGCGTCCTGGCCGGTCAGAGCGTCCACCACGAGGAACGTGTCATCCGGACGCGCCAGATCGCGAATTTCGG
This sequence comes from Holosporaceae bacterium, assembly GCA_031283965.1. Classification (GTDB taxonomy): domain Bacteria; phylum Pseudomonadota; class Alphaproteobacteria; order UBA3830; family UBA3830; genus JAIRZM01. The sequence goes on along the minus strand of JAITAU010000009.1, from coordinate 1,787 downwards.
CCAGCTCTTCCATTCTAACATCATCCACCTGAAGACGGCCGGCCGTATCCAACACCAGAACGTCGGCGTTTTCTTCCTTTAGGGTTTCCAGCGCCAGTTTCGTCATTTTTAGAGCGGAAATTTTCCCGGCATTTCCGGACGGAGCGAAAATTGCTCCGTCGATTCTTTCCGCAAGAATCCGCAGCTGCTCGATGGCCGCAGGCCGATGCACGTCCGTTGACGCCAACGCCGTCTTCCGGGAGGCTTTTAAGAAATATTTAGCCAACTTTCCCGCCGTAGTGGTCTTGCCGGCTCCCTGGAGTCCAACCACCATCGCCGTGTAGGGTTTTTTATCGACCACAGGAGGGGAAGATTTCCCCAGCAGCTCCACCAGATGATCGTGAACGATCTTGATCATCATCTGTCCGGGGGAAATGGACTTCACGATGTCCTGACCCAGAGCCTTTTTCCCCACGTCAGTCATAAATTTCTTGGTCACATCCAGAGCCACGTCCGCCTCCAGCAGCGCCACACGGATTTCCCGCAGAGCCGTCTCCACGTCCGCTTCTTTTAGGACACCGCTCCGCCGTAATTTCTCAAAAATCCCGGATATTCTGTCGGAAAAAGCCTCAAACATCACATCGCCATCGAAAAACTCCCGGTGATTTTACCACCGCCGCCGTGAGTTGTAAAAGCCTAGCGAAATTCGGGATTATCCAATTAATATAGATTAAATTTTTCGTAAACCAATAATTTTACGGACAGCGTCAACGTTTTCTCTGATTTTGAGTAGCACTTAGTTTTTTCGTTGTAATCTGGTAAGACAATATCGCGAGACAGAATTAAATGACTCTGCAAGGCGTGTTTCAGCTTTCGTAACGATGTGTTTAATATCAGCGTCTTCTTCGAATGATGGATTCCCATCTGTACAAGCCGTCTCCACATCGTTCGCTTTAGTGTTATTTTATTCCAGAATTTTCTTAGGGTTTCAGACCTCGCGTCTCCGACCTCAAACTCAACAAAACGTAGCCGGTTTCTATCAATAGCAGTCCATACTCTGATTTGCTTTGCTTTTTTTAATGTATGTATACAGCTCATCCTTCTCCAGTAGAGGGATCTTATGCGGATTTTGTTTACCAGAAGCGAGTTTTTCTTCAAGATTGCGACCAATGTTCTTTATCCAATGAATCACCAGTTGAAAGTGTATGTTGATATTGTAAATACCTCGTAAAATTCGCCCAATGCGACGAAAACCGCAGCCCTCCAGATATAATATGGTTGCTGTACGCCTTACTTGCTCTGGATATTTTTCACGATCATCACCTATAACATGATGACGCTCGCATAATTTGCAAAAATATCGCTGCTTGCCACGAACAAAACCCCTCTTGATCAGCGATTCACTGCCGCAAAATTTACACACATGCATTATAAACACTCCACAATGTAACGAAGGAAGTATATCATAAGATATCTTTATAGGACAATCCCAAAAATATTTTGTTTCAATTCCATTTCGGAGATTGTCTTGCAAAGATATGTGCAATTCAGTGAATTCGCTCGTTTTGCAGGTACTGGCGAGGTAGTCTATCATTGATGATGATTCATCTCTAACGATTTGAAAATCAATACGTTTTGCGGAATTTTTCTATCTTTATAGGGCAGCTCCGGAAAGTGACCTCTCCAATATAGGCACTGTTAACAAACTCCAAAAAATGGTATGATGATCAGTCATATTGTTGGAGGTATTTATGTCAGAGAGGTTTTATCCGTTGGAGGAGAGTGTATTCAATGAAGAAATTTTGCCA
>JAITAU010000072.1 GCA_031283965.1 Holosporaceae bacterium | reverse complement strand
GATCCGGCCACCGGCCAGATGGTGCCGGCTCAATCGCCGGATCAGGGACAGGCGGCCGCCAGAAGCGCGGGAGTCGCCGCCGCAGGGCCTGGAACCACTACCACGACCACCACCACAACCACCGCCTCCGGCAATCAGATGGTGATGAACGCCGCTGGCAATCTGGTGCCACTCAGCTCTGTGCCGCCGGGAACATTTGGATATGTGAAGGATCCGGCCACCGGTCAGATGGTGCCGGCAAAGACGCTGGCCGACGGAATCGCAGCCGGAAAAACGGCAGCTGCGGCCGGAGCAGTCCCGGCTCCGGGAACAGCGGCGCCAGGAACAGCGGCGCCGGGAACAGTCACGCCGACAGCAGTAGCTGCTCCGGGAACGGCGGCAGCGGCGGCGGCGGCGCCAGCAGCCGGAGGCCTTCAGATGGTGTTGAATGGAATTGGACAACTGATTCCGCTCAGCAGCCTTCCGACGGGATCGTTTGGATTCATAAAAGACGCAGCTGGCAATCTTGTGCCGGCAAAATCACTCGGCGAAGCGTTGGCCGCCGCCGCGCCCGCCGCCGCTGCCGCCGCCGCCGCCGCGCCTACCGCCGCGCCTACTGCCGCGCCTACCGCTGCGCCTACCGCCGCTGCCGCTGCGCCTACTGCCGCGCCTACCGCCGCACCCGCAGCTGCTGCCGCAGCTGCCGCCGCCGCGCCCGCTGCCGCCGCCAAGATGGTGTTGGATGGAAGCGGTAAATTGACTTTTCTGGAGAGGCTACTGTCGCTGGGAATATTCGGATTCAAAAAAGACGCCGCTGGCAATCTGGTGCAGGCAAAATCACTCGAAGAAGCATTGGCCGCCGGAAAGGAAGCGGCTGAGGCTGCGAAGAAGGACGAGAAAAAAGATGCGGCCAAAGACGATCAGAAGCCCGCTGATCAGGCGAATCCCGCCGCCGCTCCGGCCGCCGCGGCTACTCCGGATGCAGCCGCTGCCGCGCCCGCCGCCACTCCGGATGCAGCCGCTACTCCGGATGCAGCCGCTCCAGAGCAGGCGAAGACCACCACCACCGAGACCAAGAAGAAAAAGAAAGGCAAAAAGAGAAAAGCGGCGCAGAGCAGCTCATAAAGAGAGTGTATTCCCGTTTATCCCTCGCGTATCAACAGCGTATCCTCGCGTATCCATAGCACAACGGCCCCGGGCGATCTAAAATTCGGCGATCTCCCGCCTTCATTCTCCATTATTCATCGAAATCACGCGAATTTTACGGTGAAAAGCGCCTCGGATTGACGGCTCGCCCCTAAATCTCGGCGTTCTTCAGGTCGATGGTTTTTTGGCCCCGGATCCAGCCGCACTGACACAGCTCCCCGGTTTGTAGCGCATCGAGAACCCGCAAAACTTCGTCCGGATTTCTCCCGACTCCGGAGGCGGTTACCATGACGAAGCGAATAATATTCTCCGGATCGATGAGAAACAGCGCCCGCTGCGCCGCGCCGGAATCCTGGTCCAGAACCCCCAGCTGCCCGGACAATTCCCTCTTCAGATCCGACATCAGCGGGAACGGCAGCTGTCGCAGCGTTGGATTGTACTTCCTCCAGGCCCAATGGACGAACTCGCTGTCGACGCTGCAGCCCAGAATCTGCGCGTTTCTCTTCTGGAACTCGTCGAAAAGATTGGCGAAGGCCACGATCTCCGTCGGACACACAAACGTAAAGTCCTTCGGATAGAAAAATATCAGCTTCCATTTGCCGCCGTAGGACGATTCCGTAATCGTCACGAAGGCGTTTTCCATATTCAATCGCTCGAAGGGCAAATCGGAGCTGGCCATCAGCTTGAAATTCGGGAATCTATCACCAACCGTCAACATATTATACCTCGTAAAACAAACACGTGTCTCATTATATCATCCATGCCGACAGAAATTCAACCGTCTCTGCGATGGGCGCAAATAAGAGGGAAAAACTTAGCCATCCCACTCATTAATTTTTTTTATTAATAGCAAAAATTTTATAAAAAATTAATCTTATATTGACAATTAAAGAGTACGTTTTTTATGGATGATGCGTTGGAGAGAAAAATGAAAAAGTTAATGGTTAAAACGGCGCTGATGGTTTTGCTTGGATCATTCGAAGCGGCTGCCGACCACTACGGCGACGACAACAAAGATAAAACCTCCGGCGCCAACGGCTCCGCTGGCGTTGAGATGTTCCAAAACAAGTTCATCAAGCTGTCCCCCAACATCCATTCAGATCTCGGTAAATCGCTGGATACGTTAATCGATTTTTGCTTAAAGCTGGAAGAATGGCGTAAGGAATTAAGCGACGCAAAGGATAGAAGTACCATAGATGACTTTCTGAAACGATTGTCAAAAGCGTGCAGCAAATTGGTGAAAGCACACATTATTCTGCAACCTCACTGGAACACAGAGCAATCGGGGGGCGTCACCACAACTCCTAATCTGGCCTTCTCCGTCTACGACGACGCCGACCTTAAGACGGCGACAAACTCGTCCATCCAGCTATATTCCAAGATCTTCTCAGACGCCAGCGAATCGCTGGAGGTGTTAAACGACCTTTTCCCGCATATGGATAAGTGGCGTAACGAATCAAATAATGAGGGCTTTAGAAATACCATTCAGAAATCTCTAGAGCAATTGAAGGGAACATACCTACAACTGGCGAAAGCCTGCGTTGCTCTGCAACCTCTGGAAAATACGAAGAAAGTGAGGGATCTTATGCTAAATTTTAGCATCTTCCTTTCCGTCTACAGCGACGCCGATGTTAACGTGGCCACAGAGGCGTTCCTCAAGCTGTTGCCAAACATCTCCTCAGACGTCAATGGATTACTGGTGGAATTGAATGGTCTTTGCTCGCATATAGAGAAATGGCGCAACGAACCGGATAATGTCGACTACAAAGACAACCTAGAGAATTTCTTGAAACAACTGAAAGAAGTATGCAGAAAATTGGGGAAACTAGACATTACTCTGCAATCTCCGAAGAACGCGTGGCGTTTGAATAATATTGCGTTAGATTTTTGTGAAGTTTGTTACGCTCTTACCAAGTTACGTGATCCATTTATCAAACAGCGAAGGCTCCCGGTTGACCCGGAAAACAAGCGGAGCAGAATTACATGGCGAGCGACGCTCCTCACAGAGCTGGATAAAACGAAGATTCCTACTCTACCGCCTCTGGCTGAATCCATGATTAATACACACGAAATGAATCTCATCGCAGACATAAACAGAATGAGAGTTCCAGTTCCACCGCTCGATGTTGAAGCTGCAAAGGTAATATGGCGCGCCGTCAACATCAGCACAGATAAAACGAAGACTCAAGCCCAAATACGCTCCGCAATTAAAGAGCTAGAAAGCAGCAGAGATATATCTTTCTACGAGCAATTGCTTCCGGCATATCACCTGCTAGACAGCGCCATTTGCATAGTCGCTCGTTTTTGTCGGCTACTGAACACCGTTTTTCTCACGGATATTAATTATACAGTACAAATAACAGGAAAAGAGCATCAGACAGAAGTTTCAACGTCGCCGTTTGCGCAAGTCTCGACGATGGCGAAATCAGATACTGACATGATCGTCGATATTAGAAACTGGCAAATCCTCCACGATGCGAACTTCGTTATACGAAGTACAGTTGCTGATCTGAATAACTACGTGTTCTGGCCACCGTCAACCACCTTTCACAGTGACGAGTCCATTATCCTGCAAAAACTGCAAAGTAGACTAATGGATGAAGTTGTATCCTCCGACAAAGTGGTCAACGACATGAGAGATGCTATGATTTATGAAATTGCAATGCTTATTCAGGTGGCTAACAAGGAAATATCATTCGATGAATATATTAAAAAGTACCCGAGTAATAATAGTAATAACCTCATACACATAGCAAGGACTGCCGCCACCTGAGGAAAGTAATGTCGGGCTCCATCTTGTTATGCGGCTTCGGTTCATCTACCATGCGGATCGATGAAATACGCCTTTGAAGAAGCCTGGAATGTTTTCAGCTATCCGTTTTTCAGGTTGCTGAGATTGGCCCATGAAATCCATACGCAAAATTTCGACGAACAGTCGGTGCAGATTAGCGATATTTTGAGCGTAAAAACCGGCGGATGTTCCGAAGACTGCGCCTACTGCGCCCAATCCGTCAGAAACGGCGTCAAAATGCCCAAGCAACCGATGCTGGACCCGGAAACGGTCCTGGCGGCGGCTCGGGAGGCCAAAGGACGCGGCGCCGGTCGATTTTGCATGAGCGCCTCCGGCCCGCGCCCGTCATCCGAAGACGAATTCGAGAAAATATGCGAAATGGTGAGATCCGTGAAGGCCGTCGGCCTGGAAACCTGCGTCACCCTGGGGTCTTTGACGGAGGCCCAGGCGGCGAAGCTGAAGGAATCCGGACTGGACTACTATAACCATAACGTGGACACGTCTCCGGAATTTTATCCCCGCGTCACCTCCACCAGAACCATCGAAGACCGCATCAGGACCATAGAGATCGTCCAGCAGGCCGGCATAAACGTCTGCTCCGGCGGCATTGTGGGCATGGGGGAAACCAACGAGGATAGAGTTAAGATGTTGGTTTTGCTGGCGAATCTGACGATTCCGCCCCGCTGCGTCCCCCTGAACAAGCTGGTGAAAATTCCCGGCGCTCGGGCGGACGATTCGAAGCCGATAGATGATTTTGATTTCGTGAGACTCATCGCGCTGGCCCGCATCCTGATGCCGAAATCCTACGTGAAAATCGCCGCCGGACGAAACACCCTGTCCGAATCCACCCAGGCTCTCTGCCTGTTCGCCGGAGTCAACGCATTGTTCTCCAGTGAAAAACTCCTGACCGTCGACAACATAAAAGACAACGCCGACGCCGACTTCTTCCGCCGACTGAATCTAAAAATAGAGAGCCCGCTGTTGTAGTTCCATCAGAATTAGGGAAAGTTGATATGAATTTGAAAAAAAGTGTCGCCGTCGTGAGTCTGGGAACCCTGCTGGAGTGGGCGGAATTTACGTTTTTCGCCTATATGGCGGACCATCTGTCGCGGTTGTTTTTTCCCGTCGACGACGCTGCCTTCGCCCGACTGAAAATCTACGGAGTGTTCGCCGCCAGCTACGTCATGCGCCCGGTCGGAGCGATTATTTTCGGCCACATGGGCGACAAACACGGACGCAAAACGCCAATGATCGCTTCGCTATTCCTGATGGCCCTGGCAACCTGCGGCATAGGAATGCTGCCGGTCTATGAGGCCATCGGCGGCGTCTCTTCCTGCCTTCTGATTGCTTTTAGAATGCTCCAGGGCGTCGCCGTCGGCGGAGAATTCAACGGCGCCACCGTGCTCCTCACGGAATACGATAAGCGTCGCCCCTTCCTGGCCGGCTCCTGGACGTCGTTTGCCTCTTCGGCCGGTATGGCTTTGGGCAGCCTGGCCGCCGCCGCCGTGTCCTTCTTCGACAACGATTTTCTCTGGAGAGTCCCCTTTCTACTGAGCGCCGTCATCGCCCTGGCGGCCATATATATGCGCCGAGATATGAAAGAAACCGACGACTTTTGCAGGGCAAGGGAAAATAACGAGCTATTTGACCTGCCCATATCCGCCGCCTGGATCCACCACAAATCCGGCATGGCCTGCACAGCGGCTTTTTCCTTATTTATTTCGGTTTACGTCTACACCGGGAATATATACTACAAAACCATGGCGGTGAGCGGCGGCCTCTCGGCGTCGCAGGCGGCGACGGCGATCGCCGTCGGAGTTGTGCTGAATACGGCGCTAATTCCCATCTTCGCCCACTGGGCGGACAGATCCAACGGCTACAGATTGTGTTTCGCCGGATTGTTTCTGGCCCTAATCCTGAGTCCGCTGATAATGTCCCTGGCCCTCAGCGGCAGTTTCATCAACGCCGTAGCTGGTCAACTGATATACGGAGTTTTGGACGCCGCCGTATCCGCCACCGCCTTCACGATACTGCTGAGACAATTCAAAACCGGCGCCAAATACAGCGGCAGCAGCCTGGCCTGGTCCGTGAGCACCGCCATATTTGGCGGAAGCGCGCTGATGGTGAACGAATTTTTGGTGGGGCGCCTAAATTTACTCGCCGGTCCAGGGATTTACATGTCGCTCAGCGCCCTCGTTTGTTTGATCACCGTCGGCTACGTCTGCCGAAAACCCGACCGTCGTGACGCCCTTTAACGTATCGCAAAATACCAGACGTTTCGCGCCGCAACACCATACGTTTCGCGCCGCAACACCATACGCCTGTTTGGCAGATCCGCTTGAACAACCTCTACCGGAGGACTCATCCATCTCCATCATGCATCTCCTTGGCGCGTCACAAAATTATTTACGGTCTCGGTAACGAATATGGACGTTTCAAAAAACAATGGTCTCATAAATTGTCCGCCATTATATCATACCAAATTTCATTATTAATTTCATATTTTTGGTCTCCTATAATCAAATCTTCCCCAAGAAGAACAAGTTAATATGGAAAAAGTCAAGAAAAAAAATACCAATATTTTAGAAAAAAACAAGATATCTTAAGTTTAAAGCTAAATTTATGGCACAATCCCGGCCGCCGACGATGTTGCAATCATCCTCCGAAAAATGTACGATTCGACGTTGTCTGTTGGTGGGTCAATGGAAGTTGTGACGGAAAAGTGTAAAAAGTGCCTCGAGTGCGTCCGCGTTTGTCCGGTGCTGGCCGTTTCCGAGAAAGATGGGAAAACGACCATCGACAAGTCGCTGTGCCTGGAATGCGGCTGCTGCGCATCCGTTTGCCCCAACGGCGCCATAAAATATTAGGAGAACTTCATGCTGTCTTTTCTGCTGGCGGTCCATTTTGTCCTGACCATCATGATCATCGGACTGATTCTGCTTCAGAAACACGATTCCGACGGAGCCCTCGGCTCCAGCGGCGGCGGTTCCGCCAGCGGCATGTTTTCGGTGCGGGGGCAGGCCAATCTTCTGACCCGATCCACCGCCGTTTTGATGACGATTTTCGTGCTGAATTGCCTAATTTTGGCGAAGATGGTCAAGCATACTCCGACCAGGGAATCCATCATCGACGTAGCAGCTCGGGAGAGCGCCGCCGTCCCAGTTGAAATTCCGGCAAAAGCGGCTCCGAAAGCTGCAGCCGCCGCTGATGCAAAGAACAGGAGCGCCGCCGCTTCCCCAGAGGACAAACCGCAGCCCAAAAAAAAGCGAGGCTAAAGTGAAGGTTCGGATGAAAACCGTTCGCGTGGGGAATGTCGCCGTGTCCAACGACGGTCCGCTGACGTTGGTGGCCGGTCCCTGCGCCCTTGAAAGTCGAGAGACCGCTCTGCGGGTGGCGGATCATCTGGTGAAGATGACCGACGAGCTGGAGATTCCCTTCATTTTTAAATCCTCCTTCGACAAGGCGAACCGCACCTCCATCCGTTCTCGGCGCGGGGTGCAGCTGGACGCCGCTCTGGAGATTTTTCGGGAAATAAAGAAAGAGTTCGGCTGCCCCATCGTCACCGACGTCCACGAAAGGGACCAGTGCCCAGTGGTGGCCGAAGTGACGGACATGCTGCAGATTCCGGCGTTTCTCTGTCGCCAAACTGACCTGCTGACGGCAGCCGCCAAAACCGGTCGGGCCGTAAACATCAAGAAAGGCCAATTTCTGGCCCCCTGGGACATGAAAAACGCCTGCGAGAAGGTGGTCGAATCCGGGAACGACGCCGTTATTCTATGCGAGCGTGGCTCCTGCTTCGGCTACAATCGCCTGGTCTCCGATATGCGTTCCCTGAAGATCATGGAGGATTTCGGATATCCGGTGATTTTCGACGCCACCCACTCCATTCAGGAACCGGGCGGCCTCGGCGAAACCAGCGGAGGCAATCGGGAATACGTGGAGCTGCTGGCGCGGGCGGCGGTGGCCGTCGGCGTCGCCGGTCTCTTCATCGAAACCCATTTCGACCCCAACAATGCCATCTCCGACGGCCCAAACATGGTGCCTCTGGAGGCGATGCGGGATTTCATGATCACCATGAAGCGTTTCGACGAGCTGGCCAAATCCTCCGCATATCTGGACATGAGCTGCTGACGGTGCTTTTTTACTCCTCCTCCATCCGCAGAAACTTCAAATTCGTAGCCTCAAACATGGTTTGGATATGCCTCTTCGGCTATTTCTTCTACCACATAATGAGCGGAGCGCGCGGGGCCGTCTCCTGGATGAAGCTGAACGGCGAAATCGCCTCTCTGGAGGAGGAATGGAAAACCCTGAAGGAAAACAACAAGTTCCTCGAGGGGAAAATAAAATTAATGAGGGACAACAACCTGGATTTGGATCTACTGGAGGAGCAGGCCATCGAAATCCTTGGATTCGCCGATGAAAACGACACGGTGGTCTTGCTCCCAAGAGGCGAATAGAGGAAAGTTAGGCTTGAAACGCCGGCGACTCAGGCGGCCTCCGGAGATGTGTCCTGGAAGAGAGCGTCCAAAGATCCAATGACGGCCAGCACCTTCGCCACTTCTTTGGCGAAATGTTTGCCGTAGGTGATGAAACCGTGGACTGATCCCTTCAGAATTTCGTGGTAAACGAGGACATTCGCATTTTTCAATTTCTTTGCGAATTCCAGCTGGGCGTCCAGCAGCACGTCGGCGGCGGCGGAAATGAGCGCGGTTTTGGGAAAAACGGCGGCATTTTCCTCCAGCAGAGGGTAGACAAACTTGTTTCCGCTGAATCGCGGATCGTCGTACTCCGCTCCGGTGTATTGGTATATGTAGTTTTTCGTCCATTCCGTCGTCAACCCGTAGCCGCGGCCAAAAACATCGAAAGATTTGGAATGGAGATCGCCGGACAGCACCGGATAAAACAAAATCTGAGCCACCGGCGGTCTGGGATAATTGATATCGGCCAGTTTCAGGCCGAGAGCGGCGCAGAGGTTGCCGCCGACACTGTCTCCGCACAAAACGACCCTCGGATGGCCGTTTTTGTGGCGCCAGAGATAGACCTCCAGCAGATCGTTCAGGGGGATCGGGAATTTGTACTCCGGCGAGAGACGATAGCCGACGGAAATCACCGGCGCGCCCCAGGCGTTTGCCATCTTCCGAGCTAGCGCGTCGTGGGTTTCGATGCTGCCAGCCACCCAGCCGCCGCCGTGCGCCAACAATATCGTGCAGTCTCGACGAATTTCCGGCGTATAGATGCGAATTCTGATTTTGTGGCCGTCGGAGCCGACAACACGATCATCCTCCACCCGGAGCACAGCTTCCGGAGGCGAGCCGTTGTCGATGAAAAACCCGTCGGCCTTCATTCTTCTCAGGACCGAGACGTGAAAATCCAGGGACACAGCGTCCGCCAGCTTCAGCATCCCGTGGCTAACCAGGTCGACACCCCTCAACCGTTCCCCCACCTCCAGCGCCGCCTCTGAAAGTTCTGTATCGAATTCGTACAAGGCTGACCAATTTCACCAACTGCCATCAGTATAGCACGATTTAGTAAGAGACATTACAGAAATATGAAAACGACAAGTATAACAACGCTCTAATGTCACTTTTAATTACTAGCCATCAATCTTCGCAGGACGAAATCATTTAGTCAAAGTAGTGGACGCAGAATCAGAAATTCTGCGCGGAACTATCCTCAGTGTCATCTGCGGGATCTGACGTAAGATATGGAGGTGGCGTAAACGTAGGATTAGGAATTGGCGCAAAATCCTCCCCGGTGTACTCTTTATCGGCAAATTCTGATGTAGACGTAGACATTTGTGCAAGACCATCTGCAGCGTACTCATCATTGGAGGGAACAGTTCCATCCATGGCTTCTACAGTCCCAACGACGCTTCCAAATACAATGCAGCTCAACAATAACGCCCTAGAAAGCAAAAACACTTTTTTCATTTTATATTCCTTTTTTAAATAAAAACTAACCATGTTATAGCAAAACCTAGTATATTTGTCAAGTGATTTTTTATTTTTTTCATAAACATATGCCATGCTTTAACAAAAAACGGCCGGAATTGAATCCGGCCGCGCGGCCATGAGAAGTAGGGTTTGGCAGTTGGAGGCTTATTGCTTTTGACCATTTATTGCGTAGAGGGCGGTAACCAACTCTTGGTTATCATGAAATTGCTTGGCGATTTTACACAAAAGGTTAGCGCGCAAAGCATCGGCACGTTCTCCAACACTCGCGTTCGCTGCAACATAAGCATGGACACTAGCATCCACGGCAGCGGCGATTTCGTTGATATTTTGAGAGGGTGCTTTAAGCATTGTGCTAATAATCTCCGTAGTATCATGAATAAAAGCGTTCTGTTTAGCAGCAGCCACAGCAGCAGTGTTCTGTTGAACACTAACATTGACGGCATTGTCAGGAGGAGGAGTAGTGGCATTCGGAGAATTGGACAAGCCATTCGCCGGCGGCGATATAGTACTATTCCGCGGCGATGTAGTACTATTCTGCGGAAAAATGTTCGGAGCTGTGGAAGAAGATATGCTTTGGTTCTGATACGGAGAAGATGACGTCACATTAGCATTTTGACTAAGGGGCTGGATTGATAGGCCAGCGGCAATGTCAGAAATCAGCTGCTTCATCTCCTCCTTCTCCCTTGCCTGATCAGCAACCAAAGTTTCATTGTATTCCAGAAATGTATTATTGGTGATTTCCCGATCTTCCCAAATCTGTTGCTGTTTCTCCTGTGTAACTGTAGAATGGGCAATACCATTTAGCAAGTTTTCTCCGATCAACTTCAATGCTGAATCAGAAGACAAAGCAAGCTGCTTACCCACATACCGCAAAACAGTACCATAGTCTGCACCAATATCTGGCCGCGTACAATAATGTAAAATGGCGTCATGAATACAATTGACATCTACAATCTGATCATGCGCAATTGCGCCGTAAATAATCCCTCCAATGCTATCGTTAACATTGTCTTCCAAAAGGATATACCCGCGCATGTCATGAAAACCAAAAGCTGCTATAGAATTCTCAACACCGACGATAATAGGGTTACCAGTTCCCCCAGTAGAAGCAGACACAGGCCCAAGCAACCGCGAAGACGACAAACTCGACGCAGACAGAGAAGCTTTCGGCTTCACCGAAGTGGTTAATGAAGAAGAGGTTTGCCCAGCATTCACTGTCCCATTCCCGCGTGACTGATTGTCGACATTTCTCAACTTAGACAAATGGTGATTAACACACTCCTTATTCAATCGACTATCATTACGACAGCAGTATTCCACAGCAGCAGCGACGTCATTGTCCGTCACATTCTGACCAGTAGCATTCGTACTAGTAACAGCAGAAAAAATAAGAGTAGCAGTACTCTCGTCATAGTTGTTATTCATGTCATTAAAGGCTGCAATTCCCATATTAAGATCTTTAAACTTTTGGTTCATGGCAGTGATAAGAGCATTGTCAAGTGACGATGAACTATTTAAAAGTATACCAGGAAGCAAAACAGGCCCAGTTGGTGTAACCCGTATTTGTATACTATAATGATTGTGCAGGTATTTTTCAGTAGCACTGACAATACGCCCGCTACGGGCAGCGTCAGCAGCAACTAAACGACTCGCAACAGTCTGAACAGCGAGACGGTCATTATCATTATAAACCAAGTGATCTTGACGCATAGTTCCCATGAACGCCTCTCCAATAATCGCACCGATGGACGCGTTATCAATGGAATAAGATTCACTTGCCAGTTGACTAATAGTTTCCTCATCCATAAACAACGGTTGATTATTCAACGCCCTGGCGTCATTTCCGAACATCACGCAGCCCAATAGCAGTGCCCTAGAAAGCAAAATTACTTTTTTCATTTTATATCTCCATAAACAAAATCCGCCCGCAATGTAACAAAATTTAATATGGTTGTCAATCATTTTTTCTAAAAAAATTGCTGGAATTACGAGAATCGCGCAAATTCCAAGGCGAACTCCGACAGTCTGCTTCGGTTCCGCGGAGTTATTACCATTGATTGGCCGCTGATTATCCGGTAAATTCTCCGTGTGGGGCGTGGGAATTCGTTAGTGAGTTATACCCGGTGGCCTAATTGTAGAAAGGGAGCCGTCCCTGCGTCGGCCGTGGTCGATGCATATGGCGCCCACCTGGGAGCCGGCCACACGCGGATCCTGGACGACGGTTTCCAGGCTTCACACCGGCGTCGACGGCTACGCGGTCGTAGAAAGAGATTGGGAATCAGGAGATTCTAGACCATCCCGCCGAGTTCGTAGAGTATGTCCAGGGCGTCTTTGGGGGAAATGCTGTCCATATCGATGGAACGAATCTTCTGCTGCAGTCGGGACTCACCCGCCGAATAATTGAGCTCCATTTGGTCGAAATCCACAACCGAAAGCGAAGACAATTCTCCCTTCTCGCCACGACTGTTGGACTCCAGCTTCTTCAGAAGCTCCGTCGCCCGTTTTATGACAGATTTCGGCACCCCGGCGACGCCGGCAACGTGGATTCCGTAGGATTTATCGGCGACGCCATCGATGATTTTGTGGTAGAAGACCACCTCCCCGTTCCACTCATGGACCTTCAGGGTTTTGCATTTTATGCTTTTTATGGATTTCCGCAGCGACGTCAGTTCTCCATAGTGAGTGGCAAATAACACGCGACATTTGTTGACTCGATATAGATTTTCCACCACCGCCCAGGCGATGGAGAGACCGTCGTAGGTGGAGGTTCCGCGGCCCACCTCGTCCAGAATCACAAAGGAGTTCTCGTTGGCTTGATTCAGAATGGCGGCGGTCTCTATCATCTCCACCATGAAGGTGGAGCGGCCGCGGGCGATGTCGTCGGAGGCTCCGATTCTGGAAAACAGCCGATTGACGACGCCGACGGTGGCTTTTTTGGCCGGCACATAGCAGCCCATTTGGGCCAGGATTATCATGAGGGCATTCTGGCGCAAATATGTGCTTTTGCCAGCCATGTTGGGGCCTGTGAG
>JAITAU010000060.1 GCA_031283965.1 Holosporaceae bacterium | reverse complement strand
CCACGTCTAGCAGTAGTAAATCGACGCCTGAAGGTTCGGTTTGTTCTTCATCCAACGAATCAAGTATTTCTTTCGCCGAAGAGCAAAAAGGGAAACTTACGCCGGAGTCTATTATTGCTCTTCTTAGGAAAAAAGTGAATAGCGCAGTCCCGACTGATATCTATCTTATTCAAAAGAACCTGTGTTGTCTCCCACTTAGTAAGTGGCTTGAGCCAGACCTTATCGCAGGAGGTTTTTTGGAAGAATTTTTCGCCAGAACTGCTTTAGAAATGATGCTTTTATCTACGATAGATAGACTTTACTTGGAGAATGGCCTTAATCCAAAGAGGGTCGCTGATATTCTGGAAACAACTCGCGACAGCAGCGAACGCAATTTGATTGATATAATCATTCAATGTGCTGAAATCGATAGAAACAGCGCGTTTTGCATTCTGAGGCATTATTTTATTAGCACGTACGAAATTCCTTTTTCTAAGGAAACCTCGAAAAAGATTAAAACTGTGAGAAGAAACACTGCCGGCCTCTAACGGCTCAAAGATCCTGGGCAACCGCAGAGCGCGCTATGGCTAACTGACAAACGTTATGAACTTTGTCGTGCTTTCGTCGAACATGATGATGCTTTTTTCCATAACCCTGTTTTGTGGAAACCGGAATTAGATGCTGTGCTGAATAATCCGCTTTTAAAAAACTTGAAGTTTCCTATGGATTTTATCACGCTCAATTCTGAGGGAAAGTGTCTGTTGGATAGTTTTCAGTGCGAATTTTATAATGAAGTGAGATGTTGTGTTAATATTTTTGCAGCATGTTTGCTGTTCCCTGAGATGCAAGTGGAGCATCCTTGTTCAGTTGACCCATTTGAAAAAAGAATTCGTGTCAAAATAAACAACAAAGGCGATGATCTTTTCATCTTTTGGGCGAGACGTCTTGCCGACAATGGAACCCCTCAGGCGTTTTTAGGGTTTTTGTCATTATTATATTCCTTCGACGAAGCTTATTTTTTTAGTAGATATGCGAACAACGATAAAGAAACATTGTTTACTATTTTGAACTCGAGTGAAAATTTTAATCTCAACTTACGCAAATTACTAAAATATTGCTATCTGGATTTTTTTGAGGAGTCATTGCGTGTAGGAGAATGTATCAAATCTAATCCTAATTAACCATTGGCCCTCTAGATGCCGCCGCTACTGGGAGTGTTTCAGAAGTCGTTCTGATGGTTCGAAATATGGGCCAGTGTAATAATGTTGTGAAGTCCGGCATTTCCGCTGATTTTGGGGACTTGTCCAACCAAAGATGGCGCCACAGCACTGTTACTTTGATGATTTTCCGGGTATCCTTCGCGGATGGCGCCCTGCTGTGTGACGGCCGCCTTCGGCGCGTCGGCTCTGGCGGCGTAAAAATGGAGGGTATGGATTATGCAAGAATCCGAGGTGATCGTCAGATTTGCTCCTTCTCCCACAGGGCTTCTCCACGTGGGGAATCTGAGGATCGCCCTGCTGAACTACCTGTTTGTCAGAAAGAACGGCGGAAAGTTCATTTTGCGCATCGACGACACCGATCTGGAGCGCTCCAGCAAAGAGTCGGAAGATCTGATCCTGAAGGATTTGGAGTGGTTGGGCATAGGCTGGGACGAACTGCATCGGCAGTCGGAACGTCTGGAAAAATATCGCCTAACATTCAATGAGTTAGTAAATGTTGGACGAGTTTATCCCTGCTACGAAACCAAAGAGGAGCTCCTGCTACGGAGAAAAATCCGGGCGTCTCAGGGAATTCCGCCGATTTACGAACGCGCAGCTCTGAAATTGACAGCGGAGGAGAAGGAAAAGCTGGAGCGCAGCGGCCGGAAGCCCTATTGGCGTTTCAAATTATCCGCCGACGAGTCCGTTCGTTGGTGGGATTTGGTCCACGGAGAGATTTCCATCCCGCTGGACGCTGTCAGCGATCCGGTGTTGGTCAAGCCGGACGGCTCCTTCGTCTACACCTTCGCCTCGGTGGTGGACGATGTCGAACTGGCTGTCTCTCACGTGATTCGCGGCGACGACCATATCACCAACACGGCGGTGCAAATTGATATTTTTTTGGCCATTGCCGGAAAATCCCCGGATTTTGCCCACGTTCCCCTGCTGGCGTCCATTGACGGCCAGGAGGTCTCGAAGCGGGTGGGCTCCGCATTGAGCGTTTCGAAGATGAGGGAAAATGGCGTCGATCCAGGGGCCATTTTGAGCATCCTGGCTTCATTGGGAACATCCAACAACGCCGATCATAGGGACAAAATGCACAATCTGATAGAGAAATTTTCTTTTGAAAAGATGAGCTTGGCGTCGCCAAAATTCAATCCGGAGGACGTCAAAACTTTCACCAGAAAAATTCTGGCGGAAAAAACTTTTGCGGAGGTGGAGGACGAGCTGCGGAAGCTGAATTTAAAAAATATTTCCGAGGAATTTTGGAACACAATCCGAGAAAATTTACATTTCATTGGGGAATCAGTTTTTTGGCATGAAATTTTATTCAATGAAATCAATGTCTTAAAAGAGGATGAGAATTTCGTTAATTTGATGCTGAGCACTTTGACGAATCCGGTGGACTTTGATAAATGGATAGCGAATTTGAAGCTGGCGTCCGGCCGGCGTGGCAAAGAGCTATTCCATCCGCTGCGGATGGTTCTCACCGGCCATGAAAATGGGCCAGAACTGCGAAAAATCATTGATTTTCTCGGATACGAACGTCTTCGACGTCGCATTGTCCGCCATCTGGAGGCCAAATGATGAAAAAACTGCGCTTATACAACTCTCTTTCCAATTCTCTTGAGGATTTTTTGCCAATCGATCCGGATAACGTCCGCATCTACGTCTGCGGCCCAACGGTTTACGCCAGCCCACACATCGGCAACGCCCGCCCGATGGTTGTGTTTGACGTTCTGTTCCGCCTACTGAAAAAGTTATATACAACAGTGACATACGCCAGAAATATCACCGATGTGGACGACAAAATCAACGCTCGAGCCCGTGAAATGGGCGTCTCCATCGGGGAACTAACAGAAAAGGTCACAGCCGAGCTCCACAAAAACATGGCCCGCCTCAATCTGTTGCCCGTTAGCCACGAGCCCCTGGCCACAGAACACATTTCCGAAATGCTGGACATCGTCGGGAGATTGGTGGACAAGGGCTTCGCCTACGAATCCCACGGCCATGTTCTCTTTCGAGTCAGAAACGCGCCGCGCTACGGTCTGCTGTCCAAAAGAAGCCTCGATGCAATGATCGCCGGCAACCGGGTGGAGGCGGCCCACTACAAAGAAGACCCTATGGATTTCGTCCTCTGGAAGCCGGCCGAAGAGGGAATACCCAGCTGGGAAAGCCCATTCGGCGCCGGGCGTCCCGGTTGGCATCTGGAATGCTCTGCCATGAGCCACAAATATCTAGGAGAAAGCTTTGACATTCACGCCGGCGGCCATGATCTCATGTTCCCGCATCACGAAAATGAGCTCGCTCAGAATTTTGGCGCCTTTGGGAAGCTGATGGCCAACTACTGGCTCCACAATGGTATGCTGCTGGTGGACGGCCAGAAGATGTCCAAGTCCCTGGGCAACATAATTTCCCTGGAAGATATTTTGCAGCGGCACAACGGCGAGATCATTCGTTATGTGCTACTGAGCTCCCATTATCAGAAGACTTTAAACTGGAATCAGTCGGCGATTTCTCAAGCGATTCAATCTGTTAATCATCTTTACGGGGCTCTGAAGTTGGCTGATCACCAATTGGAATACGCAACGGATTCTCCTCAGGAGGATGAAAACCCTGTGACGGAGGCGTTGTGCGGAAATCTTAACACCCCGCTGGCGCTGGCGCGGCTGAGACAAATGGCCGATGAAATTTATCGCTGTCAGGACCAAAATGACGTCAACAGACGCTGTGACAGACTGCGAAACGAGGCGGAGCCACTGGGATTGCTGTGGCACAGTCCTCGAGAATGGTTCGGACAGAGCAAAAATTTGGCCATTTCCGAATCCGAAATCGCAGATTTGATGAAAATTCGCGATTTAGCGAAAATCCAGAGGAATTTTAAGTTGGCGGATGAGATTCGGGACCAGTTGCTGGCTAAAAATATCCAGGTGGAGGACGCCAAGGACGGTTCTACCTGGCGCGTTCTGGCAGATATCCCGTAAAAAATCACCATTCCCAGCTGGGATATAAGGCGCTCAGTATTTTTAATGGCTCTAGCTGTATAGTTCCATATTGCAGGGCATTGGATTTATTTTCCATGGGCCGGTTATATACCTTAACGCTTTAGCGTGAATTGCTTCAGCGGCACATGAGTTGTAAGATGAGGCATGTCTAATCGAGAAAGGTATACAAAAGGAGCGCACACCGTACTGGATCTACAATACCACTTTGTGTGGAAGA
>JAITAU010000035.1 GCA_031283965.1 Holosporaceae bacterium | reverse complement strand
GCTCCGATGATCAGCGCATTAAACATTGTGCTGCATCTTGTACTTCAGCTCCGCCATCGTCCAGTCTTCCATGTTGTCGATGTCCTGCACCTCCAGTTCCGAAACTTCTAGAGGCAACGTGTTTTCGCAGAACATTTTTCCCTGGGCCATCAACGCAGCCGTTTTGAAGCAGTAGAATTGTCCGGCGTCGTGGTACATGGGCTCAAGATCCTGGGAACGCACATTGTAGTTTTCCGGAAACATCATCCGCAATTTCCCATCGCGGATCACCACTCCCCGCAGCGGAGGGTATGAGAATCGCACCACCGGCAGCAGGCTGTCGACGCCCTTCGCCATAAGCAGCTCCATGCCGTCTCTCAACCTTTGCGGAGTGACGAACGGAGCGCAGGGATATATGCAGCAGCAGTATTCGAAATCGTCCCCGCGCTTTTTGTATTCATTCAGGACTTCCAGGAGAACCGGAGCTGTCATGGCCATGTCCGTAGACGTCTCCGGACTGCGGAAAAATGGAACTTTAGCGCCGTATTCTGTCGCGATGTCGGCGATCTCTTGATCGTCCGTCGACGCCATCACTTCATCGAAGGCTCCGCTCTGTAAAGCGGCTTCTATCGAATAGGCGATGATGGGCTTTCCGAGAAAATTTTTGATATTTTTGCGAGGAATCCTCTTGGAGCCCCCACGCGCCGGAATAATGGCGATTTTACGCGGAGTCATTCAGTATATCCCACCGAAAAAATCCAACTGATTCCCCATTGCCGCGTTCCCAATAAATCCATCATCTGCCACAGGCAGCCATCAGCGCCTTATCACTTCCAGCATTTTCTTAGTTCTTTTTCGTACGCTGCGCCCCCAGCGGGAAAAAACATCTTTTTTCCGACAGTCGACGAATATGCGCGATGGATAACGCCACGCGTCATAACCATGTATCCGCACCTTGAACTGCTTGTTCCCTTTTCTAGAATATTGCGTACAGTGAGCGCACATCGAGCGAAATTGTTCATTTTTCATGGACTCACGTAGCGTATGCAGTATTTCATCGCCGGAATGATTATTTATGTTGGCTCGAGGAAGAGAGTCTTGCTCGTCTCGGTAATGATAAGTCATTGGGCAACACGGCGTCACATTCCCAGACGGAGAAACCAAAATCATCGACGCATATGCACTACATATGCCAACGGGTTCGTTGAACTGATCATAATGATTATGGAATATATCTTCCGAGCTCAAGACGTGGGATATGTACACGCCATCGACTTTACCGTACCAGTGATCAATGAACTTTTTAACTTGACGGGCATTAGTTTTCGTTTTCACAAAGTTCAAATGTACAGTCATCCCTGCTTTTTTGGCCAGAATCGGAGCCGCCATGGCGGTTTCATACAATTGTCTATTTTTTATCTGAGTAAACTCGCTCCAGGTCTCGAAATCAGTGGCATGGAGGGAAAACTTTATCGTATCTACGTTTCTCCAACGGCGCAATTTTTCCACGATTTCCGAGGTAAATCCGGTTCCATTGGTGACGATGTACTGTTTTAGTCCTTTTTGAGCAGTGTAATCCATTATTTCTTTCCAATGGGGCATCAAAAAAAATTCTCCGTCAGAGCCAACGTTCACCGTCTTTATCCCCATAACGCATACTTTGTCTATCCACTTTTTGGTGGTTTCTAAATCGACAGTAATCAAATTACCTTTGAAATTTTCCTTATAATAAGCAGATTCGTCACCGTGATACGAACAGCAATGGCAGGCGGCATTGCAAACATAGCTAAGGGTCAACATGGCAATCGATGGAACGGCAGAACCTTGAACAAAAGCATAGGCAATATCCTCGATCTCTTCCTTTTTTAAAAATTCGAATGTCGGTACAGGGCAGTCTTCGGAGTAAATACTCCAGGAGCCTATTTCTCGGGAGACGTCGTCGGCACCGTTATAGCTCACCGGCTGACCATTGTAGAAAAACACATTCTCCGGTCCCAGATAGAAACTTTTCCTACCGGCTGCCCACTTCTCCGCCAACTTAACCAAAGCCTCCGGTGCGTTGTTGTTTACGATTTTCATGAATCCCCTCCAATATCACCAAACTTCAGCGGCATACCGCGCTTTAAATCACAGGCCGCATTTCTCCCAACGATGCTATCATAGTGCTTGGGATGAAGTCCAGCGCCCGGCCTTATGGAACGGACGTTTTTGGCGGTAAATTTTTCGCCTTCTTTTATATCCTCGCACACGAAAAGCGATCTGGAGAATTCTCTGTTTTTTTCATTTACGGAGTAGTCGATGCAACCCAAAACCTTTTCGGTGTTGCGGATGGCCTCGACAGTAGCCTTGAGTTCGATAGGATTCAGAGAAAACGCCGCGTCGGCTCCGCCGAGGGCGCGATCCAGAGTAAAATGTTTCTCCACAACTTTCGCGCCGAGAGCCACGGCGGCGACCACGGTTTCCACATTCATGGAATGATCCGACAATCCAATTTTCACTCCCTGTGGACCAAATCTTTGGATCATATCCGGAATGGTCAGTAGATTCATGCTTTCCAGCGGCGCCGGATAGGAAGAAGTGCATTTTAACAGCGTGATATTGTCGTTTCCAACGGATTTGCAGGCGTCAACCGCCTCCTGTATTTCCTCCAAAGACGATATTCCAACGGAAATGATCATGGGCTTTTGCTTCGAAGCGGCGTACTTCACCAAATTGTAATCGATGGCCTCGAAGGAGGCGATTTTATAGCGGGCCACGCCGATGGATTCCAGAAAATCTACGGCACTGTTGTCGAAGGGAGTGGAAAACAGCTCCAGACCCACGCTTTCGGCGTAATCTTTCAGTTCCTTTTGCCATTCCCACGGAGTGTAGGCCTCGCCGTAGAGATCGTAGAGATACCTGTCGTCCCAAAGCGTCCCGCCAGACACTTTAAAATGGTCATTTTTGCAGTCGATGGTGATGGTGTCGGCGGTATAGGTCTGTAACTTTATGGCATCGACACCACACTCCTTCGCCTTCGCTATAATCCTCTTCGCCAACCCCAAATCGCCACAATGATTTGCGGACATTTCTGCAATGATAAAGGTTTTATTCATTTTCCTTCGCTTTTCTTATGGTTAGTATGTACTTCACTCCATTTTTTACGAAAAAAGCTGGATATCTTTCGTTATCGACGATCCTTAATAGATTAAACTGCTCGTCTATTGTTTTATTTATGTCGAGTTCGCTATCTTCGGGAGTTCGTCGACGGTAAAAAGTACTTTCTCCTTCCTGGTGTATTCCTTCAGTGCCATAATTATTTTCGATATAATCCAAGCACATGTTTTGTATCTCATTCGCCAATTTATATCTTGCCTCACTCAGCAATTCTGTTCCATCTAACACTATTGCTCCATTCAGATAAATATTGCCGGCATCCATATCCTCAACAGCTTCAAATAAAGTTAAATGGATCCTGTTTTCCCCTTCTAGAATCTGCCACGTTAGCGGAGACCATCCTTTCCCTGATGGAAGATGGCTGGCATGAACAACGATATTGTGTTTATTAAGGGCCAAGACATCGCGTTTCACCAATTGAAAACAGCTTAATAGGAATAAAACATCTCCTTTTTCTATGTCATTTTTAGAATTAATCAAAAAGACTTCGTGTTTTTTACATCGTAATTTCTCAGATAATTGAAAGCTATATTCCTGCATCCAACTGCTTTTATCCGTTAATATGGTTATCCGCATAAATGTTGCACATCTCCCTCAAAATCCCCAAGACCCGTCTCGCTATTCTTTTTCGTTTCCACGGTTATTTTTTTCCCATCTCCGATGATGCTCAATATTCTCCCCACATCAAAATTTCCGTCTCCGAAATGCAGATGCTGGTCGAACTCGTTCTCGACGGAATTGTCCGTCAAATGGTACACCTTCGGCTGCAGTTTATTAAATTCTTCGATGTATTTCCAGCGGTCGATTTTCTGGGAATTGGCGCTGCAGATGGCGTGGCCGACGTCCAGGCAGAATCCGCAGCCCACTTCGTCCAAAATGTATTTGATCTCCTCGACGGTGGCGCCGCGACATTGCAAGGCATGAACCTCAGGTCGTGGTTTGTAGGGTTTGTTCTCGATGATGGCGCGTGGTTCGTCAAAGGCCCGCAGCTGGCGGGCGGTCTCTTCAATATCTCCGTCGACTCCGCAGTGGAACACAATATATTCGGACCGCAGCTCGTCCGCAAATCGCCTCACCTGATCGTAGACTCCTCTGTTGAATTTTTCCTTTTCCCGCGCCGCCAAATTAAATCCGTGGAAGGAATGCGGGCAGTGGAGATTTAGGGGAATCCCCAGCGTCTTCCACTTCGGCAACGTCTCCGCAGTGTCCGGAATCACGTACAACTCCACGTAGGAGAAGACGCCGGCGGAATGCAGACGACGCGCCTCGTCAAAATAACGATCCGTATTGTTGGACCAAAGTTTCAGTCCGAATTCATGCATTTCCCAGAATCCTCAAAAAAGTTCCGGCTATGTAACCGACTTCGCCGTCGGACAGATCCGGATACAGCGGCAGCGAGATCGTCTTCTCGTAATATTTTTCCGCCTTCGGGAAATCTCCTCTGGAAAAGCCGAGATTTTGATAGTAGGAAAACCAGTGAACCGGAATATAGTGCACCTGGAGGTGCAACCCCGTCGCCCACAGGTCGTCGAAGAACTTTTTCTTGTCGATTTTTAGCTTTTCGAAGTCAACCAATGCCGGGCACAGGTGAAAACAGGCGTTGGAATAGTCCCTTTCATCCAAAAAAGAAATTCTGGAGTCCTCCGCGAACATTTTTTTGTAGAGAGAAACTATGCGGCGGCGCTTTTCCTTAAATTTCTCGATTCTCATCAGCTGGGACAGACCCAGCGCCGCCTGCAGGTCCGTCATGCGATAGTTAAACCCGGGGCGATGCATTTCGTAGAACCATTTTCCATGGACGTCGGTCAGCTGAGGATCGTTTTTCACCATGGCGTGTGACCTCAGCAGCAGCAGTTTCTCGTGCAACTCATGGTTGTTGGTAGTGATGGCGCCGCCCTCGCCGGTGGTCATATTTTTCACCGGATGAAATGAGAACACCGCCGCGTCCGAATGGGCGCAGCCGCCGACCTTGACGCCGTTGCAGTCTGATCCGATGGCGTGGGAGGCGTCCTCCACCACAAAAATTCCCCGCTCCCGGGCCAAATTCCCGATGGCAGCCATGTCGCAGGACTGGCCGGCGTAGTGGACCGGGATGATGGCCTTCGTCCTGGCGGACAGACGCTTCTTGATCTCCTCAACATCGATGTTGGCGGTTTCCGGCTCGACGTCGGCGAATTTTACGGTTCCGCCGACGTAGCCGATGCAGTTGGCGGAGGCCATGAAGGTGAGTGGCGTGGTGATGACCTCGTCTCCGGGCCCCACTCCCAGCGCCATCATGGACAGATGCAGCGCCGCCGTCGCGTTCGCCACCACGACGCAGTGTTTCGCGCCGGTATATTCGCAGATGGCGGATTCAAACTCTTTTATCTTCGGTCCCTGGGAGAGAAAATCAGACCGCAGCACGCCGACCACCGCTTCGATATCCTCCGGAGTGATATTCTGCCGACCGTAGCCGTAGATCTTCATTCGATTTCTCCAATTAGTTTCAGCATCTCGTCGACGGTGAGCCACCAGCTGTTGTTACCGGAACTGTATTCGAAATCATCGGTCACCGGCGAGCAGTTTGAGTGGCCATGGTCGATCGTCTCCCCCACAGCATCCGGCAGGATCACAAAATAATCCTTAAATTCCAATGTGTTACGCGCATCCTCCCGGGTAATCATCTGCTCGTGGATTTTTTCCCCAGGCCGGACGCCGACTTCCTTTAGCTTGATGTCCGGCGCCATGGCCCTTGCCAGCTCAACTATCTTCATGGATGGAATTTTCTTGACGTAGAGCTCTCCGCCGCGCATCCGTTCGATGGCTACCAAAACCATCTCCACTGCCTGCTCCAATTTCAACCAAAAACGTGTCATGCGGAAATCCGTTATGGGAAATTCCGGCGCCTTCTCCGCCAATAATTTTTTAAAAAACGGAATGACCGAGCCCCGAGAGCCGGCCACGTTTCCGTAGCGAACTACGGAAAACTTTGTGTTCGCGGCGCCGGAGTAGGCGTTGCCGGCGACGAACAATTTATCTGCGCACAGCTTCGTGGCGCCGTAGAGATTCGCCGGAGCGCAGGCCTTGTCCGTCGAGAGCCCGATGACTTTGGAAACGCCGGCGGCGATGGCGGCTTCGATGATGTTTTGGGCCCCCAAGACGTTCGTTTTCACCGCCTCGAAGGGATTGTATTCACAGGAGGGGACCTGCTTTAGGGCGGCGGCATGGACCACCACGTCCACATCTCGAAAAGCCATCAGCAGACGGTCCCGGTCCCGCACGTCGCCGACAAAGAAGCGAATCTTTTTGAGGTGCGGCTGAAATTCCGGAGAATTTTGCATAAGAAACTGCTTATACTCGTCACGGGAATAGATTATCACCTTGCGAACATTGGGTAATCGCTCCAGAACGGTGCGGGCGAATTTCTTCCCAAAGGACCCAGTCCCACCGGTGATCAAAACTGTTCTATCGCCCAACATACTGCTCGTCGTCCACAAAAAACGCCGGCCCAGTGTAGCCGGCGCCGCAGCCGCGGGCAATAGCGAAAAGTTAAAATTCTCATCGCTCCGGGGATTGGAAATTGCTACATTTAGTGAGAAGCTTGCAAGAGTCAAATTTTTCTGATATATAGCGCATCTATACTGTGTTGTTATTTTCCTATCATAAGATAGAAAATTTTTATTTTTTTGGTAAAAAGAAAAGTATGAAAAAAATACTGTCGATGGCCGCAATTTTAGTCATTAATCCTATCATATCGATGGAACAATCAATCTCGACGACGATTGACGCCTCCAAGTTAGCGTCAGCTTGCTGTATTGCGACGGAATTCTTTAGAGAAGGGTACAGGAAATTTCCATTAAACTTCAATGAAATGCTCTCTTTAGGCGATATTTGCGGATTGGGAAAATTGCTCCGCCTTTCGCATGTAAAAAATATAGTCGATGCGCATCTGGGTAAACTTTCTTCCGCCTCACAAGTAATCATTGAATTTTCTTTAATGGAAAACAACACCTTGCACCCTCTATCAGTTTGCCAAAATATTTATCGTTTTTTGTGGTACAGTGATACGCGCTCATTCTTCGCGTCAAATCTCATCGTTGAGACGGTTGATTCTGCAATATCTCATCAATGTATGAGTGAAGAAGATA
>JAITAU010000014.1 GCA_031283965.1 Holosporaceae bacterium | reverse complement strand
CGTCCGGATGATCTTTTACATACTGGCGCAGAGGTTCTTCTTTGAGCTTAACTGCTCCTCTTATCGGCTTCCCAGGCTTCAAACTTCCTGTTTCTCGACGCTGTTTTATCCAGTTATATGACGCTGTTTTATCCAGTTATATAAGGTCTTAAGATTTATATCGAACATTCTTGCAACTTGCGCTTGTGATTCATAGGCGTCTATATGCTCCATCACTTGCTACCTAAAATCTTCCGAATAAACCATAAATACCTCCGCTAAATATACGCAGAATTCGTCAAAATACCGGGATACACAAACCAAAAATGCTATACAACTATTTTTCCTCAGAAGCTCTTCGCCGTTTGCTGTAGTCGACGATCGTTGATTGATATACAATGACCTGGTGGTTTGTTTTCTTCGAGCCCCGAGATTTTGGTACCGAAAGCCGGGTTGCATCCTGAGGTATCTCATGACCCCTTTTTGTTGGGTCTATTCGCTGATGTCGGCGAGAAACTACAGAAAACCTTATGTACATCGGAGTCAAGGGGCCATGGTCGTTGCCGTCGGTGCTCTGACGGTAGGGGGCTCCGGGAAAACCGTCGTCGTTGCGTCGATATGTGAGATTTTAAAAGCTGCTTCCAGGAGGGTAGCCGTTTTGAGTCGTGGATACGGCCGTTTTTCCAATAAGGTGCTTCTGGTGAATCCATCCGTCCACAATTATGCGGACGTGGGTGACGAGCCTCTGATGCTGTCACGCAGCGCCCAGGTATTCGTGGGGTGTGATCGCCACCGGAGTGCTGCGCTGGCGGAGCAATTCGGCGTCGATTTTCTGTTGCTGGATGACGGAATTGTGCAGAGACACCTACAACCTGATCTAAGGCTAGTTGTTGTGGACGCATCTCAAGGTGTCGGCAATGGTTTTCCGCTGCCGTTGGGGCCCAACCGTTTGAATTTCGAGCTGATAAAGTACGACATCGACGGCCTAATCCTGCTAGGCCCTGATGATCGTCGACAAAATCTTCCGGAAATTCCACCATCCATGCCACTAATCCGCGGGCGCCCACAGATGGATCTCGGTGTTGTGAAAAACAGAAGGATAATCTCCTTCTGTGGCATAGGTTATCCGCAAAAATTCTTCGATGGGCTGAATGGTCTCGAACAGATAAAGACGTTGGAGTTTCCTGATCATCATCCGTTTTCCGAACGGGATTTGCGTATGCTGATTGCCGAATCTCGGCGTCTGGAGGCGCAGCTGGTCACAACCGAGAAGGACATAGCGCGCATTCCCGAGAAGTACCGGGGCGAAATAACGGCGATTCCACTGAAGATATCCTGGAGCGACGAGGACGAGCTCAGAAAACTGCTTCTGCCGCATTCATGAGCCTGGACGGAAGGATCAGGATTGACGGCATATTAAAAAATTCCTATCATGCCAGCGTCTTTCACTATCCGGAGGGGTGGCCGAGCGGTCAATGGCAGCAGACTGTAAATCTGCCGACGAAAGTCTACGTAAGTTCAAATCTTACCCCCTCCACCAGGCAAAGCGTTGCAGCGGAGTCTCGTGGAAGGTCTGGAAGATGAGGGCCAAATGGAACATAGATTTAGAAAATGCTTACTCTGCGCTTGTGGGTTAGGCTGTGTTTTTCTCGTGCTATTCGGCGCATGGAGCTACTGGAAAAAATCTTCAAGAGCCTCACGAAATCTGAAAATAGACATGGTTTATCTCTGGTGTGATGGAAATGCTCATGCTTTTAGAGAAAAAAAGAGAATGGCAGAGGAAAAAGCAAAGGACATAGGAATGAAAGAGGTTAATTTCACAAAAATTTTTCGCGAGCACGATGAACTCAAATTTTCCCTGCGCTCATTAGAAAAATATGCTCCTTGGATTAATCATATTTTTATAGTCACTAATGGTAAGATGCCTCGATGGCTAAACGTGAATCACAAAAAAATCACAATTCTGGATCAAGATGAGATTTTACCACTGGAAGCTCAACCCTCGTTCAATTCGTGTGTGATAGAGTCACATTTAGATAAGATACCCAATTTGTCGGAGCATTTTCTATACGCCAATGATGATATGTTCTTTGGATCCGAAGTCAGCCCTGAGTTTTTCTTTGATGAAGAAAACAATCCGATAGTTAGGTGCGTTGAAATTCCACAGAAAGATCCTAAATGTATTGAAAAAATATTGAAAAACAAGACGTGGAACCTGTATAATCAGACAGTTTTTTATTCCATTATGCTGACTTATAACAAATTCGGAATCTTTTTTAAGTGGTTTCCTCACCATAACATAGATGCCTATAGGAAGAGTTATGTGAAAGAGGCTTTTCTAACATTTAAGAAAGAGCACGACCAACTTAACCGATGCCCCTTTAGAAAGGAGAATACCCTGCAAAGAGTCATAATTCATTGCAATGACTATGTCAAAAAGAGAGCGCTCATCAAACCATCAGCAACAATTTCATATTTTAGCGTTACCGTATTTAACTCCAAACGTGGAGAGCAAACTGAGGAAATAAAATATGCGATAAAGCACAACAAATTTGCGTTATTTTGCATAAACGATTCTGCTGAAGCTACAAAAAAAGATAGAGCGGGAGCAAAAAGATTTCTTGAAGAAGTGTTTCCTGAAAAATCTTCATTTGAGCGATAGGGATGGGTTATGTCTGTTGCCTGTTCTTGATCTCCTCCCAAAACTGCGACTGGTCTTGAAAAAATCGCTGATGTATAATCCGGCCATTTCTGTGGAAGAAGTGCCTTGAATTCGTTGAAAGTTATCAAGACTCCAAAAGAATCGGAGATGAGGGTTCTGCCCCACAACATTGAGGCGGAGCAGTCGTTGCTAGGGGCACTCATGCTGAGCAACGAGTGCTTCGAAAACGTGGCCGAGTTTCTACTCCCGACGCATTTTTCAGCTCCGGTGAATGGTAAGATTTACGAGGCAATTTGCAGAATGACCTCACAGGGATTGGTGGCGGATCCAATCACCCTGAAGGCCTATTTCGAAGATCACGACGAATTAAAAGACATCGGCGGAGGTGATTATCTGGTCCAGCTGGTGAATTCCGTCGTCTC
The DNA here is from genome assembly GCA_031283965.1 of Holosporaceae bacterium. Classification (GTDB taxonomy): domain Bacteria; phylum Pseudomonadota; class Alphaproteobacteria; order UBA3830; family UBA3830; genus JAIRZM01. Next base: position 4,377 of record JAITAU010000014.1, on the reverse strand, counting down.
CATCGTCGGAGTCATTGATTATGCCCGGCTGATTCGGGAGTTATATCTCCGTCGGCAGCTGATATTGATCGGGGAGGGCGTAGCGCGTGAGGCGCTGAACTTCGATCTTGGCAGCAACGCCACAGACCAGATAGAAAAAGCTGAATCCCGGCTGTATGAGCTGTCCATGGACGATGACCAGCGGGGGTTGGAGCCGTTCGCCGGAGCGGCGGCGGACACCATCCGGATAGTGGAGAAGGCCTACCGCAGCAGCGGCAGCATCATCGGCGTTACCAGCGGTTTTATCGATCTGGACAAGTGGCTGGGAGGGCTCAACCGATCGGATTTAATCATCCTTGCCGGTCGTCCTTCCATGGGAAAGACGGCTCTGGCCACAAACATCGCCTTTAATGCTGCCAAAGCCTACGTGGAGAAGTCGGAAGGCGGTGGAAAGGTGGCGTTTTTCTCGCTGGAAATGTCATCGGATCAGCTGGTCACCAGGATTTTATCACACGAATGTAACATCCAGTCGGAAAAGATACGGCGTGGGGAAATCCGGGAGGACGATTACATAAGAATCGTTGAAGTTAATAGGAAGTTGGTGGATCTGCCGCTATTCATCGATGATACTCCGGCACTGACGGTGGCGTCATTGAGAACAAGGGCCAGGAAATTGAAACGGCAGCAGGGATTGGATCTCATAGTCATCGATTATCTGCAGCTGCTCCATGGAAGTGCGGACAAAAAGAATGATAATCGAGTACTGGAAATCGGCGAGATTACTCGATCTCTGAAGGCGCTGGCGAAAGAACTGGACGTGCCGGTGTTGGCGCTGTCGCAGCTGTCGCGGGCTGTGGAGGCACGAGACGACAAGCGCCCGCAGCTGGCAGATCTGCGGGAATCTGGCTCCATAGAGCAGGATGCCGACGTGGTGATGTTCGTCTACCGGGAGGAGTACTACGAGGCCAGAAGAGAGCCCTCCCCAGGCACAGATAAGCATGCTGAGTGGAAGGATCGAATATCCAAAATCTATAATCTGGCGGAGGTGATCGTAGCAAAACAGCGGCACGGTCCCATCGGCACCACCCGACTCTTCTTCGACGGCCGCTATGCGAAGTTCGACAACCTTTCGGACAGCAGAAAAGATGGATGACAGGATTCAAAAGGCTCTAGACAGAGTTGAGCCACAGGTTTTGGCGGTGGCCGTGGTCGATTTGGAGCATCTGGCGGCAAATTACGCAAAGATTCATGGAAGATTACGAGAAAACACCCGTATCGCCGCCGTCGTTAAGGCAGATTCCTACGGATTCGGCGCCGTTCCAATCGTTCGACGACTGTATGCTGAAGGATGTCGCTTGTTTTTCGTGGCCACCATCAACGAGGGGATCGAAATCCGAAGGGTCCTCAGACCGGAAGCCAAGATTTTCGTTTTGAGCGGTCTGCTGGAGCATACTGAAGATATTCTTGTGGAACACTGTCTCACGCCGGTCCTCAACGGGCCACGGCAGGCGGAATTGTGGATCAACCACGGCGGGAGGATTGGGAAAAAGCTCGATGCCGTCGTTCATGTGGACACAGGCATGTTCAGAAATGGTTTCTCCGAGTCCGAGGTCCTGGTCTACTGGGAAAAGATCTCCAGCAATCTGAAGACGAACTTCGTCATGAGCCATCTGGCCTGCGCCGACGTGCAGAATCACGAGATGAATGACCGTCAACTTGTGAAATTCAGAAATATTCTGAAGATGCTTGGCAATCCGCCGGCTAGTCTATCGGCCACCTACGGGTTTTTTCTGGGGGAGGATTATCATTTCGACATAATACGTCCCGGTAAGACGCTCTACGGTATCGCCATTCGGGACGACAAAATCGGAGACATGGAGAATGTTATTGAAGTTTTTGCGCGCATCGTTCAGGTGAACTCTCTGAGTGCCGGCGACTCAGTCGGCTACGGTGCCACATTCGTCGCTAAAAAAAACATGAGGACTGCAACAGTGGGCGTCGGATACGCCGATGGATTTATGCGAAAGTTTTCGGGGTTTGGCCATGGGTTTCTTGGCGGGAAAAAGATTCCTATGGTGGGAAGAATATCCATGGACTATACTGTACTGGATGCAACGGAGGTGGATGAACGCCATCTAGAAATTGGGGCCTGGGTGGCTCTGACCCGCAGTCCAGACTATACGTTGGAGCGGTGGGCGCTAGAGTTGGGAACGTTGCCATACGAAGTCGCCTGCAGATTTGGGCGGCGGGTCGAAAGGGTCTACATTGGAGAAGCGTGAATGTTGAGATCGATGGCGGTTTTGGGAAGATACACTCTGTTCTCTCTGCATGAAATCGGAAAGGCGTCGATTTTTGCCTTCAATGGCATAAAAAACTGCTTCCTGCCGCCGTTTTTTTTTCGAGAAACCTTGCGCCAGATGATGGTCATGGGGTTTTATTCTTTGCCCATCGTCGGACTAACTGCAATTTTCGCTGGCATGGTGCTTGCGCTGCAAACCTACGTCGGATTCACCAGATTTGGGGCCGAAAGCGCCGTCGCCTCCGTCGTCGTTATCTCTATTACCCGAGAGCTGGGACCTGTCTTCGCCGGATTGATGGTGGCTGGACGAGTGAGCTCCTCCATCGCTGCCGAAATCGGGTCCATGCGGGTGAGCGAACAGATAGACGCACTGCGGACACTGCAGGTGAATCCCTTCGGTTTCCTGGTTGCTCCCAGAATCATTTCCGGCGTCTGCACGCTACCGCTGCTGGTGCTGGTGGCCGACGTCATAGGCGTGATGGGTGGTTTTGTGGTGTCAGTTACGCTGCTGGACTTCTCCATCGGATCATACATAACCCAGACGGTGAAGAACATGGCCATGATCGACGTGATTTCCGGGCTAGTGAAGGCTGCGTTCTTTGGATTCTGTCTTAGCTGCTTCGGATGCTATCACGGATTTTGCAGTGATCTTGGGGCCAGAGGAGTGGGCGACGCCACCACTGGAGCTGTGGTTTCCTCATGTATTGGGATTTTGGTTCTCAATTATCTGCTGACGGCTTTGTTTTTTGGAATATGAGTAAAATAATCTTCAACAACGTTCATAAATCGTTCAACAATAGGCTGAGTGTCCTACGGGGAGTCTCTTTGACGGTGGCCGAGGGCGAGTCCCATATAATACTAGGTCAATCCGGCTGCGGCAAGTCAGTCCTCCTGAAATGCCTACTGGGAATCATAAAAATCACCTCAGGAGACATATTGGTGGATGGCATTAGCGTAAAGGATTCATCCCGTTCCGATGAGTACATGCGAAAATTCAGCATTCTATTTCAGGGAAACGCTTTGTTCGACTCCATGACTATCCTGGAAAACGTCGAATTCGGCATTCGGCAGATTCGGCGGAATGACAAGGGCCGTATTCGGGAGGTGGCGGAGGAAAAATTGCTGGCGGTGGGGCTGGAGCGCCGGGTCTTCAATCTGTATCCAGCGGAGATGTCAGGAGGCATGCAGAAACGGGCGGCGCTGGCCAGAGCCATCGCCATAGAGCCTGAGGTGCTGCTCTTCGACGAGCCTACCTCCGGGTTGGACCCAATCACCGGAGGCAAGATCTGCCATCTCCTGAAAAAAACAGTGAATAGCCTGGGGGTGACTTCTCTGACCATAACCCACGACATAAGAGTGGCGAAATTCCTATCGGATCGGGCTTCTGTGCTGCACGATGGTGTTTTGGTTTGGACCGGACACACTGGCGACATGGAAAGGTGTGGCAACGAGTTCGTGGAGCACTTCCACCGAGCCTCCCACGCCATCTCCCGCCGACGGGTTCTCGAATGATCCACTGACGCGTCCGAGAGGATTCGAACCTCCGACCTTCTCCTCCGGAGGGAGACGCTCTGTCCAGCTGAGCTACGGACGCATGCCATAGTCATCTACCATGTTGGGGGAATAAGTCAATCACAAAGTTTCAGCGATCCAAACGTTTTTGTATCCATGAACTTCCCCACATTCTTTTATAGTAAACTCGCTTTTCATTTACTGCACTAAAATGCTGAGGATTCAGATCCTGGAAGCTTGAAAATCTCGTAAATGGAAAGCGAATCTACTATATGACGTTCAAAAAATATGGAATTGCTTTTTGATAGAGATTTTCGAAAACGGATAATTTGGCTTCAAATTTTAAAACAATAAAAATATCCACGTATCCGATAATTTGGGATTGACAACTGAAGGGATGTACTGATACATTTCTGATATTAATTTTAGGAGGATTTGATGGAAGCGTGTAAGTTTTGCGGTTCAGCATGTTTGAGGAAAGAAGGGCTGAGAAGTGGAACTCAAAGGTACAGATGCAAATTATGCAACCGATTACAAATTGGAAGAGACAATAGAATAAAATACGGAGAGGAAGAAAAAAGGATAGC
>JAITAU010000002.1 GCA_031283965.1 Holosporaceae bacterium | reverse complement strand
TGGAATAAAATACGTCAGAATTTTGCCTTGAAAACGTCTAATCCCTTGAAATATCAGAGTGTCGGGGGGGGGGGTTACCCCTCATGGCAAGAGCTTCTGCAGAAGGCAAAAAATTGTTGTACTTCCCGACGTCACAAAGCAAATTGCCTTCAAAAATTATGGAAACGCCGGATAAATCGTCCGGAGGGGCCGCATGAAACCTGCGCTCCGAGAGACTCCCGCGGCGCGAATCTTCTGGGGCGCTGTATTCCGCGAAACTCCCGCGGCGCGAGCCTTCTGGGGCGCTGTATTCCGCGAGATTCCCGCAGCGCGAGTCTTCTGGGACGCTGTATTCCCCGAGATTCCCGCTGGAGGAGTTTTTTAAAGCTTTGTATTCCCAGAGATTCCTGCGGTGCGAGCCTTCTAGAGGCCTGTGCTTCAAGGAGTTTTCGCTGGAGGGGTTTTTTAAAGCTTTGTATTCCCCGAGACTCCCATGGCGCGAGTCTTCTAAAGCTTTGTATTCCCCGAGATTCCCGCGGGACGGTGGTCATCGAGTATATTCTCATAGTTTCCCTGATCGTTCTCGTGGCGCTGGGGGGCATGAAGGGAACTTCCAGCTCTCTGGAGGGGATCTTCAACAAGGTCGGGAACATATTCTCCACTGATTCTTCAGGGACTTCTGGCGGTGGGAATCAAGGAACTCCCGGAGATTCCGGGACTCCCGGCGGAGGCGGCGGCGGAAGCGGAGGCGGAGGTGGGAGCGACTCCGGAGGTGGAAGCAGCGATGGCGGCGGCGAGAGCGACTCCGGAGGCGGCGGTGGAAGCAACTGGGGCGGCGGCGGCAGTTACAGCGGTAGCGATGGCGGGAGCGACTCCGGCAGCGGAAGCGACAGTGGGAGCGATGGCGGCAGCGACAGCTCTGGCGGTAGCGGTGGCGGCGATGACGACGACGAGGGCGTAGGAGGCGGCGGCTCCGGAGGCGAAGGCGGCAGCGACTCCGGAGGCTCCTCATCCGAAGAACCCTGGTCCGGAGAGTATTCCTGGAGCGAAATGGGAACAGCAGGCGTATACAGCCTCCAGGCTATCGCCTATGGCGACGGCATGTACATGGCCGTGGGGTACTACGGTGATATTAGTCTCAGTACAGACGGTAAGGTTTGGAATCAGGTAGATAATCCTGGAGGTAATATGTACTATTATGAGGCCATCTACGTTGACGGCGTGGGCTTTGTGATTGCAGGCTCCGGTGGAGGAGTCTTTCTCTACAACCGAGACGGAACATGGAGCGACATGTCCATCTCCGGATATAGCGGAATAAATGGCGTCACCCATGCCGATGGCATGTACGTGGCTGTGGGCAACGATGGGTATATCTACACCCGGAGAGACGGCGATACTTCCTGGACTGTAGCATTAAGTTCCTACTGCGACTTGAATGACGTCGCCTACGCCGACGGTAAATTCACAGCCGTGGGCTACGATGGAACGATCTTCACCAGCGACGACGGCGAAAACTGGACGCAGGTTCCGGATTTAGATGAAGGTAACTACTACAAAGCCGTAGCCGGCGGCGGCGGCATAATCGTGGCCGTTAGTGGTAACGGCCCAATCACGACCTGCGACGCCAATGGAGTATGGACGACTCAAACGCCGGAGGGAGCGTTTTACTTCAACGACGTTATCTACGTCGAAGGCGTTGGTTTCGCCGCCGTTGGCTATGGCACAGACTATAGAGCGATCTACATCAGCCCGGACGGTCTAAACTGGATCCCACAGAGCGTTCCGGATTGTTTTGGTGATTTGCGCAGAATTACCTACAACCACGACAGCGGTAAATTCGTGGCTGTGGATTTGGACGGAAAAGTCTTCGAAGGTACGCCGGAGGAGGTGCTAAAACTCTAGCTGTTGCAGCCAGCTGAAGACTGAGTCGGGCGATGGTGTTATTCGATCCGGATAGCGAAGTTAATCGCGAAAAAACGCATTGGCCGATGATCTCTTGCATGTTGATAGTTGCCTGGGTTTCTGGTATCTAGTTCTGATGTTAGCGGTCGTGGCGGAATAGGTAGACGCATAGCGTTGAGGTCGCTATGGGGGAAACCTCGTGGAAGTTCGAGTCTTCTCGACCGCACCACTTTAGGACAAAAGGGTTTCTGTCATGAAAACATTGATAATTATTCCCGCTCGGATTGCCTCCACCCGGCTGCCGAGGAAAATGTTGGCCGACGTCGGCGGCGAACCGTTGATCGTCAAGACCTATAAAAGCGTTCTTGCCGCCGGCGTGGGGGACGTGCTGGTGGCCTGCGACGGCGAAGAAATCGCCGAGGTCATTCGCAGAGTCGGCGGAACCGCCATATTGACGGATCCGGATTTGCAATCCGGGACTGACCGTGTGTACGCCGCCGCCTCCATCCACGACAAAGATAAAAGCTATGACTTCGTCATCAATGTCCAGGGGGATATGCCCTTTGTGGATGCAGAATTCGTTCGGGTGGGCCATCGGATGGCGAGGGAGCTGGACTACGACGCCTTCACGCTGGCAACTCCCATTAGGGACGACTCCTATCTGCTGGATAGCGTTGTGAAACCGGTAATCGCCTTCAAATCATCGACCACAGGACAGGCTCTGTACTTCAGCCGCTCGCCGGCGCCCAACGGCGGGCCCTATTACCATCATCTGGGCATATATTGCTTCCGTCGCGATGCGCTGGAGCGGTATGTGAAGCTTCCCCAGAGCCCGCTGGAGAAGATAGAGAAGCTCGAGCAGCTGCGGATGCTGGAAAACGGCATGACCATAGGCATCAGCGTGCTGAACATGGCCCCGCCGATCAGCGTCGATGTTTTAGCGGATCTGGAGCGGGCGCGAGCCTACGCCATTGGCGGTGATTGAAAGTTTTGTTGTGGCGGAGTATCATGGCCACCGATGTTGTGTTGATGAAGGCCATGATAATCGAGTGTCCCACCTGCTCCTGTAAGTATTCCGTCAAGGCGGAGGCCATTGGTTCCGGGAAGATGGTGCGATGCACCGCCTGTGGCATGACCTGGCAACAGACTGCGGCGGATGTTTCTTTGGAGCGGAAACAGCGGGTCTGGCGTTTGGTTCACTGGACCTTTTTCTGGTTCCTGCTGTTGGTTCCCGCTTTTGCTCTCCTCTTCGAGCACAGCACCGTCTCCAGAATATGGCCGGCGGCGGGAGATTTCTACGAGGCCATCGGGATTCCGGTAAGTCCAGGAAGCAAATCTCTGCTGGTGCGTAACGTCTCCAATTTCTTCGAGCGAAGAGAGGGCAAACTGTATATGGGATTGAAGGGGGAGGTGCTCAACACCTCCGACGCCGTCCTGCCGCTGCCGGGCATGACGATATCTCTGCTGGACGATATGGAGACCGCTCCCCAGAAAAATCCGGTGGAGCGCTATAAAAAAATCTGGACCCACAATCTTACCAACAAAAAGCTGCTGCCGGGTCAGAAAATTGCCTTCGAGACGGAGCCCCAGAGCGTGCCCAACAACAATTTGATCTGCGAAATCAAGCTGGATACACTGTGAAGCGATCGTGATGGCCAAAAACAGTAAGCACAGCTACCGCAATATCATCACGGAGTTGTATCTCAGATGCGTGGAGTTGATGGGAGTCTTCGTGTTCTTCACAGCGTTGGCTACGGTGGTGGCGCTGATCTCCTACTGCCCGGAGGATCCATCCTTTGACACCGCCATCGACGGGCCTGCGTCAAATTTGTTGTCCTTCGTCGGCAGCTACTACTCAGATCTCATGATTCAAACCTTCGGCGTCGCCGCCTACGGATTCTCACTAATCCTGCTGTCCTTTGGATATCAGCTGATGAGGTACCATGTGGTGGCATTTTATCGCGTCGTGGCCGGCCTGGTGGCCTGCATTTGCGCAGCGGCCCTTCTGGCCATCGGTAACGTGCGCTTCATCGGTTCTGGAGTAGTAGGCAGCTGGATCGCCGAACTCATCGCTGCAAAAATTAACCTCTCGAATGGACTGAATTTCTGGTTGCTGTGTGGAGCCATGTGGCTTCTGTTGACTGTGGCTATGATCTTGGCGATTCGCTTTCATTTTTCCAGTTTTGTGGAGTTGATTAGGTCGCTGTTTCCTGGAAGAGACGATATATCTGGTAATTTTTTGAAAATAGCCGATTCCCTCGAGGGGTTGGTTAGGACACCGGAGCCATCCAATTCGTCCAGAGGAAGCGTCGCCGCTGCAAAAAAAATTCCGTTGGCTGCGGGTGGAATCTTCGTTCTGCCACCAATTTCGCTCCTGATAGAGGCTCAATCCAAAGGCGAAAGACTCTCAGAATCTGAATTGAAAGCCCGTTCCACCAATCTTCTGGCGGTGTTGGGAGATTTCGGCGTTAAGGGGGAGATCATTGGCGCCAGTCCAGGTCCAGTGGTCACTCTCTACGAGCTAAAGCCGGCCGCTGGCATTAAATCCTCCAGAGTCATAGGACTGTCCAGCGACATCGCCAGGTACATGAGCGCCGTTTCCGCCAGAGTTTCGGTGATTCCTGGTCGCAATGCCTTGGGAATTGAACTGCCCAACGTCAAGCGCCAGATCGTGTATCTGCGGGAGATTCTGGAGTCGGACGTCTACGGAAAATCCTCTGCCACTCTGCCAATTTCACTGGGAAAGGACATTTCCGGAGAGCCCATCGTGGCGGATTTGGCCAAAATGCCTCATCTGCTGATCGCCGGCACGACAGGGTCGGGAAAATCCGTCGGCATAAACGCAATGATCCTGTCCCTCCTCTACAAACTCACTCCGGATGAGTGTAAATTCATCATGATAGATCCCAAAATGCTTGAACTCTCGGTGTATGACGACATTCCACACCTTCTCACGCCGGTTGTCACGGATCCCAAGAAGGCTGTTGTGGCCTTGAAATGGGCGGTACGGGAGATGGAAACCCGCTACATGTCCATGTCCAAACTGGGGGTACGCAACATCGAGGGCTACAACGCAAAGCTGGAGAGTCTGAAGAACTCCGGCGAATCCATAACCCGCCGCATTCACACGGGATTTGATCCGGAAACCGGCGCTCCCATCTACGAGACCCAAATCATACAGATGGAAAAAATCCCCTACATTGTTGTCATCGTGGACGAGATGGCGGATTTGATGTTGGTGGCAGGTAAGGACATCGAGGTGGCCGTCCAGCGACTGGCCCAGATGGCGCGAGCTGCCGGTATTCACCTCATCATGGCCACTCAACGGCCGTCCGTAGACGTCATTACCGGCACCATTAAGGCCAATTTCCCAACCAGAGTCAGTTTCCAGGTGAGTTCAAAAATCGATAGCCGCACTATTCTTGGAGAGCAGGGGGCAGAGCAGCTACTGGGCCACGGCGACATGCTGTACATGGCCTCCGGATGCCGCATGATTCGTATTCATGGCCCATTCGTTGGCGACGACGAGGTGGAGCAGGTAACTGAGAATCTCAAGGGTCAGGGGGAGCCTCACTACATCTCCACTATTCTGGAGGAGGACGGTGAAGTTGGCGAAGGCGACCAGTTTGAGGATTCTGCTTCCGGCAACGATCCACTCTACAGCGAAGCTGTGTCCCTGATTTTACGAGAGGGAAAGGCTTCCACCAGCTTCATCCAGAGACACATGAAGATAGGTTACAATCGTGCGGCTCGCATCATTGACATGATGGAGGCCGCCGGCATCGTTTCTCCACCGAATCACGTTGGGAAGCGGGAAATTTTGGGAAGATAACTACTCATGACGCAAAAAATAACTACCGCCGTTCTCTCGCTCCTGATCCTCTTCGCCGCCGTTCGAGCTGCCGCCGCGCCGACAAAAGTCGATGACAAGAAACTGTTATGCAGCGACGTATTTTTCGCAGGAGTGAAGAGGAACGCCGCCGATTATCTGGAGAAAGTGGAGAAATATTTCAACGGTATCACCACCTTCGAGTCGGATTTTGTGCAGATTGACGGACGCGGTCGCTGCTCAGTCGGTCGTTTTTTTCTGAAACGGCCGCGACTGATGAAAATGGATTACCAAAATCCTCCGACCCACGTGATCATCGCCAAGAACAACAGGATCGTCCACTACGACCGTGAACTGAAGGAGCGAACCGAGACCTCCATGTACTCATCTCCCTTATCTTTTCTCCTGAGCCCGGAGGTGAATCTAAGGAAACACCTGAAAATTCTGTCGATTCGTGAAGAATCGGACGCCGTCTTCATAAAATTTCGCCGGAAAAACGAGGATATCGACGGCGCCGTCATCCTGGTGTTCTCCAAAAATCCCCTAACCCTCAGAAAATGGATCCTGCTGGAGAACGAAAACGACGAGCACTCCGACGGCAACATCGAAGTCTCGCTCCTAAACTGGAAGCTCGGTCACGATATCCCAAGCAAGGTCTTTGATACGTTCAACTGAATTACAAATCTCCAACGAAATCGCGGTCGCACTTTACCCACGTGATTCTTCGGGAGAGATGGTGAAAATTTCGCAGCCATCCTCCGTGACTCCAACGGTGTGCTCAAACTGCGCCGAAAGGGAGTGGTCCCGGGTGACCGCCGTCCAGCCGTCCGCCAGCAGTCGCGTTTCATGGCCGCCAACGTTTATCATTGGCTCTATGGTGAACACATGGCCGGGTTTGAGTTTCAGTCCCGTTCCTGGTTTACCGAAATGCAGCACAGCCGGTTCGTCGTGGAAAACTCGACCGATGCCGTGGCCGCAATAGTCTCGAACGACGGAAAATTTCCGCGCTTCAACGTAGTTTTGAATGGCGCTGCCGACGTCGCCGAGACGGGCTCCGGGTTTCACCAGATCAATGGCCAGCATCAGGGCGCTGCGGGCTGCGTCTATCAGTTCCAGTGCCTTTGGCGAGGCCTTTCCCACCACGTACATCCTGCTGGAGTCGCCGTAGAAGCCGTCCACAATGACGGTGACGTCGATGTTCAAAATATCGCCGTTGCGAATTTTTTGAGCGGATGGAATGCCGTGGCACACCACGTGATTTAGGGAAATACAGGTGGAATTCGGGTAGCCGTTATAGCCTTTGCAGGCGGGAATGGCGTTGTGCTTCAGGATTTCATCCTGACATGCTTGATCCAGCTCCAAAGTGGTTATGCCGTTGACCACAAGCGGCGCGACGTGGTCGAGGATGTGGGCAGCAAGCCAGCCGGCCCTCCGAAGTCCAACGAAATCCTCCGGCGAGTAGATTCTGCATTTCTGATCCATGACAATTTCCTTCAAATAATGCCGCCTAATTCGCATCTGCTGAAACTGGAACTTCTACGTGAGCTGCAAGCAGAGATTTTCTCACGGCCACAATTTCTCGCAGAAGAAAAACAATCTCCTCATCTGGGCGCAGCGACGAAATGGTCCAAACCCGACGACGGCACTTTTTCTCGAAGACCATCCGGCGTTTTATCACCTCATGCGGCTCCAGAGAATCGCACTTGTTGAGCACGATTATCTCCGGCTTCTCTCCGAGGTCCCGCCGGTAGATCTCCAGTTCCTGACGGACTGTGGCGTAGGCATTGTAAAGATCCTCCCGAGTCGCGTCCAGGATATGAAGCAGCAGACTGCAACGCTCCATATGGGCCAGAAACTTATGGCCCAAACCCTTCCCGTCGTGGGCTCCTTCGATCAACCCTGGAATATCCGCCAGTACGAACTCGTCCGCATCCACCCGGACTACCCCCAGCTGTGGGATGAGGGTGGTGAATGGATAATCAGCGATTTTTGGCTTCGCCCGGGTGGTGACAGCCAGAAAAGTTGACTTGCCGGCGTTGGGCATCCCCACCAGACCTACGTCGGCGATAAGTTTGAGCTGCAACCAGAGGGTCATTTCTTCGCCGATCCCACCGGCGTCCGCCCGGCGTGGCGCCTGGTTGGTGGATGATTTGAAGCGATTGTTGCCGCGCCCACCGGTTCCTCCCCTCACTATCAACACCTTTTGCCCCTCCTCCAGAATATCAGCCAGAGTGTTCTCTTCGGTTTCGTCCAACACCTGGGTGCCGACCGGGACTTTCAGCACCAGATCGTCTCCGTTTGCCCCGTGGCGATTGGCGCCGCCGCCGTTGCCGCCGCGTTTCCCCTTAAAATGCGGCTGATAACGGTAGTCGATCAGGGTGTTCAGGCGATTTGTCCCCTCGAAATAGATGCTGCCGCCGTTACCGCCGTCGCCGCCGTCCGGACCGCCGTATTCTATGAATTTTTCCCGCCGGAAACTGGCGCAACCGTCGCCGCCGTCCCCGGCCTTGAGAAAAGCCTTGGCTCTGTCAAGAAATTTCACTCTGAACGTCCCTGAACTACGTCGCAGATTATCATAATCACAGGTTTTCGGTCCAGATTCGCTAATAATTATGAGAATCGACAGATAATAACCCATACGTGGCATACTCCCGCAATTGCTCGGATAAGTGGCTAAAAATCCAACGCGTTTTTTCCTAAAATATCGATATTTTTTTCTTGTGTTTTTCCCATATGATCATATATATTCGATGTGTTTATTTATAATAGAGGAGTAAAACATGAAAAAAGCGATAAAGGGTCTGAGCCTGGAGATGGGAATTGCGTCCATGACGGCGGACGTGGGGGCGACGCTATGGGAAAAGCATAAGCCGTTTCAGGCAGACGAGAAGATAAGTGATGTGGTAAAGAATGAGATAAGGGAGAGTATGCAGAAGAAGGAAGGTCAGAATACACAACTTACAGATGAGCAGAAGAAGGAATTGGAAGAAAGAACGGCTGATATACTGTCGCAGCTGAAGGATATAACGCAGGATAAGCTTGATCAAATAACTGAAGTAATTGCTTTCACCCGTACGGTGGTGTTTTTTCTCGGTAAGAGGGAAAAGTTTATCTATAAGAAGTATGAAGAAAAGGTGCTGTCAGAGAAAGAGATGAAAAGGTGGAACATAAGTAACGTCCCAAACGGCCTGCTGGGCATGAAACGGGATATTAATCTAAAGGTGGGCGCGTATCTAGACGATGAGACGGTACGCCAGCTGTTTGATGTAAGCGCAGAATATTTTATGTGGAAGAACCATTTTCTTTTTAAGAATCGAAGGATTGCGCAAATGGTTGCGCAGCGGGTTGACCATATTTATAATGCTGTCAATGACTATGATGGAGAGGATGGTAATACTGGTTATGTAATAAAAAATGGATTGTTCTATATTTCTATTGATCTGCTTTTCCGCAGGGGGACGTCGGGTAAGAGTCTGTTTGATCTTTTTCTGAATTTTAAGAATGTCGTCAACGGGAAATGGCTTCTTGTCGACGGTATTTTTTGTGACAGTCTCCTGAGAGAATTGATGCGTCTAAATGGCGACCAGAAGGCTCTCAGCGCCTCTTTGGTTTCCAACGCAATGAAAAATGGGTATTCATTAGACCAACTGACGGTACTGGAGAGATTAAGACCGCCAATCGCCGTTGAAGACGAACTCGAAGACGAGCTTGAAGACTGCCAAATGTTGGTAATATCC
>JAITAU010000057.1 GCA_031283965.1 Holosporaceae bacterium | reverse complement strand
AAAACAATGAAAATAGCCTGTGAATGGCGACAATTTGCCGTGGATATTTTGCATACCACAAGAAATTAGCGTATACTGTTCCGGTTGGGGTTTGTGGTGAATTCGTTCTGCTGGTTGGGAGTGTTGATTCATGAAAAAAGTTGTTACAGTAGGTTTTGCGGCCTGTTTCACGATGGGAATTGTCGGAGAAGTCGTGGGAATTCCGTCGGACAGCCCCGCGCCGAATGTGAATGCTTATGATGAAAGTGGAACGAATCCCAAACATCGTGAAAACCGTCCTGATCGAAAGCTCGGCGATGGGTTCTACGTGATCCTGGGGGGAGGCGTGGGGTCCGTCAGTAATAAAATGGACTCCAACACTCGCCTGAATGATGGTGGCGAGTGGGCTGTCAATAATGCCGCCTTTGGTCATGCCGAGTTGCCTGCCCTGCTGGGCTCGGGGTATGTGGTTAACCACGTTGATGTTGACGCCTTGAATAACTTGGTTGCCTCCATTGATATGACCTATCGTCCGGGGTTCTCACGGGTACGCGGCAGTACGGGATTCGGCAGCCTTGGCGCAGGGTTCGGTCGTTGTGTCGGCGGCAGAGCCTATTTGGGATGTGAAGTGAGCTGCGATTTGGGGTCTTCTCACCGAGTTACCAAATACGTGCAGTTCCCGGGGACCAACGGAGGCGCCAGCTATTCCGCATCCAGTGGCGGTGGGAGTATGAATTTGGACTGTCGCGTGGGATACCTGGAGAGCGCCGGCCCTCTGCTGTATCTGAAGTTGGGCGTGCGTCGGTCGCGCCACATCGTCAGCTGCGGCGGCGCGAGTTTTACTTCGAAAGTCTCCAAAGTTTCTCCATCGTTGGGGATAGGCGTCGAACAAAGCGTGGATCGAGGGCTGTCAATGCGTCTAGAGGGGGAACATCAGTTCTGCGCCAAGCATAATGCTCAGTTGCGTTTCTCTCCTGGATATGGCGTTGTTTTTGATGATACTGTGCATGCTAACATTGCTGGCCTACCGTGTTCCGCAGTGTCTGCCGATGTCCGCCAGCAGAACAGTCGTTGGTGCTGCCGTGTTCTTCTCCAGTACAATGTTGGACAATTGTGAAATGGGTGGGAAGAAAAAAAAAGATTTTTTTGTGTTTTTTACTTGACAAGTCTTGTTTGTTCGTGTAGAATGATGTCATGTTTATGGTTGTTTGAATGGAGAGCGTCATGAAAAAAAGTATCTTTTTTGTAGCAACGTTTTTGTCCTGGGTTGACGTTAGTGAGTGCGTTGGTCCTGTGAATTTTGACAACTTTTTGAGACGTCAAACAGGTCCGGGAGGATGGACCGGACAGTTGAAAGCGGCTGTGTCAGATCAAAGGAACATTTGGTCCACAATCGCGCGAGAGGTCATCGAAGAGTGGAATCGGAGCTTGGCCACCAACGCCGGTAGTCGTTTTTGTGACGTTGTTTCCGTCCTGGTGGAACAAAAGAGAGCACGAATTCCCGCGGGGGTATATAGAACATATAGTCCACAGTTTATTGGAGGAATCGCTGCGTACATCGCCCGGTTGTATGGCCTCGATCCTACTTCGAATATTCCCCCTCTTGCTGTCGAGGCCGTGGATGATGGTCGTCCCGCGGCTGAAGAGTTACACCCACCCCTCGACGGTGTCGGCGGGCTTGTCCCTCCACCACCAGCAGGCGCAGTCGATGGTATCGACATCGAAAATGTGGATCCAGCGGTAGCAGGCGAGGGCGGCGGCGGTGGCGGCGACGGTGGTGCCGGTGGCGGCGGCGGTGGTGCCGGTGGTGTCGATGGTGCCGGTGGCGTCGGCGGCGGCGGCGGCGGTGCCGGTGGCGTCGGTGATGATCATCCCGCGGCTGAAGAGGAACACCCACCCCTCGACGGTGTCGGCGGGCTTGTCCCCCCACCACTAGCAGGCGCAGGCGATGGTATCGTCATTGACGATGTAGATCCAGAGGTGGCAGACGTCGGTGGTGCCTGAGGGGAAATGGAGTAAAACCAGTCTGTTAGTGCGGCCGTGGACGATCTCCCGGCCGCTGATTGGTTATGCGGAAAGGATCTGAGTCCTCGACGTAGACGACGGCTGTGGACGGCGCGTGGGTGGTGATAACCCGCCGCAGAAGCTAACTTTCTGGACCGGGCGCCGCTCGAGCGGGTTGGGATAATGATGACCAGCCGAGCGTCATGCCAGGTAATAGTGATGACCCCCATTAAACATAATGTTCAATTACATTTTGTGCCCGGGTGTCCTGTTAATTTCAACGATTTTATAGATCCTCGCCTTGTTGAGTCGCACTGCTTCGGCGTCTGCCGATGTGCGCCAGCCGAATAGTCATTGGTGCTGCCGTCTTCTTCTCCAGTACAATGTTGAACAATTGTGAAATGGAAGGAAAAAAAAGATTTTTTTTGTGTTTTTCACTTGACAAGTCTTGTTAGTGCGTGTAAAATGGCGTTATGTTTATGGTTGATTGAATGGAGAGCGCCATGAAAAAAAGTATCTTTTTTGTAGCAACGTTTTTGTCCTGCGTTGATGTTAGCGAGTGCTCTGAGGTGACGTCGAGTATGACTGGTTTTTTGAATAGCTCCAATTTTTCTTGTATTCCTTTTCAGCAGTTGAAAACCAGTCTGAATATCACGAACAACAAATATTACATAGGCGTATCTGATATTGTTGGCCATTGGAGGAACAACGTCAACCCGGGCGAGACGTATGTTGCCGCTGTCGGACGGTTGTTGGATGAAAAGGTAAAAGGTGCCGGCGCGTACAATAACCTTAGGGGGGCGTTGTTAACCGCCTTAACGGGATACCTCGCTGGTGTAGATGGCAAGGGTGCTTACGAAGCGGTTGCCGGACCGGCTCAAGTAGGAACCGAAAACTTGGGAAGACCGGATGATAATCGGCTGGTAGTGAACCCACCGGTCGCGAATCAGCTGGCCCCGAATCAGCTGGCCCCGAATCAGGTGGCTCCGAATCAGGTGGCTCCGAATCAGCTGGTACCGAATCAGCTGGTACCGAAGCGGCTGGTGCCGAATCAGCTGGCGCCGAAGCCGCCGGCGCCGAAGGTGAAGCAGGCGACGCAGAATCCTCCGACAACGAATGTGAACCAGACACAGAATCTACTGGTGCTGAATCAGGCGCAGAACCAGAATGAACGGCCTGGCGTCGATCCCTTTGTCGTTACCGACGCTGATCGATCGAATGGAGACGCTTTGTCGAGATTTTTAAAGTTTCGTTTGTATTCTCACGATACAAGCAAAAATGTGAGGGCAGGAGAGATCTCAAGAACCATCGCACGATATAGTGGTGTGTTGAATGGTTTTCGGGAAGATATGAGACGTGATATGGTTGGCCCAGAAAGTGTGTGGAAGGATAACCCTGGTCTTCTCGCATCTGCTAAGTCGATGGAAGGAATTGCGGTGGGTCAGAAACTGCCCGCGGAGGTTCTGAAGTGTTACTCTCTGTGCATGAACTTAATTAATATGGCGTTTCGGTCCTGTTTTTTGACTAAAAAGTGGGACGCGTACAGTGATGCGGCTACGTTCCGTCAAAAATTCTTATGTCCTCTCCTGTATTTGTACCGTTTCGGCGTGAAGTTCGGTGTTGACCCTTTTCCCCCGGTTACGGATTTTGGTGATTTTGTGAGTAAAAACGAGGGGGGCTCGGTTTATGAATATTGCGGTGTGGTGTTGAAAGTTTTTACAAACGATGTCGGCGTCTCTGGTCAACGCGGGCGTGAGCGTGAGTGTGCCGCCTACAGTCGACTGAGTAAAAATTTTTTGATGAAAATGCTGGGGTGTGACTCTGCCGCGGCGTATGCTTTGTTTAAAGAGGCGGTTGAGTAAATGTAAGTGACGTCTTTGCTGTTGTGTTTTTTTGTTTTGTTTGGTGTGTGTTTGTATGTTTTTTTAGAAAGAAATAGGAGAGTGCTATGATTAAGTTGAGATATGTTAATGTGCTTGGAACGGTGTTTGCTTTGTGTTTGGGTGGTTGGCCTACCAGTTGCGATGCTTCGTTTGATTCGATCTCCAGTTCTAGTAGTTCTAGCAGTTCTAGTAGTTCTAGTAGTTCTAGCAGCGTTGTCCGGTGGCAGGGCATCAGTCTTTCCGGAGATGGTGAAGGCAACTCATGTGCCTTTGTTGCGTGTGATGAGAGTGGAGGTTTTGACTCTCGTGATAGCTATATTTTCGGCCCTGCAACTTTCGCTGCGTTGACCTTTAAACACCCTCCTTTGGCTGATTGTTGTTCTGCTGTGTTGACGTATTTTGGTATGTCAGATATTACAACTGAGATTTGCAAAGGTGGTGAGCCTATGGTCGGAATGGTTTACGGAATGCTTAGCGCCGGTATTTGCAGTTTTGTCGAATCTCAGTTATTGAGCTTTGTCGGAGGGTTTAATGGGTTTTTGTCGCTCTTGTGTAGAACTATTGTGAATGTGAACGAAAACAGTCTTGTCGACGTCAACTCCCTGTCGACTAGCCTTGCCGGGTTGTCTTGTGGTTGGAATTCTCTACCTTCGTATTTGCGTCCTCTGCTCGGTAAGTGGATGTACGAAAACTTGAGTCTAGTTTTCGCTGATGCGAGTGGAGCAAAATACGATGTTCTTCTCGGTCCTATCGTTTCGTGCACTCGGGACATCGCAATGGCTGACGGTTTCGCGCTTGCCGAAGGCGGGAAGAGTGCTTCCGGTACGGAGATTGCCACGCTTTCTAAAAAGGGTGCAGAAGCACTTGTGAATATAATAAAGGACAAATACGGGCGTGGGCAAGATACGACTCGTCTTAAGTGTCTTGAGACTGCGACGACGACGGTCTCTTTGCAGGGGAAATCTGCTTCTGATGAACTCGCTAAAGTGGCCGATCGCGCAATGAATGCGCGCCTGCAGATGATGACGTATAGCGGTCCATTGCGTTTTTCCGGCAATTCTGTTGACATCGACGTCCGTGCCAGTTGGGGCAGCAGCAGTGTGTTGAAATTAAGTTTTTCGACAAGTGCTCTGGGCGATTTTATTCATACCATCGCTTATTACCGTGATATGCTCCCAGACTCAATTTACAACGTTATAAATGATGAAAACACCATGCATGTACTTGCTAAGAGCAATGATTCTGAATTTGTGAATGTGTTGGGCGGATGGGTTCTGAACGATCTGTCAGTAATGGCTGGTAAAATCTTCTCTATTATGGACTATGCCGGAAGTGTCCGTTCCGTGAACGGTGGGTTTGACATTAGTGGTGGCGTTTTGTCCGAAATGATCAACACCCTGTCTGTTCTTTCTTTGTTTAAAGGATATGTCAGTTATAAAACGTATCCGTCGTGTCAAGGACAAGAAGATTCCAGTTTCATTAGCCCGATGAATTTCGAATATCTGTGCGACGCAGTTAAGGGGAAAACTGCTTATGCAGGGGGGAATGATGCTCTTATTGCGGGGGGTGTAAATGACCTGTTGGGCGAGTGGCGTGGGCATTTGCAGAATTTGTATAAAATGATCTCCGCCGTCCGTGAGCTTGGTGGCCTGACTGATCTTTTTGCCTCTGTGCTGAGTACAAAACTTTCTCTCATTTTTACCACCGGAATTCCGGGAATCGATGGTAATAAATATTCGAGATTGATGAACGCCTTGAGTAAGGCCATTTTGCATTTGTATCGAGTTAGTTTTGAGCCGGCGAAAATAGCAAGGAGTGATGCTTCTTTGCTCTTAAATAGTGAAGCTTTTTCGTATCTTGTTAGTGATGTTGTGGAAATTGATACCATATTAAAAGAAGACGGCTGTCCGGGATTGACTGATCTTGTTGAGCAAAACTACAAGAGTAGCGTAGCTAAAAGCCTTGCTGAGGCATTGTCGAACAAAAAAACTTTGCCGAAGTAGTTTGATTGGTATCAGCCGCAGGTCGCTGAGAAGATAGCCCGACGGCAGAGCTGTGGGTGTGGAGGGCGCGCGGCGCCCTCTTTTTCCGTGATACACGAAGTAGAACTATCCGGCGATGGTTGTATCCGTTCAAAATCAATCCATCATGGTAATTTCTGCCGACTTCCTCTAGAATAGCCACAGTTGTGATGGAATATCCAGGATATGCGGGAGCTGTACCACTATCCCCTGTGCCCCTTCGGACGGTTGACGCGGATTTATCTGCTGGAAAAGTCCCTAGACCACGAGTTAATGGTGGATTTGCCGTGGAAAAGGAAGAAAATATTTTCGGAAAATCACGTTTTTTCGGATCTTCCGGCGCTCCTGGAGATGGACGGCACGATACTCGAGGGTTGGTACGCCATCGTGGAGCATCTGGAACTGCACTACCGCTCCACTTCGCTCCTGCGGGTCACCCAGAAGGAACGCGCCGAGACGCGGCGGATTATGACGCTGTTCAACGAGATGTTTTTTGCAGACGTCACGAAAAATATCGTCTTCGAGAAGGTGATGAACAAGTATATGGGGAACGCCTCTCCTGATTCCGCCAGTCTAAGGAAGGGCAACGCCGCCGTGGGGAAGTATCTCGATTACATATCCTGGTTGATGGATCGTCGCAATTGGCTGGCCGGAGATGAATTCACACTGGCTGACGTCTGCGCCGCCGCCCAAATATCCTGCGTCGATTACGTGGGTTCCATGGCGTGGGACAGCCATCCCAACGTGAAGGAATGGTACATGAGGGTAAAATCCCGCCCGTCGTTTCGTGGAATTCTCGCAGATCGCATTTCCAATGTCATTCCTCCGGCCCATTATTCAGAGTTGGATTTTTAGATGAAAGTCGAATTCCAGAAATCACACCACTAACCGCAGCAGCGCAGTTTGGCATCACAAACCGAGTATCACTCGTCGGCGTGGGCTTTTTCTACCAGTCTTTTGAGTTCTTCCTGTCGTCGTAGAATTTCCTCCGGAGAAATGGATTCGCGGTCCAGCTCCGGAAGGCTTGGAGTTTCATACCTGGAGCAGCCGAGGCACAGAAGTACGAAAAGCACCGTAAATAGCCTCCAATTTCGCCATGCAGGCCGCCAGGACGTCGAGATTTTCGCATATTGGTGCATTCTCAGCGGTCCATGGATTTGATCTTGGTCAGCAGTCTCGTCCTCAATACTTCGATGTGAGGAGGCAATGGTTTTTCGATGTAGCATTTTTTCCTGATGGCGATGGTGGGATAGATGTTCTGATTGTCCATCAATCTTTTTTCGACGTATTTTGAGGCTTCCATCACAGCGTTTGCCCTGGAGGTGCAGTTGGTGATGTGGGCCATCACCATCGGATGAAACAGAAATTTGAGAAATGCGTAGATGTTGTTGATGTGCTTCGCCCCCAGCGGGATCGCCACTACGTCTACCCACAGCGCGGCCCCTTCCCGTGGATAGAAAAATTTGATGCTGGGTTTGTTGTTGTCGCTGCCGACTCTCAGCACGTCTCCGGAAGTGGCCAAAGTCACACATGCGTTGCCGGAGGACAGATCTTCAAAGCCGAAGGAGGTGAATTTCGATATCCAGCACCGGATTTTCTTCAGATGGTCGGCGGCTTTTATTATGTCCGCTCTCTCCTCAGTCTCCGGATTTAGCCCCAGATAGGCCAACACCGCTGGAAACAGCTCGTTTGGCGATTCGTACAGAGATATCCTGTATTTGCTTATCTTTTTCGCATAGACAGGGTCGAACAGCAGTGCCAAGCTATCCCTGGGAGCGTCCTTCAGCGACTCCCCAAGATTCTTTTCGTCCAGCCCTATGCCGGAAATCCCGAACTGATATGGAAGAGCATGGGAATTATCCTGGTCATAGACCGCCAGTCGCTTCAGAATGTCCTCGTCGAAGATGGAGAGATCCAGGCGGGTTTTGTCCAGCTTTCGGTAGATTTTCGCCTTCAATTGTCTTGAAAAATGCGGCCAGGCGGTTGGGAACACGACGTCGTATTTGGCTCCGCCGGCCAGTAGCTTCGCCTCCAGGATTTCGTTGGAGTCGAAGATATCCAAGATCACCTTCACCCCAGTGAGACTTTCGAAAAGCTCTATCAATTCATAGGGAATGTAGTCGATGCCGGCGATTACGTAGAGACGGCGATCATCATCCAGCGGTTCGAATTTTTCGGCGCACAGAACTTGCCGGAGAGCGCTACCTGGATTCTTAACCTTCTCAGGCCTGGGGAAAAAGAGCACAAAAAGCGCCCCAAGCAACACGAAAAGAAAATACTTTTTCATCTACGACGCTTTTTGCTCTTCTTTTAAGGCCTCTTCCATCTCTAGAGACCGTGAATACTGTCGAACACCACATGGAACGGACACAATGTAGGCCACGATGAGTGCCGACAACGTTAGCCAGGGCTCGGTAATGAGGCAGATCACCACAAAACTTATGGACAACAGCACTAAAAACGCCGGACAGTTGGTGATTTCCAGCATCTTGGAGGAGAAAGTCTTCATGGTGCTTATCATCAGACCGCCGGACATCAGGAGGCAGCAAATCACCAGCGGTGGGTCAAGAAAAGCACGATTTTCTGTCTCGAAAAACAGAATTACGGGAAACATCACCAAGACGGCGCCAGCTGGGGCTGGAACGCCGGAGAAATACCGCTTCATCCACTCTGGTCTCTGGTCGACGACTGCCAGCATTGCGTTGAATCTGGCCAGCCTCAGGCCTCAGCATATGGTGTAGAACATGCAGGCGCTCCAGCCGACGCGGCCGTAAGCCTGTGCCGACATGAGAAACAAGACGATGGATGGTGCTACTCCGAAGCAAACCAAGTCAGACAGGGAGTCCAGCTCTGCACCGAAGCGGGATGATTGCCCAAGCAGTCGTGCCACCTTGCCGTCCAGCGCATCCAACAGCGCCGCCACCAGAACGCAGGTGACGGCATGCTCCCATTTATGGAAGAGTGAGAATCGAACGGACGTAAGGCCGAAGCAAAATGCGGAAATCGTAAACGTACTGGGCAGAAAGCGGATCAACAGGGCACCACCTCTCCCAGTTGCCACTGCCGCGCTGCGCCGCCGCCGTCCAATCCTGCCCCGATTCTTCATTTGCCGGCCTTTTTCTTGAGATTCGCCAGGACCGTCTCTCCGGCTACCGTGACCTGTCCCTCCTCCATCAGAATTTCAGCGTCCATCGGCAGATAAACATCCAATCTGCTGCCGAATCGAATGAGGCCAATCCGCTGACCCAGCGCCAATTCATCCCCTTCGGCGACATCGCATCTTATTCTTCGTGCGATCAGGCCGGCGATCTGAACGAAAACCACTTTGACGCCGTCGGCCGTCTTCACCTGAATCACCTGCCGCTCGTTGAAATCACTGGCTTTGTCCAGAGTGACGTTGAAAAATTTACCGGGAACGTAGACCATCTTCTCCACAACGCCAACCACCGGTGACCGATTAACGTGCACATTGAATAGACTCATGAATATGCTGATTTTTTTCCGCGGTCCTTTGAGATCCAACTCCTCTGGCGGGGCAGATTCTTGAATTTTCAGCACAATGCCATCGGCTGGACTTACAGCTACAGATGTTTTAGACGGCGGCAATCTATCGGGATCCCGGAAGAATAGCAAGCAGCCGACGGCCAACAAAAATCCAAACCACCCAAGATTGGTGCTGATGTGCCCGAGCAAAACCGCGACGACGGCAACAATGACGGCGATCCTACAACCGTCCTTATCAAAAGGTAACCTAATGTCCATTTCAACTCCTACCCCAACCACTGCTGCGGGATTATATTGTGTCGCCGTAGATAATTCAAATTTAAAGACGTCGGCGACGGAGCGCTAGGAGAGAATGCCTGCAGCACAATCGCATCGCTTTGCCAGCCGTACGGATGAAGAATTTGAGGCTCTGTGGCATAGGATCGCCGTTGCTACATTGAAATACGCCGCAAAAAATACCCCCAAAATCAAGATTGTCGACGACGAGTAAATTGCGAAAAGACGCCATGCGGCCATGCTCTCCAATTCCCAACATTCACAATAGGGAACCATGTATTCGCTCGGTCCTTCATCTCTCCGATTCTGGACAGGCGGACGATATTTTAGTAGAGTTCCGGACGCATCCATGAGGAATTGGTGAAGATAGTCCTATGTTCCGGCGGCACTGGAGGCCACATGTTTCCGGCCTGCGTGCTCTTCAGGGAGTTGTTGAAGAGCGATCATCTGGTAAGCATGGTAACAGACGGTCGGGGAGAGGTTTTTTGCGCCGACATTGAGCCGAAAATCGTTCTGGACACCGTCCGCTACTCCGACGTCAAGATCTTCGGCGTCGTCTCGTATTTGATCGGAATCTTTTTTCGCTTTCTCCGACTGTGGCGCAGGGAAACTCCAGACGTTGTCGTCGGTTTTGGCGGAATTCTCACGGTTGTGCCTTTAGTCGTGGGAAAAATATTGGGGGCCAAGGTGGTCGTATACGAGCAAAATTCCATCGTCGGTCGAGCCAACAGATTCCTGAAGAAAATCGCTGATTTGAGACTGTCCACATTCGACCTGGGGAGCTGTTGGACAAGAGTTGCCGCCCCGGTGCGGGAGGAATTCGGAAGAAACGTCCACTACCACTGCGGCGAAAAGATAACCCTTCTGGTCATCGGCGGCAGCCAGGGGGCCGCCTCTTTCACCAGGATCATTCCGGACGCCCTACGGCTGCTGGAACCGAGCAACCGCCGTCGCGTCGAGATAATTCAACAGGTGGGAGAAGCTGATGCGGAAAAATTGCGGATGGCTTATGAAGACATCGGCGTGAAAGCCATGCTGGAGAAGTTTCTGCACCATGTGTCGGAAATAATGGCCGTTTCTCAGCTTGTGATTTGCCGCTCCGGCGCGTCGACGCTGTCAGAATTGTCCACCGTTGGCCGGCCGGCAATCCTCATACCCTATCCCTCTTCCTCCGACGATCACCAGCTCCACAACGCCGCCTACTACGGCCGCAAAAAAGCCGCCTGGGTGC
Organism: Holosporaceae bacterium; assembly: GCA_031283965.1. Classification (GTDB taxonomy): domain Bacteria; phylum Pseudomonadota; class Alphaproteobacteria; order UBA3830; family UBA3830; genus JAIRZM01. The sequence goes on along the minus strand of JAITAU010000057.1, from coordinate 3,818 downwards.
TGGAAGAGACTGAGGAAATCGCTGAAAAACTAGCCAGGCTACTGGAGCAAATTTTATCCGATCCAGAATTGCTAAAATCCGCTGCTTCCAATATGATCTGGGAGTCTGTCGGTGGGGCTACTGGCGATTTTGTGAAGTTTGTTGAGAATGCAGCCAAAAGCTAGTGGGAGGGGGCAGGGTGAAGAATTTTCCGATCGGTTCCAACGTTGTTCACTTTGTCGGAATTGGCGGCATCGGCATGAGCGGCATAGCTGATATTCTTGTCAATCTGGGCTACAAGGTCAGCGGCAGCGATCTGCGGGAGAATCCCCTCACCGCGCGATTGTCGCGGAAAGGAGTGGCTGTGTCCATCGGTCACAGGGCAGAAAATGTTCATGGCTCCACCGTGGTGGTCTCGTCATCGGCCATCGCCGCCGATAATCCAGAGATCCTTGAGGCCCGCCGACGGAAAATCCCAGTGGTGCGCCGGGCAGAAATGCTGGCGGAACTTATGAAGATGAAGCGCTCCGTCGCCGTTGCTGGCACTCACGGCAAAACCACCACCACCTCCCTGATCGGCGCTCTACTGGAGCAGGCAAATCTGGATCCCACCGTGGTGAACGGCGGCGTGGTGAATGCGTACAACAGCAACGCTAGATTGGGCTTCGGCGAGTGGATCGTGGTGGAGGCGGACGAGTCGGATGGTTCCTTCACAAAATTGGCCTCCACTGTGGCTGTGGTCACCAACATCAACTTGGATCACATCAATAATTTTAAGGATTTCTCAGAGTTGCGAGGGTTGTTCCTGCAGTTTGTCGAGAATATTCCCTTCTACGGGGCTGCTATTCTGTGCCTGGACCACCCGGAAGTGAAAAAAATCGCCGACGAGCTGATGGATCGCCGCGTCATCGGCTACGGATTGGCGCCGGGCGCGGATGTGTGCTGCGAAAACATCCGTCTTACTGATAAATTCACTGAGTTTGATGTTGTTTTGGCAGAAAGTATCTGTGAAAAATATGGAATTGACGCTGGACGTCGCTGGGAAAAGTTTCAGTTGAGCATGTTTGGCATCCACAATGTGCAGAATGCGCTGGCGGCTATCGCCGTCGGACTCGAATTGGGTATATCGGAGGAGAATATGCGGGCCGCCTTCGGATCCTTTATGGGGGTGAAGAGAAGATTCACCAAAGTTGCCGACGTCAATGGCGTTACCATAGTTGACGACTACGCACACCATCCGGTGGAGATCTCCGCCGTGCTGAATGCCGCTCGCCAGTTGTGCAGAGGGAAAATTTACGCTGTGATTCAGCCGCACCGCTACACGCGGCTGCAGAATTTTCTTCCGGATTTCGCGACAGTGCTGGAATTAAGTGATGGGGTTCTAGTGACTGCCGTGTATCCGGCCGGCGAACAATGTAACGGCGTGGATCATCTGTCGCTGTTGAACCGCCTGAAGGAGAATGCTGCCGTTCCCTCAGAATTTGTGGCGGATGTGCAGAAGCTGAGAGAAAAAATCAATGGCATGGCAGCCGCTGGAGATTTCGTGATCTTCCTCGGTGCCGGCGACATAACGCAATGGGCCTATGGGCTGGCAGAAATGCTTCAAACAGGAGCCGACAAGTGTCCATCCTAAATATGCTGCCACCGGTAAAGGGTCTACTGCAGGAAAATGCAGACGTTGGCAAAAGGTCGTGGTTTGGAACCGGCGGGCCAGCAGAGGTCCTTTTCGTGCCGGCGGACATGGATGATCTAGTAGTGTTTCTACGTAATCTTCCACAGGATATCGCCATCACGCCGCTGGGGGCCATGTCCAACGTGCTGATTCGCCGTAGTGGAATCCGTGGCGTGGCGATTATGCTTGGCGATTGGTTCAAGAAAATATTCGTCGACGAGAATGTGTTGGAGGTGGGGGCGGCTGTCCACTGCAACGAGCTCGCCACCGTGGCCATGTACCACGAGCTTGGCGGACTGGAATTTCTCATTGGACTGCCTGGTACCGTGGGTGGAGCAATAAAGATGAACGCCGGCAGCAACGGCGTCGGCATATCGAATGTGATGATGGAATGCGAAGCCGTCACCTCTTCTGGACTGGTGAAGTGGGTCCGGGTGACGGACATGGATTTTGGGTACCGCCACTCCAGCGTCGCCGACGATCTGATCATAACGCGCGCCTGGTTCCGGGGAATCCCAAACGCCAGCTATTCGATTACCAAAAGGACCAAGGAGTTGCTTTCAAAGCGCACCGAGAGCCAGCCGACTGGGGTGAGAACCTGTGGGTCAACGTTTAAAAATCCAGACAGCAAGAAGGCCTGGGAGCTGATAGACGCTGCCGGATGTCGCGGTCTCAGGATCGGCGGCGCTGCTGTTTCAGAGAAACATTGTAATTTTATAATAAACGAAGATAATGCCACGCCGGAGGACATCGAAAATCTCGCCCAGTCGGTAGCACAGCGGGTGTTTGATAAAACTGGCATTGCTCTGGAGTGGGAAATAATACTCCTGGGAGATAAGTAATGAACACTTCCGTAAAAGTTCATGGAAAAGTGTGTCTCCTGAAGGGTGGAGATTCACAGGAGCGGGAGATATCTCTGCTGACGGCCAAGGAATGTCTCCTGGCTCTTTCGGAATTGGGGTACGACAGCCACGACTACGATTTTTCCGGAGATGTTGGGGAGTTGGTCGACCATCTTAAAACCGACCCACCGGACTGCGTGCTGAACGCTCTGCACGGCGGTAGTGGAGAAAATGGCAACGTTCAGGCGCTGCTGAATCTCATGAAGATACCCTATAGCCATTCGGGAGTGGCCGCCTCCGCCATGGCCATGGACAAACGCATCTCCCGACGTTTGTTTGCTTCCAATGGCCTCCGGATTCCTGAGGGGTTTGTAAAAAAATGGGATGAATTTAAGGCGAATCCGACCATGGATTATCCGTTTGTGGTGAAGGAGATAGACGGCGGGTCCTCTGCAGGAGTCTACGTCGTGAACGACGTCAAGGCGCTGCAGGCCATCGAGTGGAAATACAAAAATAACGAAGTTCTTGTGGAAAAATATATTCCAGGATTGGAATTGAGCGTCAGCGTGCTGAATAATAACCCTGTGGCGGTCACAAACATTGTGGTCTCCAACGGATTCTACGATTATCGCAACAAATACAGCACAGGGTGTTCGTTTCACGAGATTCCCGCCAAGATTCCAGAGAAAGTTCGGAAGTTGGCCATGGAGTATGCCATGACTGCACACGCCGCCCTCGGATGTCGCTGGATTTCCCGGTCCGATTTTCGCTATGACCACGTTGCTGACGAGCTGTGCATCTTGGAGGTGAACACTCAGCCCGGCATGACCAAACTTTCCCTGGTGCCGGAGCAGGCGAAATACGTGGGAATCTCATTTAATCAACTGGTGCAGTGGATTGTGGAAGAAGCGTGCTACGATATATAACTCCAATACTGAAAAACAATCTCTTTCTAACGGTTTTATTCTTGGCGGCGGTCGCCGGCGGCGTTTTCTTTAATTTTGATAGAATTGCAAAGACTAAAAATAGCATATTCTGTATAAAAAAGATAGAATTCGATGGCAACGAGCGGGTGCCTGACGTGTTGTTGCTGAAAACTTCCGGATTACGATACAAAGGGAATATTTTTGCCATGTCTCTGGAGGCCGTTAAGGAGAGATTGGAGAACGTCGCCTGGATTCGCTCCGCCGTTGTGCAGCGAAAGTTGCCGGACAGGATCTGCATAACCGTCGCCGAACGGATTCCCATCGCTATTCTGCAATCTAAGCATCGTCTATATCTGGTGGACGCCGAAGGCAAGATCTTGGAGAACGACGGCATAGGCA
>JAITAU010000005.1 GCA_031283965.1 Holosporaceae bacterium | reverse complement strand
CATACCGCAACCCAAAATCCTCAATATAAGAAAATCATACGCCCAAATGATGAATTTTTGGTGAATCCCGACTAACTTTCCCCACCGGCCGGAAACCTACTGCTTCCCGACGACGACGCGAGCTTCCGCTCCTAGTCCCGTATGGGCACGGAAATCTGGATGAATTCCACGGCATTTATTTGCGATTTCCTTCGCGCTCAACTCTCTCATGTAATCGTTCCTTTCCATTGGGGGGCTTCGTTTCTTAAATAACTGTGAGATCCGTGACCTATGGCGTAGACAAGTTCGTGGCCGTTGGAGATACTGGTGCACGCTAACGGCACCGACGGCATTTATTCTCCCTTTCGCAATGCTGTTACGCAAGCGGTCTACAACTTTATCTTTTCTTAACCTTCACGAGATTTTCATCCAAAATATTTGTAATTTTTTTAGGGTTTTGGGAAAACATAAGCAAATCATTAACCATTGTTAATCTATTTTGGAGTCCGAGTTAAATGGCGCGAGGTTTTACAGAGCACGCTGGCTTTGGCGGAGGAGCGATTTCATATGGCGGGAATGCTGGTGAGTTTCCGGAGGTCGCGGGCTTTGGGGGAGATTAAAGGTGGCCGTTGCACGATGATGTATTTGCCGCAGGAGCCAGAGGGACGCTGGGTGGCCGTCGCCTGTGTCGTTGTGTGTTTGCCATGCACGCGGCTGGTGGATCCGGCGAGGTCCATAACGAAAAAGCCGCCTCATGCAATGGTCTCGGAAATGGGGATTGATTCGACATGACGCCATCCAGCCTCGACGAAATGTTCGGAATATTCTGTGTGACCGTTTTCGATCACCAAAAAGCCGTCGCGAAAAACGACGCCGAGGCGGATCCCAAGGTCCTGCACAAGTCCATCAGTTCGCTCCTGAAAATAGCTCTGGAAAATGAGGAGAGTCTCTGCTTCGGTCAGGATTTTAGGGAGGTGGTCTACCTGATGGCGGCTCTCGCCGATGAAATTTTTCTGAACATGGAATGGAGCGGAAAGGAGTATTGGGAGGAAAACATGCTGGAATATCGCTATTTCGGCAGTCAGATGGCCGGTGATGAAGTTTTCAATAAAATCAATGAGTTGCTGGTTACAGACGGGGCGTCGACGCCAAAGGCGGAGATTTATCTGAAGGCGCTGGCCCTGGGTTTCAAGGGCAAATACAGAGACGCCGAAGACGAGGAGGCGGGAATCGACGCCCACAGAAATCACCTCTTTGATTTTATTCAGAAAAATGATAAATCCTTGTTCATCGTTGGGGGCCGTTTTTTCCAAAAGGAGTACGGCTACACCATTCCCACCATTCACCGAAAGCTCCTGCCGGACAATTCGATTGTAAACTACGTCTGCTGGTTTTTTATCTTCATGTTTTTGACCGTCAGTTCGGTGGTTTGGGTGTTCGAAACGAAGGATCTACGGCGCCTGCTGGCGGAAATCTCCAACATCGCAACGCGGGAATGATGATGGACATGGACAACGTTAAAAGCCTGATATACAGCAAATTATCCCTGATCCCGAAGGAATTCGTGCCGATGATTTCTTTGGCCATGATGATCGTCGCATTTCTGCTGGCGGTCGTCTTTTTCGGCGTCTGCGTTCTGTACATCAACTCCAAACAGAAGCCGAAGATAATACCCAAACCCGGAGCCGCCGCCGCTCCTAAAATTCTTGAAAGAATTCGCCACGAGGATCTGCCGATACTCTCGGGGCGATTGGGGGAGATTCTCTCGCTCTATGGCTTTCTGAAGGCGGGACCGGTGACAAAAATTTTCTTCCGGGTGCTGGAAATCCTGAGGAATAGCACCTACGACGTGCGCTGGAGGTATAAACTTCCCTGTTTGATGATGGCTGGCCCGGAAAATAGCGGGAAAACCACGCTGCTGAGAAGCTTAAATTTCGAACATCTTGCGGCTGAGATACCGGGTATGGATTCCATGTGGAATCTGTTCAAAAAGGGGATAATTTTTGAGTTCCCCAGGATTGGACTGGAGGAAGACGAGGGGAAATTCTGGTCGTTTGTAAGCGAATTATTTGTTTTCATTCGCCCGCGGCGGCCGCTGGACGGCCTCATGATTACTCTGCCGGCGGACATGCTGCTGTCGGACGTCGTCAACATCGAAAAACACGCTCAGGAGATATTCGACAAGATTTTTGCGTTTCAACATGATGTGAATTTCCGTTTACCAATTTATTTATTGGTGACGAAGACGGATTTGATTCCTGGATTTTCGGAATTCACCCGTCTTCTAAATACAGATTTCCGACAACAGATCTTCGGCTGGTCCTGTCCATACTCGCTGAGCAACGCATTTTCCAGCAATTGGATCGGCGAGATTTTCAGAACACTGAGCGGTGGGATACGAAGGGGCGTTCTCTGCTTTTCTCGGGAAAAAAACATATCTGATGATCTGAAGGAGGCGATTTTATTCGAATCCCAGTTCAGAAAGATTGAGCCATCCCTGAGCAAATATCTGCACACGATGTTCCATAGTCACAATCCGGAGGATGGATTAATTCTGCGGGGCGTTTATTTTGTGGGGCGCAGTGGAGAGGTGGAGGCCAGTTCTCCGGAGTTACTCCAACCGGCCGTCCTGAGTCCAAAGTCGTTCGTGAATCTGGAGATGGGCGCGGCTTTGGACGGTAATCGTCTATGTTTCGTCCAGGATCTGTTCAGGGACAAGATCTTTAGGGAACATAATCTGGCCCATCCAATAAAACTCAACGCCATCGACATGACGAAGGTGGAATACCGGAACAAAATCATTCTGGCGGCCGGCTCCACCATCATTTCCTTCGGATGGTTTTTTGGTAACAACAATATAAAGAACAAGATTCACGACTACTATCAGGTGGCGTCGTCCCTCAAGACGTCTTTGATAAACATTAAATATCTGGAGGAAAATCTGAAGGGCGATGAGGATCAGATACTGATGAACAAATACACCGTGAAGATGCTGCAGAACATGCCGGTGGTCAAATGGCGTGATCTTGCGTCAATCTTCGTGCCCCAATCTTGGTTTTCGAGTTTGCGGCGGGAGTTGATGGAGACCGTGGTGCTGGTCTTTGACTCGGCGGTCGTGCGTGCCATGTACATCGATCTGAATCTGAACACCAAGAACATGCTCCAGAATGTTCACGATAAATTCGAGAGCAATCATGATAAGAAGGATCTTTTCGATGTGAATGCGTTCTTAAGTTTTAAGAATCTGAGGGAATTCACGATGCGGCTGATGAACATAAAAAGGGCCAGCTCCGAGTACAATTCCATGCGCAAACTGGAAGACAGAAAGAGCGTCATCGATCTGACGACCACAATATTTAAGGATAAATTTGACATTACGGAGGCCATGAAAAGTCACGTCCCAAACAAGAATCTTACGCTCCCAAAATTCGACATGGAATTGTTCCGGCCACGCATCGAAGCCAAATTGCGCATGCTGTTCACCGCGTTTCTAGGCGACATTTTCGACAAAACTGTGGAGAAAATACTCCAGAGCATCTCCGACGACGTCGAGAAAATCGTAAAGGCATCTCGGGATTCCGCCTCGACCTACGCCCCCTACGATCTAGCCAAAACCTACAACAAAACCATGTTGATTGCGGACATCTTGAAGAACAAAAAGTTCGATTGGGTGGTGTTGGATCATTTCGCTCCCACCGACGAGTATGTGAAGATGATTGGCGAGCTGAAGGCTTCGGAAACCGTCAGCGGCGGCTGCATCAAAGAGCTGCTCCAAGAGGCGGAAGTTGAGTTTCATAGATTTAGGTCCCGTCTACTGGAATACAAGACGGATTTAACCGATGGGCTACTGTCAGAAAACATCCAAACGCCCTCCGTTGGATTCGACAATTTTCAAAAAGAAATACGTGTTTTGCTGGATCAGCCTTTCATTCAGGTCGTGCCGGATGGAAATTTAACCACCACCATTCTCGAAGATAAGATGCTGATTTGGGACATAAAAAGACTGAAGGAGATATCGGAATTAATCGATAAATATCACGAGTTTGCCATCGCTCTGCCTCCCACCATGCGGCCACAATATTTCGAAATGTACAAAACCATCGCTCGCAAGTGCTTTCATCCGTCGCTGATCTCTCTGCTGGGCAGCGCCCAGATTTTCGACGACATGCCGCTGGGGCATTCCCGCAATCTGCTGGAGGACGCCTACAAGCGTCAGGCCACCAACATCAGGAACGCATCCGTTTTGATTCCAAAGGTGGTGAAAATGTTGGATGAAATGCAGGAGGAGGATAACCGGAAGGATTTGGGGTTCTCTTCCATGCTGATATCCCATTACACGGCGCTGTTGGAAAAGATAGATGCGCTATTCGACCTGGAGACTCCATATTCTTCAGGACAGGCAGTGTTTGACAGTTGGCACGGCGATAAGAAGCCGAAATTTTTAAACATGGAGGATCAGAATGGCCTGCGGCAGTATCTCACGGCGCAATTCGAGCGAATTAAGTTCCTGGCGAAGGATTTGGCGACGCCGGTGGTGGATTTTCTGGTGTTGCCCAACATCGTAGAGAGGGTAAAAAATCGTCCGTTGGTGGAGAAATGGAAGTCCATAATCAACAGCGTCCTGGATTACGAAGCCCAGAAGCCGGGGAACTCCATAGCGGCTCTGGAGACATTTCTGTCTGATAATCTGTCCAAAGTTTCCATGGAATCCATCGACGATAAGGGAGAAATCAGCGCCATCGCCGAAATAGGCGGCGATTATTTCCTCTCCAAGCGTTCCAACGTAGCTAAATCTCTGCTGTCCAGGGCCGAAGTGGTCCAATACGACAAGGCGGCCGCCTGCTATAATAGCATCAACAAGTTCTTCAACGAATCCCTCGGCCATAAATTCCCGTTCGACAAGGTGGAGGCCGAAGCTTCGCTGCGGGATATCGAGAAGTTCATAGAGTTGTATGAGCAGAGCCCCGCCGCGGCCGCCTACGCCACTCTGGAACGCAACAGAGAGGCCAAAGTGGTCAGCGCCAAAGCGCTTGAGTTTCTGAAATCCATGAATAAGGTGATTCCGTTTCTGAAGACCTGGATTGCCCACTCGAAAGCCTCTGATCCAAAGACGGCGCCGATTGCCTTCAATTTCCAGCTGCGGCCGGCTCCGAATCTGGAGGCCCTTACGTCGTCGGTGTTGAATAGAACCGTCGCCATAAACGGAGCTTCCGTTGAAAACGACGCCAACGCGATTTTCTTCAATGATAACAAAGTGGAGGTGGCATTCAATTGGGTTGGCTCCTCCGAAGAAAAACCATACGAAAAAGGCGCGGCCGGGAATTTGTCCATCAAGGGAACGCAGGCCAGCTTCTCCTACGGCGGCAAGTGGGCCCTACTCCGGTTGTTGGAGAATCACAAGATCAACCAGGAGACCGAAGCCGCCACCGGTGGAATTCTGGTGCAATTCGACGTGCCGATTGTGGATTCCAGCAAAGGCAACACCACGCTGACTTCAAAAATGGTCATGAAAATCACTCCGATGGCCAAGGAAGGGGATAAATTTACTCCGATGGAGTGGCCGCAATTACCGAAATTCTGTCCGAATTTATATGGACACGAGCGCAGCACGGATGTGGAGGAGGAGAAATCCACGGCTGCGGATGACAAACCGAATTTCGACGCCGAAGTTCCAGCTCAACAGCCAGAAGCCTCGGAGGAAGAAGAATGATAGTCGTCGATGATTTTCTGCAGTCGATCTCGGAGGACAATCCCTGCGGAGAGTATTTGGGTTACGACTTCATTTATGACCAGATTCGGGAGCATCGACGAGAGGATGACATAACTCTTTCCCAGGGTATTTGGCAGACGGATCCCAAAAAAGCCAACTGGGCGGAGGTGATCAACATTTGTTCCAACTGCCTCAAGACAAGGACAAAAGATCTGCAGATGGCCATGTGGCTGCTGGAGGCGTTGACTGCCACCAATGGCTTTGACGGCTTAGAAAATGGATTGCTGCTGGTTCAATCTCTCTGCGACAAGTTCTGGGACCACATACACCCCCGCATCGGAGAGGACATGTCACACCGCATGGCTCCCTTTCATTTTCTGGCGGAGAAGATTTCCGAAAGAATCGTCCTCATTCCGCTGGTTCAGCCGGCGGACGGAATTTCCATCTCCTATAGCCTGGCGGACTGGCTGATCGCCCGCCGCAATCTTCAGATTAAGGACGTCAAAGGTCTCTCTCTGAAGCAGCTAAAGAAAAGCGTTGTTTCCACTCCGCTGGAATTTCTGGAGGCTTTGGGGACGAGGGTTACGGCTCTGACGGTAAAATCGAAATCTCTGAGCGATTTTTTGAATGGAAAAAGCAGCGCGGACGCACCGAGTTTTCGGGATTTTTTCAGCATTCTAGAAGACATAGAACACATAATCTCCAAAAATATGGTCGATAAAAAAACGCAGATGGCCAATGAGGCCAAAAAGGCTGTGGTGGAGAGCGTGATGCCGGATGAAGACGACGAAGAGGAGGCGTCGGAGGAGGCAAAGGACGCCGACGAGGTCATGTCCATCGAAAAAACCTACGCAACACTGGCGGAGCTGGCGGATTTTCTGGAGAAGGCTCAACCCCAGAGCCCAGCGGCGATGCTTTTGCGCATTGCCGCCGCCGTTGGCAGGAGGAGCTTCCGGGAATTACTGGAAATGAACATAAACAGCGGCGTTTCCGTCGAACGTGTGATTTCTGAACTGCACCGGGCTCTCAAAGCTGAATCCACCCCCGGCGCCTGAGGGCGAGGATAAAGACGCCTGGAAGCGAGAGATGGCGCCACCGTCAGCGCTGTCAGTAAAACAACGACAATTGTGGAAAGCGACTGCGACTCAGCGTCAGAGGACTCAGCGGCAGAGACCCCAGCGGCAGAGACCCCAGCGGCAGAGAAATCAGCGTCAGAGGAGTCAGCGTCAGAGGAATAGGATTAAAGCGGCGCGCTTTCGTGCTCAATTCATTGCGAAGGGCGTTTCGCTGTGCCATGATATCTCCATTGCTAGCTGCGGCGAAATTGGAGAAAGTTATGGGTCTGGCGCAGATGACCGCGGATGACGTGATCCTCGAGTTGAGGGGAAAATCCTCTGAGGATCACGCGAAATTCTGCGAGAAGATTCTTTTCGGAAAAGAAAGAGGCGACCGCAGGAACGTGGTTCTTGGCTGTCGGGTTCCGGAGCTGCGGAAGATGGCCAAAAAGCACGCTTTCTCGCTGTCTGATGGAGATCTTCTGCGGCTGCTGAAGTCCGAGTATCACGACGGCCGCGCTCTGGCGTTGATGATCATGGTGCTGCGATTCCAGAGTGGAGACGAAGATGGCCGCCGCTGCGTCGCAGACATGTATCTCTCCCACACAGCCTTCATCAACAGCTGGGATTTGGTGGACGTCTCCGCTAGCCATATTGTCGGCGCGCATTTTCCCAAGGATGGTCCGATTTTCGAGAAATTATCCGACTCAGATAGCCTGTGGGAGAACAGAATTGCCGTGGTCGCCACCCAGGCTCACATAAGGTGCGATAATTTCGAAACCACTCTGCGGCTGTGTAGAAAATTTCTGCACCACGGACATCATCTGATACACAAAGCCTGCGGCTGGATGCTGCGGGAGGTGGGAAAAAGGAACGAGGGTCTTCTGGTGGATTTTCTGCGGGAGAATCACAGAAGTATGCCGAGGATCATGCTGTCCTACGCGAAGGAGAGGCTGAAAAATGTACAGCTTTGAGCCTCCGTTGGAGATTGGAAGAATCATTTCCCGCCCTAATCGCTTCATCATGAAGGTGGAGAAGGAAAATGAGATCTTCACCTGCCACTGCCCCAGCACCGGAAAGATAGGCAATATTTCTCTGGACGGATTGCCCTGCCTCCTGTCCGTCTCCTGCGACAAAAGCCGCAAGACGGCGTTTACGGTGGAGGCGATCTCCGTGGACGGCGCGAAATCCTGGGTGGGCATCAACCAGAATGCCGTAAATCGCTACGTGGAGCATTTCTTCCGGAACGGGCTGCTGGAACCCATGGTGCGAAACGGCGCTGCGATTCTGCGGGAGCAGAAAATCCGCAATTCAAAGTTGGACTTTCGCATAGGGGACGTCTACGTCGAGGTCAAAATGCCTCTGATGTATCTGTCCTGCGCCGTCGGCGACACGCCGATTCCCGAGAGAAGCGCTTCCTATTTCGAACGCTTCGTCAGACACGTCACCGACATGGCGGACAGCCTGAGGACGCACAAAGCTGCCATCCTGTTGCTGTGCTTCGTCTATGACGCTCCCACGTTCAAGGCCCCTCCGGCGACGGAGAAGAATCGAGTGATCAAGGATGCGGTGCTGGACGCCGTGCGGGCCGGGGTCAAGATATGGCAGATGAACATGGGCGTCGATCGGCGCGGCGTAATCCTGCTGAAATATTTCGATATTACGCAATTGTTTTTGTAGATTATTGCCGCCGCCGACGGCAGAATGGGAATTTTATTAAAATATTTTTTTAATTTTCTCTTGTTTATTATTAACACTTTCTGATAATGGTGGAGTTGTATGCCATAGACGTGGATTTTAATGAAAACCTGGTCCAAAATGGACTTAATCGGCCTGCTGCTGGTTGTATTTGGGATCGTTTGTCTGATATTTTCCACATCTCCGACCCTGACGTCGACGACTCTGCTGCTGGCGGCTGTGGCTCTGCTGCATAGCAGCTACAATTCCAGATATGGCCTCGTAAAGTATCGCAACATCCTCTGCCACTACCAGGCGCTGCTGTCGTTGGCCCGGGACGGATGGATCGCCTGGAACGAATCCGACGAATACATAGGCTCATCGAAAAAATTTCGTGTGTTTTTCGGCATAAAAAAGACAATTTCCATATGCATTTCTGATGTTTTGTCGGCACTTGAGGGCAAAGCCGCTGAAGATCTATCGTTTTATTTCGATAGACTGAAGAAGGTCGGCACCGAATTTAACGTGGTGGTTCAGACGTCCTCAACCGGATGCAAAATCGAGATCACCGGCTCTCGCATGCTGATAAACGGCGTAGAAACGCTGATGCTCTGGTGCTCCAACATAACGGATTCCTCCACGTTCATGGCCTCCATGGAGGAAAAATTGGCCGCGGCCCTGGAGCAGATAGACTCGTTACGGGAAATTCTCGACGCCATACCGGTCTTCGTTTGGAGGAGGAACAAGAAGCTGGAGATCGTCTACTGCAATAAAATGTACGCCGAAGCCCTGGATACCGACGTCGACAAAATTCTCCTGGACAACATACCGTTGGTGCCGGGGAATCTCTTTGGCCAGGGGCATTCGTTGGCGGAAAATGCACGCAAAAGCAACCGCTCACAAACGATCTCTCAGTTTGTGATCATAAACGGCTCCCGGCGGAAGCTCTCCGTCCATGAATGCCTCGCCAAGGACAAGAGCCTCGTGGGTTTCGCCACCGACATAACCGACGAAGAGGAGCTCGCCTCCAATCTGGATAGAGTCATAACTGCCAATTACGACGTGCTGGAATCCCTTTCTACTGCCATCGCCATATTCAATGAAAGCACGAGGCTGATATTTTTCAACAGCGCCTACCAGCATCTCATGAAAATGGAGACCGGATGGCTGAATTCCAAGCCTACCTACGGCGAAATTCTCGATGAAAGTCGCAACAACCGGCAATTGCCGGAGCATGCTGACTTCCAAGCCTTCAAGAAGATGCAGCTGGCGCTCTTCACCTCCGTCACCGCGCCGCAGCAGGAGATGATGCATCTTCCCAATGGCAAGACGCTGCGCCTGGTCATCACTCCCTATCCTCTTGGGGGATTATCCCTAATGTATGAGGATGTGACGGACTCTCTGGCGCTGCAGCGCAAGAACAATACGCTGCTGGCGGTCCAGAAGGAGACCATAGATCATCTG
>JAITAU010000029.1 GCA_031283965.1 Holosporaceae bacterium | reverse complement strand
TGATCATATATATTCAATGTGTTTATTTATAAAATAAGGGGTAAAACATGAAAAAAGCGATAAAGGGTCTGAGCCTGGCGATGGGAATTGCGTCCATGACGGCGAACGTGGGGGCGATGTATGATGATAATACCAAAACAGAGACCAACTCAAAAATGGATACGTCTGTGGTAGTAATGTCATCGGAAGAGATAAATGAAGAGATTGAAAGGTTGGAATGTAACGTCCCAAACGGCCTGCTGGGCATGGAACGGGATATTAGTCTAAAGTTAGACGATCCGGATGTTAGAGAAATGTGCTGCGTAGAACCTAAATTTCCTTTTGCAGACCTAGGATTAGGTTACAAACGTTATGAACTTTGTCGTGCTTTCGTCAACAATGATGATGCTTTTTTCCATAACCCTGTTTTGTGGAAACAAGGATTAGATGCTGTGCTGAATAATCCGGCTATGAAGGATCTGGAAGTCAATGATTTTATTAGTCGCAATTCTAGTGGAACGTGCCTGTTGAGTGTTTGCTTGCGCCATTTATATAATGGGCAGGTGTATGAAGAAAATTTTGCTGGTCGTTTGCTGCCCCGCATCAGCGGCAACCACAACGACCTTAAAAAACTCGACGACGCAATAAATGATGAAGGGGACACTTTGTGGACCTATTGGGCGTCATATCTTTCCCAAGAAGGAACCTCCAAAGAGTGGGTGGAGTTTTTCCGGTTTATAAAGATCTACGATAATTATTGTGATTTTAACCATAAAAATAATGCTGGCGCCAATATATTTACTATTGCAAGAAATAGTAAAAATTTTGATGTCGAACTGTGGCCATATCAAAATTGCCATCTGGCGTGGGATTTTTTGGCAGATCATGGCATGTCCGATTTGTACAAATTGTCCAAATTGTACAGATAACTCAGGTGTTCGTCATTACCATAAACAAAATGGCAGAGTAATCCAGGGGCTGCTTACGTGGGCCCATGGGTTGCTTCTGTCGTCATAAGTGTCCTCTGAGCTCCGCAGGAGTAAAGGAACCATAGTCTTTCGAATCTGATTGTCTCGGCGACGGCGATTCTCTATAGTTTAATGTGGTTTTGTTGTAGTTTGTATCCAAATGCTGGTGACGTCGGAGTCCATCCTAAAAGATCAGGAAAGTCTGCTGGTGCATCTGACCACAGTTTTCGGCGATTCAGATCTGATCCTGAGGTCGCTGCGCGGTCGAGAGGCCATATCCGAGCTTTTTGAATTCAAGATAGTGTTCGCATCCAAAAACAAGGCTCTGGACGCCGAAAAAGCCATCGGATCCAAAATAAACATCGCCATCAAATCCGATTCCCAGGAGAGATACATCGACGGTATCGTGGCCGAGTTCTCCCAGGGGGCCACCGAAACGGAAAATGAAATATTTCTGACGGAGTACGCAGCCACCATCCGCCCCGCTCTGTGGCTCCTGGATTTGGATAAGAATTGTCTGATGTTCCAGAACAAAACCGCCATCGACATCATCAAAAAAGTACTCCAGGACTGCGGCGTCAAGGACGTGGACGACAAAACCAAATCCTGCGGCAAGGTCCAGAGGGAGTACTGCGTCCAATACGACGAAAGCAGCTTCAATTTCATCTCACGACTGATGGAGGACGAGGGAATTTTCTATTTTTTCAGCCATTCCAAGAATAAACATACGCTGGTGTTGGCCGACGCCGCCAGCGCCTATGAAAAAATGCCGAAAACCCCCAAAATGGGATTCACCAAGAACCGGCGCGAGATACTTCAGCTGGGAAAAGTCTTCAACACCAGCATGACCACCGCCGTCCGCACCGGAAGCTACGCCTCCGCCGACTACAACTACACCATTTCCCAGACGAAGCTCTACAGCAAGCTGGACACCAAGTGGAAGGGGCTGGTCTATTACGAATATCCCGGGTGTTTCGGCAAGGCGAAGGAGGGCGACGACCTGTCTAAGCTTCGGGTTCAGCTTTTCGAGGCCAATCACTGCCTGCTGAAGGCGTCGTCGACGGCCGCCAACGTGACGGCGGGATTCTCCTTCGAGATTTTCGACCACCATGTGGATAAATTCAACAGCGAATATGTGGCTCTGGAGGCGTCTCATTTCCTGAACTTCTCATCCTCCTCCGGCTACGTCTACCGAAACGACTTCCAAGCCTTCGAGAAGGGCGTGGAATTCCGAGCTCCGAGAAGGGCCCTCAAGCCGCGCATATACGGCACCCAAACGGCCATAGTCGTCTGCCCCTCCGGAGAGGAGATATTCCGGAACGAGCACTGCTGCGTAAAGGTCCACTTCCACTGGGATCAAATCGGGAAGAAAGCCGACGCCAGCGACAGCTCCTGCTGGATCCGGGTGGTGCAACTGCTGGCCGGCAGCGGCTGGGGCGCCATCTACATCCCCCGAGTCGGGCAGGAAGTTGTGGTGGCGTTTCTGGAAGGAGATCCCGACAGGCCGCTGGTGGTGGGCTGCGTCTACAACGATCAGTACATGCCCGCCTACTCCGACAAGGAGGCCACGAAATCGACGCTGAAAACCGTCACCTTCAAGGACGAAAAGGGATTCAACGAATTCCGCGTCAACGACGAGAAGGACAAGGAAGAAATTTTCGTCCACGCCCAGAAAGACATGTACATCGACATAATCCATTCCCGGAAGACGGAAATTGAGAAATCCAACGACACTCTGGACCTGTTCAAGGGCTCCCGCACCATCACCCTGAAGGCCGACGGCGACGATCCGGCCAATCATTCTCTGTTCCTGAAAAAGGGCGACCAGATCGTGGAGCTCACCAAGGGAAATCGCAGCGTCACCCTTAAGGAAGGGGACCACAACTTCACCATCACCAAGGGCGGGGAAACCATCTCTCTGGGAGACGGAAATCGATCCATAACCCTGAAAAAAGGCGACATGAGCTACGAGGTAAAGGGGGATTACACCCTGAAAGTCTCCGGGAATTTAACCATAAAAGTGGACGGAGACATAAAAATCGAGGCCGGGAAGAATGCCAACATGAAAAGCGGACAAAACTTCGACATAAAAGGCGGGCAGAATCTTGGGGCCGAAGCCGGCATGGCCATGACGCTGAAGTCCGGAACGGATTTCACCGGGAAGGCCGGGACCGCCTTGTCTCTGAAATCCGGGACAGACTTTAAGGCTGAGTCCGGATTGGGGCTGGTACTGAAGGCAGGATTGAATCTGGAGGCTTCCGCCAACCTGAATCTGAACCTGAAGGCCAACGTAATGCTGGAGGCCAAGGGCAGCGCCTCCGCAAAAATATCCGGGGCCATGGTGGAGGTGGCCGGACAGGGCATGACGAAGGTGTCGGCCCCCATGATAACCATCGGAGGAGGGATGTTGCAGCTTGGATGAGGAAAATCAAACGGAAATTCTGCAGGAAATAAGAGATCCCGGCGGAAAATTGCTGAAAACCATCACCATGAAGGACGGAATTCCCAACGGTCCGATGGTAATTTACGACGAAAACGGCAAAGTATCCGGCAAATTGAACTACGACAACGGGATATTATCCGGGCCGGCGGAATTTTTTCTCTCCGAAAAGCCGCTGATGTTAACTTTCTTCGAAAATGGTCTCCAGGAGGGCGAATCCATTCTCTTTTCCAACGGCATAAAAGTTGGAGTGGCGAATTACCGCTGCGGAGTCCTGGAGGGAGCCTTCACCTCCTTCGACAACGAAGGCAATGTCATAAGAATCGCCATCTATGCCGGAGGATCGCAAAACGGAGAGTGCCAAACCTTCTATCCGGACGGCACGCTGATGGAACAGGCCGTCTACAAAAGCAATCTGCCGGATGGCCAGGTGATAAAGTACTTCCCCAACGGAAACGTGATGGAAGTCTCCACTTTTCAGGAGGGGAAACCCTACGGCTACGTGGACACCTATGACGCCGACGGCGATCTAAAATCCAGGAGGGAAGTGTAATGGGAATGGGAGTCTGCCTCGGAGGGATCGCCATGTGTCCATTTGGTGTGGCGCCCACTCCATTGACCTTCCTGCCGGCGTCCATGGTGATGGGAGCCGCAGGCCCCATGGGCAGCTGCGCCGACTGCGTTCCATTCATGAATGTCGTTCCATTCGGGGTGTGCTCCAGCGTATTGAATCCCACCACGGCGGCGCTGACGGCGGCTGCCTTGGGGGTCCTGACTCCCGGTCCTTGCATCCCAACTCCCGCCGGCATGTGGGTTCCCATGAAGCCGACGGTGATGAGTAAAATGGGGCCGATGCTGAACAGCGACAGCATGCTCATCTGCGCCTACGGCGGAGTTATCAAAATAAACATGCCGGCGCAATTTATGGTGATGATATGAGGAACGAGCCCAGACGTTTCTCGAGGATCTTCCAAATCCTTGACGCCACCGCCGCTTCCGATCCGTCGGCTTTTACCAGAGCGGCCCGGAAGGAAAATATTTCGGCGATTTTCTGAAATCCTTTCCGTATCTGTTGGTGTCTCTCGATGTTCATGCCGTCGTACTCGTCGGAGCTATTGCGCTCCGACAGCCGTTTCGCGGAAGTTTCCGCCGCCATATCCAACACGATGGTTAAATCCGGCTCGAAATCTCCCATGACGAGACGCTTCAGCAGCATAATGTCCTCGCCGGAGATTCCCTTTAGAATCCCCTGATATACCAGAGAAGAATCGTAGAATCTATCACAGACGACCCAACGACCCTCCTCCAGCGGCGGCAGCACACGCCGGATGAAATTCTCCCGACGGGCGGCGAACAGCAGCAGCACCTCGCACAGCGGATCCAAGCCGGGAGAGGACTTGAGGACGGCGCGAATTTTCTCGCCGACCTCGTCTCCTCCCGGCTCCCGGGTGATTTTCACCTTCAGTCCGAGATCCGTCAGCTTCTTCGCCAGCAGTCGCACCTGTGTCGACTTGCCCACGCCGTCTCCGCCTTCGAAGGTGACGAATCTGCCTCTTTCTCCCCCGGACGGCGCCCCATGTTCCATGAAAAAATCCTCAGTCTTTCGGAGACCCCGCCTAATCATGCAACGGTCTCTTCCATTTGGATACCCTAGGGAGTTCCAAAAATCAAATGTTTCAGGGAAACGGCGGCCCGCCGCAGGAACCCGGCCCTTTGGACCGGTTCGCAGGGGAACAAATCGTGCTTTTTCGAGGTGAAATTTTTGTAGGAGCAGGTCAGTTCCCCGATTTTCGTTCCGAGAATCACGGGAGCATCCACCGGCTCGCTCAATTTCACTTTTACCTTCAGCAGTTTCTCGTATCTTCTGGGGACAGAAATAACCACGTCCTCGTGGGTGCAGAGGTCAACTTCCTCCTTCACACCCAGCCACACCTTCGCCTTGGCGATGGGCTTCCCGGCTTCGGTTATCTTGAAGGATGAGAATTCCCTGAACCCCATGGAGAGCAATTTATTGGCCTCCTGTGCTCTGTCCCGATTGCTGCGGCATCCATTGACGACGGCGATCAGCCGCTTTCCACCGCTCTCGGCTGACGCAGCGACGCCGTAGCCGCCGGCGTCGGTCTTTCCGGTCTTGAGGCCGTCGACTCCCAGTGCGTTCCCCAGCAGAGTGTTTCGATTCTGTTGTGTCACGCCGTTTATCCGAAAGACTTTTTCACCGAAATAGTGATAGAACTGCGGAAAATCCAGAATCAAACGGCGACATATCACCGCCAGATCGTGGACGCAGGAGAAATGCCCCTCCTCCGGGATGCCGTTGGGATTGCTGAAATGGGTGTTTTGGAGTCCGAACTCTTCGGCTTTTTCGTTCATGAGGACGGCGAAGGCGTTCACGTCTCCGGCCAATCCTTCTGCCACCACAACGCAGGCGTCGTTTCCCGAGTGAACCACGACGCTCCGGATCAGATCCTCCACCCGGATCATCATGCCGGCCTTGAAGAAACTCCTGGACCCGGGCATCTTCTGGGCCGCCAGGCTGACTGGAAACTCATCGTCCAGCCTAATTTCTCCGCTGGCCAGACGGGCGAACAGAAGGTAGGCGGTCATCAGCTTTGTCATGGACGACGGGACGCAACGCTCCAGAGAATTCTTCTCGAAGAGGCAGTCGCCGGTTTCGCAGTCCATGAGAACGCTGTGGACGACCAGCGGCGGCCGACTTTTCTCCACTTTTTTTCTCTGCTTGATGCAATCCGTCTGGAAAAGCACCAGAACGGCCAACAGAATCGCGATTTTTCTCATTTCATTTTCCCAAAACAGACAGTAGCCGATAATAGCAGCGCAACTCTTCCAAAAGAAGACGGAAGCCCGATAAATCCGGCCGGCTGTTCGTCGTCGCTCGGTCCGCCTAGCCGTTGGCGACCGATTTTTTGAGGATCTGTTGATTAAGAAAACGCAAAGCCCGGAGAGCGTCGTTCAGC
>JAITAU010000046.1 GCA_031283965.1 Holosporaceae bacterium | reverse complement strand
TGTAGTCAATCTGATCCGCCGAAGAGTTCGCAGACTTCAGCGCCGCCCTCATGGACCGATAAGCGCCGTCGCCATCCGCCGCCGGAGCCGTCATGTGATAGGCGTCTCCGGACATGCCGTAGCCCACAATTTCTCCGTAGATTTTGGCTCCGCGTCTTTGGGCATGGTCAAGCTCTTCGAGAACCAGCATGCCGGCTCCTTCCCCCATCACAAATCCATCACGGGATTTGTCCCAGGGGCGGGAAGCCTCTGACGGAACGTCATTTCTTGCGGTAGACAGAGCGCGAGCGGCGGCGAAACCGGCGACTCCGATGCGGCAGATGGCGGCTTCTGCGCCTCCGGCCAGCATCATCTTCGCCGCTCCCACTTGAATTATGCGGGCGGCGTCGCCGATGGCGTGGGATCCGGACGAGCAGGCGGTCACCACGCCGTGGTTGGGGCCCTTCAGACCGAAACGGATGGACACGTGGCCGGCGGCCAGATTTATCAGCGAAGACGGGATGAAGAATGGCGAAACCCTTCTGACGCCGCTCTCCTTCATGGTGATCGCCGTATCGTATATGGCCGGCAGACCGCCGATGCCGGAGCCGATGATTACGCCGGCGTTTTCCTTCTCCTCCTCGTCCAAATCGCCGCAGCCGGAATCCCGGACGGCCTCGGTGGCGGCGGCGATGGCATAGACGATGAACGTATCCATTCGGTTCATTTCTTTGGAGGTGATGTAGTCCAGCGGATTAAACAAAAGCGAAGCCTTTGGATCCGGAGCCTTTGACGACGGCACCTGGCCGGCTATGTCGGTGGCCAGATCCGCGGCGTCAAAAGACGTGATCTTTCTTATGCCGGACTCGCAATTCAACAGCCGTCGCCAGGATTCCTCCACGCCAACGGCCAGCGGGGACACCATTCCCAGCCCCGTCACCACCACTCTTTTCATGACCATTGATTTTTATTTACACTTGTTTTGGACGAAGCCTATGGCGTCCTTAACCGACTGGATTTCCTGACCCTCTGCATTGGATATTTCGATGTGGAATTCTTCCTCCAGGGCCATAACCAGCTCCACGGTATCCAAACTGTCCGCACCGAGATCGTCCACGAAGCGCGCCTCTTCGGTCACCTTCGACGGATCAACTCCAAGCTTATCGGCAATGATCGCTTTGATTTTATCGGCCATATTCTCGCTCATGTTGCTCCTTTTTCTCACAAATGCCGGTGAGACCGTACCATAAAACCCGGGAAATTAAAATAGCGGAACCGGAGAGGAGATTGGCAACTGAAAACAAGACGATTCAACGCAAATGCTGAGTTTCAGATCTTTGGAGAGACGTCATCATAACCGATAAACACCTCGCCGCCACCGGAAAGCCTAGGCAGCACCAACGCTCCGATAAAGGTACATCAGGCGCCGCCAAATGTCAATGAAATTTTGCAAAAATCCTTAAAAATCATACATCTAACGTGAGATTTTACGGTTGATAGTAGGAGTCATCGTTCATTCGTATTAGGAGAAATGCTCAAAATATCCGTACAAATGCTGATACATGAAAATCTGTCGACGTCTTTGCGGGGCGATCCCCATGTCCCTACCTTTGTTGCTTATGCGAAGTCGGCGCGCTATTATGCTTGCTGTTTGCGTAGACTGGGTGTTCATGAAAATTCGCAAAGTCGTGTTCCCGGTGGGCGGATTGGGCACGAGATTTTTTCCCATCACCAGAGCGATTCCCAAAGAAATGCTGGGTATAATCGACAAGCCTCTGATCCACTATGCCTTCGACGAGGCGATGGCGGCCGGGATCGAGGAGTTCATCCTGGTCACCCGTCAGGGAAAAAATTCCATCGAAGATTACTTCGACTACATGTTTACCCACTCGCAGCATTTCGACATAAAGATCGGCAGCGTCTGCTATGTGCGGCAGAATGAACCCCACGGATTGGGTCACGCCGTCCTGTGTGCGAAAAATCTGATAGGCGAGGAGCCTTTCGCCGTCATGTCGGCGGACGATTTCATACTGCATCCCAAATCCTGCATCGGCGAGATGATCCGTCGCTACGACGGCTCCAACATGGTGGCCACCATGGTTGTTCCCCGGGAGGAGGTTAGCAAGTACGGCGTTCTGGACGTCGAGAGCGAAAGAGATGATCTAATCGTCGCCAGATCCGTCGATGAAAAACCGTCGATGGCCGCGGCAAAGTCCACCTACGCCATCGTCGGTCGCTATCTCCTGAGTCACAAGATCTTCGGCGTTCTGGAGAAGTTGAAACCGGGAGTTGGCAATGAAATACAGCTGACGGACGCTCTATCCCAGATGATACGCACCGTTGGTCTGACGGGATTTAGGTTTGAGGGTCAGCGTTTTGACTGCGGCTCGAAGGAAGGGCTGCTGGCGGCCATTCTGCGCGTCGCCCATCAGGATCAAAACCTACGTTCGGTCATCGATAGTTTTTGCGGAGATGAGGAATGTGCAAAAAAATCCTCCGCTGTCCGGCCTTCCTCTGCGTCTCCTGGGGCCACTTCGGGCGCTGCTAGACCTTCGCCGAATCATCCCAATTCCCGCAGGAGAAAAAAGTGAAAATCACAGTTGTGGGCGCTGGCTATGTGGGACTCGTTTCCGGAGGTTGCTTTGCGGAGTTCGGTTTTGACGTAACCTGCCTGGACAACGACGTAAAAAAAATCGATGACCTGGGGCGGGGAATTATTCCCATATACGAACCCGGGCTGGATAAGCTCCTGACCAAGAATACCGAAGCCGGGCGTTTGAATTTCTCCACCGACGTCTCCGCCAGCATTCGGGAAGCGGATATTATTTTCATCGCCGTAGGAACTCCCAGTAAATCCGACGGCAACGCGGACTTGTCCTACGTCAATGACGCGATTATGGGCCTTTCTCACTACGTGAACGACAATGCTCTACTGGTGATCAAATCCACTGTGCCGGTTGGGACCACCAGAGACATAAAACGACTTCTACAGAAGAATGGAAAGAACATCGACGTCGCCTTCAATCCGGAATTTCTCAAAGAGGGCGCCGCCATCGACGATTTTATGCGTCCGGATCGGGTAATTTTGGGCGTGGAAAGTGAAAAAGCGAAGAAAATCCTCTCGCAGGTCTATCGTCCGCTGTATGTTTACAATATTCCCATTGTTTTCACCAAGCTGG
>JAITAU010000011.1 GCA_031283965.1 Holosporaceae bacterium | reverse complement strand
GGGCAATTAGCTCAGTTGGTAGAGCATCTGACTTTTAATCAGGTTGTCGCAGGTTCGAATCCTGCATTGCCCACCATCGGCCATCTTCAGCCGCCGCCACTGGTCTTCTTAAGGGAGATCGTGAATTCGGCGTACTCCCCTTCGATCGAAGCAACGGCAATACTGCCCTCGTGATCCTCGATGACCTCCCTGGCGCTGGACAATCCCAATCCGGGGCCAGTTCCCTCCGGCTTTGTGGTAAAAAATGGATCGAAAATCTTATCCATAATCTCGTTCCTAATGCCAACACCGTTATCGTATACGGAGATTTCCAGCGTCGACGAGGTACTTTCTGTTTTCACCAATATCTTGGCGTCCGCCACGTTCTCAAATTTTTGGACTACGGAAAACACGGCGTTGTCCAATACGTTATAGATTGCCTTGCTGAAAGCCTGTGTGGATATTTGGATATGTGGAATGGAGTTATTGAACTGGGTATCGATTTTTGGCAGCGTTGTGACGCCGTTGGTTCTGTAAGTGGAGAACAGCATGGTGATTGTCTGTGAGATCACTTTATTGATGTTTCCAGGATGCTTTTTCCCGCTGGAGGTGTTGGACTGATCCAGCATGAATCTGATGATTTTATCTGCATTTCTTCCGTATTCGAAAATTTTCGTTACGTTGGAGGAGAATTTCCTGAGGCTGCCGGACAGGAAGGCGTAAAAATCCTGTGGTATGCGCTCCTTGTCGGCGTCCACCTTCTGTACAAGTTCTCCGCAGGCCTCGGAGCTCACCTCCGCGAAGTTGATGATGAAATTGAGCGGATTTTTCAGCTCCTGCGAAATAGAACTGACCAACACTCCAAGCGAAGCCATCTTTTCCTGGGCCACGATCTGCTTTTGTCCCTGTTCTATCTTCGCGAGATAGGCGATTTCCTTGTCGTAGGCTTCTTTTTTAGCAACACAATTGGCCAGTCGAGCCTTCAACAGCGTCTGATTGAGGGGTTTCACCAGATAATCCTCGGCGCCGGCCTCGATGCATTTTACCACCAGCTCAATGTCGCTGTCGCTGGACATCATGATGACCGGAATGCTCTTGTGGCGGTCATTTCCCTTCAAGCTTTTCAGAAAATCATAGCTGTTGCCGCCGCCAATGAACATGTTGAGAAATATCACGTCGACGGAATGCTCGGTTAGAATTTTCATGGCGATTTGCGAGCTGGCGGCCGGCAGAACCTCATAACCATATATGGACAACCGTCGTTTCAAAAGCGTACGGGTGCCTTCCTGATCATCTATGACCAGAACTCTCGCTGATTTTTGAATAAAATTGCTCTGCTCTGTGGAGTTTTCCATTCTTTCTTCCCTGGCTATTGGTATTTTACCTCGCTTGAAGTTAAAAAATATTTTAAAACGCTTTTATTTTACCAAAAGTTAGTTTTTTTTGATTAGGATGGAAAGTGGGTTTGAAGAGAATGGAATAGATTATGGCACAAAATACTGAAGATACTGAAAAAACGAAATCCACAGGCGCAAAATCGTCTCCAAACGAGAAAAATGAAGCAAAGACTCCCAAGGAATCGGCTGCCTCAAACGAGACGCAGAGCGCGCCGACCGCAATTGAGCAGGAGGATGTCGACGACGAGGATGACGTTAGCATAGATCAATTGGGCAACACCAACATAGAAAACCAAATCGTGAATCTAATTGCCACTGGCCACATGTTCAAGGCGCATGTTATGGCCAAAAAGGCCTTTCAAAAATATCCCGACAATGTGGCTTTGGCCCAGGCGTATTCGTTGGTGTTGTTGAAAACCGGAGCCGTCGAGGAGTCGAGAACACTTATATACAGGATTCTTGGCATCACGCCCCAGATGGACGAATCCACCGGCAACATGGTCATCACAATCGATGATCTTCGCGGTAGCAAGCTGTTGACCGGCGGCAACGCCGACGTGGTGGCCAACATCGGCCATATATTTAAGGAATCCTGGAAATATTCCCGTCACTGCCGCGATCTGGAGATATCCAGAGAACTATATCTGGCTTCCTTCAAATCCGAGAATAAAACCGGCACCGGCATGAACGCCGCATGGCTTTCCTGGCTCACGGGCGAAGATGCCCAGGCGAAGCAGCTGTCGGCGGAGGTGCTGAAATTGCTGCCTCCATACGGTCTGGAGGCGTCCTTCAACGAACTGATAGATCTAGCCGAAGCCCAATTGCTGCTGGGACGTGAGGACGATGCCTGTAAACTGTACGAAGAGGCCATGAAACAGAAGGATCCGGAGAATTACATCTGCGTGGTGAACGCTCGCCAGCAACTCTATTTCCTCCGAGAAGCCGGCTTCAAGGTGCCGAATGCAGCGTTGGATATTCTGCTTCCGCCAACCATCGTGGTTTTCACCGGACACGCCATAGATCATCCTAGTTTTCAGATTTCTCTATTTCCCCAGGAGATCGAGAGCGACGTGCGCCGCATTATCACGGAGAAACTACAGAGCATTAACGCCAGTATCGGCTACAGCTCCGCCTCCTGCGGAGCGGACATAATATTCGCCGAGGCGCTCCAGAGCATTAACGGTGAAATAAACATCATATTGCCATTTGCCATTTCGGATTTTGTTGAAACCAACGTACGCCACGCCGGGCCACGCTGGGAAAAGAGGTTCGAAAAGATTCTGAAGAGCGCCCACTCGGTAAGCTTCACCTGCGAGGACAGATATCTGGGGCACGACATGCTCTACAGATTCTCCAACCACGTGATGCACGGCAGCGCCGTTATGCGCGGGAAATTTTTGACCACGGAGCCGCATCTGATGGCCGTATGGCACTCCAGAACGGATGCAATTCCCGGAGGGCCGGCGGATTTCATAGACAGATGGAGCAATATCAGCACTCTCCATCTGATAGACCTGGATGAATTGGGGGAAGACGCCGGATCTGTAGAGAAAATAGAAACCACCCTAGTGACGCCACAAAAGAATACGTTGGCCTTCGATCCTCATATCTCCAGCTCTCCGGATCGGCTCATCAAGTGTATGATGTTCTCGGATTTGTCCGGCTACAGTAAGTTGCAGGACGAGCATGTGGCCTCCTTCCTAGATTTCCTCGAGAAGTTACATCAAGCTATGGAAAAAATAGAAGTCCCAATTGAGTCCCTTAACACCTGGGGAGACGCCATATTCGCCGTAGCGGACAGCGCCATAAAAATAGCCGACTACGGACTGAAATACTGCGATATTGTGGAGAATCTTGGGAAAAAATATCCAGAGTTTCCATTCCCAATCAGAGCCAGGATATCGCTGCACGCCGGACCGGTGTTTGTGGCTCAGGATCCCTTCATAAAGAAGATGAATTTCTACGGTGGGCACATTAACCGCGCCGCCAGGCTGGAGCCGGTGACCGCCGTTGGCCAGGTCTACGCTACGCAGCAATTTGTGTCTCTTCTCCACGGGGAAACCAATGACGAGCGCAACGAATTCAATCAAAAAGGACTGAAATATTACGAAAGGTATGCCACCGAATACGTGGGCGTAATTTCCCTGGCCAAAAGCTTCGGCCAACAGGAGGTGTACCACCTGCGGTGGAGATAATCCGCGCACCGCACAGCCACTTTAATAACGGCACGTGGAAGGAAGTGCGACGCCATTGCGAACGAGTGCAACGGCTGGCAATCAAGAATGGGAAATACAGCGACATCTCAGGCTGGGATTGGTTTGCCACGTGTCTCCGATGCCAGAACCTGTGGCGGAGTCTGTGACAACGTTTGAGAAATCTACTCTGAAGCGTTTAGGCCTGAGGCGTTGCCTGTGGCTGAGCTGTCTCGGCCTCTGGCAATGTTGATGCTGGAGTCTGTGGCGTTTCCGGCGGCGGCGTTTGCGAAGGCTGTGGCACAGAAGCAGAAGTCGTTGCCGAAGATGCGTCACTGTGTGTTTCCTCCTCCTCATCCTCATCTTCGGACTCGCCGTCATCCGAGGTAGAAACCGAATGAGTTACTGTATCATGCTCGATGTTCTTGGGCAGATCGGAATCGTCGTTGACGAAATCATATATGGTCTCCTCCACCACATTGTCTGACACGCTCACCACCCGCGCCTCCTGAAAATTGTTCTTCTGCAGCCAGTCCACAAGCCTCTTGGCGTTGACATCCTTCTTGAAAGGGCCACAGAAGACAAACGACTCGTGATCTCCGGCTTTCGACGTTTCCACATGAACGGTATAGCCTTTACCTGTCAGCAGTTTCTGCACCTGCAGAGCGATTTTATTCTTGAAATATCCGATAAACACAACCTTTTTCCCCTGCAGACTGTCGAGATTCAAGGGTTTATTGTCATTGATCTGCTTCATTGTCTTTTCTGGGGAGCAACCGTCGTTCTCGGCATGGGCGGCGGCGATTTCCCGTAGAAGGGAATTCATGGTCACCTGGGAACTGCTGTCCAACTCCGGACGTTTCTTGCTACTGACAGCGTCTGAGATGGTAGAGGTGGCGGCGTCCGTTGCCGACGACAACATCTGCATGATTTTTTCTGAAATGGTGGCGGATTTTGTATCGACGGCGCCCTCGACCTTGTCCATGGTTATTTTTTCGCCGGAGTCGTCAGCTTTTGCCGTTGTTGGAGGGGCCGTCTGGATCGAATACATGGTGCTGCCGGTGAAAAGTCCGGCGCAGAAAAATAACCCCCCCAGGGTTATCAGCACAATCGCTCCAAGTACGACCACAACTTTGTTCATGACGCCATCTCAACTCCGCAATTTTCGCCCATCGGCTGTGGTAATCTCACAAAAAAACACTATTATTGTCCCGAACAGCTTATCAGCGAAAGGTTTATGTTTAGTGAATTTTTTTCTGAAGGGATAACATGGGAAAATCAAGTGATTCCGTCGTTATATTGGCCGCCGGCGACGGAACAAGACTGAAATCTGAGCTTCCAAAGGTGTTCCACAAAATCGGCGGGCTATCGCTGGTGGATCATGTGATCAGCAGCGCCAAGAAGATCGATCCCACCGAGATTGTTGTGGTGCTGAAGCCTGGATACGGGAGCGGCCATCTGGAGTTTGGCGTCGGCGTGAAAATCGCCCATCAGATGGAGCCACGCGGCACAGGAGATGCTGCAAAATGCGGGCTACGAGCCCTCCTTGACAACAGTGACGACGGTTGGGTCTATGTGCTCTACGGTGACGTACCACTGGTGACTCCGGAGTCGCTGTTGAAGTTGGCAGAAGTCGCGCGAACGTGCGAAAAAACCGCCGCTGTCCTGCTGGCCATGGTCTCGAATTCGTCGACGGATCTGGGGAAGTTGATATCCGTCGGAGAACCGGGAATCACGGCTGGCGTCGTGGAGGCGAAGGAGGCGTCGAAATACGACAATGTAACTTCACTCTGCAACGCCGGTCTGCTGCTGAAGAAGAAATTGCTAAAAGAGATGATAGACGAAATAAAACCTAGCCCCGTGACCGGAGAATATTACATCACAGATTTGGTGCGGATGGTTCATGAAGTCGGATATGTGAGTCGCTACTTGGTTGGGGATGGGCGAGAGCTGTCCGGCGTCAATTCAATGGTGGACATGGCAATTCTGGAGGGATATTTCCAGGAAAAAATGCGCCGATGGCATATGGACAACGGCGTACGGCTGGTGGCTCCGGAGACGGTGTTCTTCTGCCATGATACAATCATCGAGCAGGATGTTATTGTGCATCCATATGTGGTGTTTCTGAAGAATGTGCGCCTGAAAAGCGGCTCGCGGATCGGCCCCTTCTGCGTTGTGGAAGGGGCTGAGGTGGACAACTCCCAGATCGGGCCGTTTGCTAGACTGAGGCCGGAGACGGAGGTTCATGCCGGAGCGACGGTGGGCAATTTCGTGGAGGTGAAGAACTCCATCGTCGGCGAAAACGTCCGAGTGAACCATCTGAGCTACATTGGAGACAGCTGTATCGGTGAAAATTCCAACATCGGCGCCGGAACCATCACTTGCAACTATGATGGGTTTCACAAACACAGAACCGCCATCGGGAGAAATGTTTTCGTCGGCTCCAACAGCGCTCTGGTGGCTCCGGTTGTGCTGGGGGATGACGCTCTGATCGGAGCCGGCAGCGTCGTGGTTAAGGACGTGGACGCCGGAGATCTGGTCGTCGCTCGTTGTCGCCAACGGAATATCGCCGGTGGCGCCATCGCAGTTAAAAAATCGAAAAGTGGAAAATAAATGTGTGGCATCATAGGAATAGTTGGAAGAGACGAGGAGGACGTTGTTGTTGATCTGATAAACGGGCTAGAGAGACTGGAATACCGCGGCTACGACTCTTGCGGAGTGGCCGTGGTGACTGGCGGCAGCATCCTTAGGGCAAGGGCAGTCGGCAGATTGCAGAATCTGAAAGCAAAACTCGATGACAGCGGTCTGAGCGGATGCGTCGGCATCGGCCATACTCGTTGGGCCACGCATGGAAAGGCGACAGAAAACAACGCCCATCCCATAATGACCCGAGATGTGGCGGTGGTCCACAACGGCATCATAGAAAACCATAAGGAATTGCGATTCGATCTCCAGAACGACGGCTACATCTTCGAAACCGACACCGACACCGAGGTGGCGGCGCTGTTTTTGCAGCGAGAGATGGACCGCGGAGCTTCGCACCGGGATGCTTTCCGTCGCCTGCTGAAGAACATCGACGGATCCTACGCTTTTGGGGTGTTGTTCAACGCTCTTCCGAACGCCATCGTCGCCGCCCGTCATAGAAGTCCGCTGGCGGTAGGGTTGGGCCGAATGACCTGCGTCGGCTCCGACGCCGCGTCTATGTCGGGTATGTGCGACAAAATCATTTATCTGGAGGACGGCGATCAGGCGGAGATAAGCACCAATGGCGTTTCGTTTTTCGATAAAAATTTCCAACATGTGGAGCGGAAAGTCCACAAAATGTCCGACAATTGGGCCGACTCCGACAAGGGAAAGTATCCACACTATATGTTGAAGGAGATGATGGAGCAGCCGAACGCCATCCGGAAGACCATACTGCACAACCAGATGGATCACCACATTCTTGATGGCGTTTCCAGGATCCTAATTCTAGCCTGCGGCACGTCTTATCACGCCGGCATGGTGGCCCGCTATTGGTTCGAAAAATTTCTGAAAATCCCCACCAATGTGGAGATGGCCTCTGAGTACAGATATCGATCACCAATCATTGAGGACGGCGTCATGGCAATCATCGTGACCCAATCCGGAGAGACCATAGACACGCTGGAGGCCATGGAGCACGTCCGCCGCAACGGCTGCTCCAGGGTAGCAGCCATCGCAAACGTGAAGAACAGTGCTATTTCCCGAAGTGCTGACTTCGTCTTCTATACGGAGGCTGGCATTGAAGTTGGAGTTGCCTCCACGAAGGCCTTCACTGCCCAATTGACCATATTGGCTGAGATGGCCTTTCATCAGCACGAATTTTTACTGCGGGAGTTGCAGAATATTCCGACCTTGTGCGAGGAAATATTGCTGTCTCACGACCGATTGAAGGAAATTGCCGAGAATATACAGAAGGCAAACAGCGTGGTATTCCTGGGGCGCGGCGCCCTCTACCCAATAGCTCTGGAGGGAGCTCTAAAACTCAAAGAAATCTCCTATATCCACGCCGAGGGCTTCGCTTCCGGAGAAATGAAGCACGGCCCCATCGCACTCGTCGATGATTCGGTGCCGGTGGTGTGCCTGTGTCCACACGACGAGCTGTTCGACAAGAATGTCTCCAACATTCAGGAGGCTCTCGCCCGAGGCAGCAACATTATTGTGCTGAGCGATTCTTCCGGCAGTCCGCTTCTGCCGGCAGAGGTGACAAAAATTATACTACCTCGAGTCCAGTCGGAGCTTGCTCCGATACTGTATCCGGTGCCCCTGCAGCTGCTGGCCTACTATGTGGCGCTTTTGCGAGGCGCCGACGTCGATAAGCCCCGAAATTTAGCCAAATCAGTTACTGTGGAATGAAAATATGATGATAAACGTTTTGGAATATGCGAAATCTGTACTGCGGCAGGAGATCGCCGGACTGGAATCCATGCATAATTCACTGGACGGCGCCCTAGTGGAGGCTGTCAACCTCTTCTACGGCAAAAGAGACGGTCATGTCATCGTGTCTGGCATCGGAAAACCTGGGCATGTGGGGCGAAAAATCTCCGCCACGTTGGCCTCCACTGGCACTCCATCATTTTTTCTTCACCCGAGCGAGGCGAGCCACGGCGATCTAGGGGGCATTTCCAGGGACGACATCCTGTTTGTGCTGTCCCTATCAGGAAATACACAGGAATTAATTCCGATGTTGTCCTACGCCAATAGATTCGGCATTGATGTGGTAGCTCTCACTTCGGATCCTTCCAGCGTGCTGGCGAAGGCTGCCACCGTCGTGATCCAGATGCCGAAAATCAAAGAAGCCTGCCCACACAATCTGGCTCCCACCACCACCACCACCATGATGATGGTGGTGGGTGACGCAGTCGCTTTGTGCCTCCTGAAAAAGAAGAAATTCGACCGAGAAGACTTCAAGAATCTCCATCCAGGAGGAATGCTGGGGAAGAGATTGCTGACGGTGCAGGATTTAATGCACACTAACACACCAATCGTGAAGGAAAGCGACCTGATGAAGTCCGTTCTGGTGGAAATGACCCAAAAATCCTTCGGCTGCACCTGCGTTGTTGATACAGAACGCAAAATCGTCGGGGTGATAACCGACGGAGATCTCCGCCGCAGCATTTCGAATAATTTTCTGGACATAAGGGCCGGCGGCATCATGAGTCGTAGCCCTAAAATTGTATCCAGAGAAACATTCGCCCAGGAGGCCACCAAGATGATGAACGACCACAAGATCACCAGCCTTTTTGTGGTGGAGGAGAACGGTGCCCCCTGCGGCATAATTCATATTCACGATTGTCTGAGAGCCGGACTTGCATAAAAGACGATCCTGCATAAAAATTCTGTCCATTTTCTTCGGAGCGGCGTCCCTGTCTTTGGTGGTTAGCGTGCTGGCTCCGGTAATTTCCGCGAAAAAATATGCCGCCAAGATGGCCTTCCGTTTGGGCAGCGACGGCAACGCCTTTTCGAATATTAGTTTCAGAACCAATGACAGTCACGGTCGAAAGGTAACTCTGACCTCCGATCGGGTTTCCGAAAACAAAAAAGATAATTTCATCTTCGAAAACACAACGCTGACCTTTACTATGGCCAACGGAGAAAATGGAAGGATTTGCGCCGACGTCACCAGGACGGCGCGCGCAGACAGGACCGTTTGCGAGCTTGTCGGCAACGTGGAACTGAAGACTGACGGCGGTCTCCTGATCAAAACGGCCCAATCCCTGGTGGATTTCGATAAAAAGATCGTAGTTGGCGCTACGAACATCGTCATATCCAAGAAAGAACTGAAGGCTTCATCCAGGAAATACTCCTTCGACATGAATCGAAATATTTTGAGGTTAAACGATAACGCCAGGGGCTCGGTTGGAACGGACCAGGTGACCGCCAATGAGATGGTCATCCATTTCGACAACATGAATGAAAAGTCTGCAAAATACATCGAGGCCATCGGCGATGCGTCCTATGTCTCGGCGGCCTATGACCTGAAGGCCGATGGCGCCATCAAGTTTCATGGAGACCGCATCAGCGCCGACAACCGTGTGGCTCTGTTTTATAAAAGAAATGGAAAAGATTATCTAGTAAAATCAGATCACATGCGGGCCACTCTGGACAAAAAAGGAACTGTGAACAACGTCGAGGCCATAGGATCTTTGATAATAAAGGCAAAGGATGCTACTATCCGGGCCGAGAATGGCGTTTTCAGCAATGAGAAGATAGTGGCCCGCGGGAATGTCGTGATTTCCAGCCGGCACGGGGATGTTTTCGGCGACGTGGCAGTCCTGGACATCAATACCGGAAATGTGACAATGGATAATTTTAGCGGTGTTGTGGCCGATGGAAGACGTAATCAATGATGGACGAAATAGTCTGCCAAAATTTGAGAAAAGCCATCGATAAAAGGATCATTTTGCACGACGTCAGCTTCAGGGTGACTAAGGGAAAGATTGTGGCGCTCCTTGGGCCGAATGGAGCCGGTAAAACCACCAGTTTTTCCATGCTTTGCGGGTTGATCAAGCCGGATCACGGCAGAATCTTTTTAAACCAAAAGGACATCACTGATTTGCCAATGTATAAACGCGCCCGCCTGGGCGTCGGTTATCTGCCACAAGAGACATCTGTGTTCACCGGTCTGACGGTGGAGGAAAACATAATCGCCGTTCTGGAGATGAACAATATCCACGCAAGAAAATGGCGCGCAATTCTGGAGAAGCTGCTGGCGGATCTTTCTCTGGAGTCGGTTAGAAAGTCGCCGGCCGTCGGTATTTCCGGAGGAGAGCGGCGAAAGCTGGAAATAGCCAGGGCGCTGGCTACAAAACCAAGTTTCATGCTGTTGGACGAACCTCTGGCTGGGATTGATCCGCTGGCGGTGATGGAGATGCGTCAGATGATTTTGGCCCTCCGACACAGAGGCATCGGCGTTGTCATAACGGACCACAACGTGAGGGAGACTCTGCCGCTGGCGGACTACGCCTACATACTGTACGAGGGGCGGGTTCTGGTGGAGGGTACGCCGCAGCAGATAATAAACAGCCCCAGAGCCAGGGAAATTTACCTTGGCGAAAGCTTTGCCGACTATAACCGTCCCCATGAGAGGGAAAGCTGACATCCTATTGTTCGCCCGCCAGCAGCAGACGCTGTCTCCGTCTCTGCAATATTCCATGAAAATATTAGAAATGAATAATCTCTTACTGACGGAGCACATCGAAGAGAAGCTCATGGAAAATCCGTTCCTGGTTAGGGAATATGAGCCGGTGGATCGGACAGAATCTATGGAGAATTTGGCGGAAAAACGCCGGCCGAAGGACGAGTTGTTTGAACAGACAGCGTTTTTGCATCTGAGCAGTCTTGAAATGGACGTGGCGCTGGCTCTGTTCCATAACATCGGCGAGAATAAATATCTGGACAACGAATTGCTGGGAGAGATTTCTCGAGAAAATAAAATCGACCATTTTCAGCTGCTTAAGCTGATAAATAAACTGAAAAAAACCTCGCTCGGCTGGATGTTTACCTTCAATCTACAGGATAAATTGAAGACTTTCCTTGAAAATTCTGGTCGATATGACAGTGACTATGTGAAGCTGGTAGAAAATATAGACCTCGTTTTATCCGGCAACATGGCGACTCTGAAAAAGAGATGCAAACTTGGGGAGCAAGAGCTATTGCGAATGATAGCCGGCCTGAAGGGGGCGTTTCCCAGCCTAGAAGATGGCGATGATGATCCTCTATCCGGTGCCGTGGACCTTCTGATGGAAAGAAGCCCCAAAAATAACTTCGAAATAATCACCAACGACGTTCTGATTCCAAAGGTTCAGTTCGATGGAGATTTATTTCTGGAGTCCATGAAAAGATGCCATTCTCCGCTAGATAAAAAGTATGTGAAAACCAACGCCACAGACGCTTCTCTATTGATCAAGGCGGTGAACTACAGAAATTCTACCCTGTTGAGGGTGTCGCGGGAGATCATGGTACGACAGAAGGCTTTCTTTCTGGGCCATGACTCCCACCTGATCCCGATCAACGTGCGTTCCGTGGCCAATGTGCTGCTGCTGCACAACAGCACGGTGCACAGAGCCATCGCCAACAAGGTGATTTCCACGCCGCGTGGCACATTTGAGCTGAAACTACTTCTGCCTCGGGAAATTCAGTCTGCGTCCGATGAGATTAGCGATCATTTTGTAAAGGAATATATGAAAAAACTGATTCATCAAGAATCCAAAAACTGCCCATACTCAGATAACGACATGACCGAGGCCTTCCACTCCATCGGTGTGACAATCTCAAGACGAACCATATCCAAATACAGAATAGCCCTGGAGATACCTACCTCGGCCAGCAGGATGCAGGCCTATAGGATGCAGCGCCAGACCCCGTAGGATTCTATTTTATTGACGCCAGTGGGCTGCGGTTCGTCAGGAGACGCAAATCGGCACGTCCCGCAGGAATTGCTTAGGCATCAGCACCACGCCCGCCTGCAACGCCAGGTCGTGCAGCGTCTTGTCGCAAATTGTTTCCGTCACCAGCACGGACCTGGTCTTCACGCCGCTCTGGAGAATCACTGCGAGCCCCTTGAAGTCATCGTTTTTCAGCTCGTAATCGCAGAGGAAATAGACCTTTTCTTTGTTAGGGTGGGCACTTATGAACCCAAGGGCCTCACGGCTATTGGTGAAAAATTCCAGAGTCAGATCATCGGAATACTCCTGCAGAATGTCCTGGTACACGGCGAAAACTGACTCGTCATCGTCCAAAACGACGATCACATCCCCTTTCCTAAAATTAAAGCGCTCCGAGATCCATCCAGGATGCGGACCCAGAGGGAATTTGAGGCGAAAAATCGTGCCCATGCCCAACTGGGACTCCACCGTAAGCTTCCCACCGAAGGCCTTGATAGCAGAAAACACCTGTTGAAGGCCGAGACCTCTGCCGTTGTGTTTGCTACTGTCCACGTTGCCACATCCACTTTTAATTTTCTCGATGACGTCTGGCGGCATCCCGCATCCGTTATCCTTAATGACTATATCCACATGTTTGCCGTTCACCCGGAAGGAGGCTCCAACAGTTCCTCCCTTGCCTTTCAGTGCCTCGGCGGCGTTATTTAGCAAATTCGATATCATGCGTTCAAAATCCACGAGATTTCCCTGTAGAAAGGTGAATTTCTCCTGTGGATCATAGGAGTAGCAGAACGAAACTCCCTTGTCGTTGTGTAGATACTCTTTATGAACCAACAGATTCCCCAGGGCTATTGGCACAAGAATGCTCATATTTTCGCTGATACTATCTCTGCGTTCATATTCTTTATATTTGGCCATAAGCGATCCCACAATGTTCCGTATCCTTCCAACTATTTCCTTCAGAGTTGAACGAACTTTTTCGGAAACATCCGCGGATTTCACGACAAAATCCAGCGTAGACACCGGAGAAGCGATGTCGTGCAGCAGTTGAGCAGTAAAGGTCGCAAACTCCCGCCGTTTATCGATCTGGATGCACTGGATAGCGTTCTGGACAAGAAGCTGTTCTGTCTTCTTCCGATCGGTAATATCTATGGAGACCCCCATCACGCCTTCGACGATATCATTTATCACGAGAGGAGATTTGACCGAAAGAAAGTACTGTCCCTCATACTCCTCCTCCACGACTGCATTTTTTCCGCTCTGCATCACCTCCACCGAAGCCAACCAAGCTTTCGGCGCCACGATGTTGGCCGAAACTTCACCGATGATCTGGGAAAGACGGTTGTTCTTGTATATGTAGTTGCCGTTTCTGTCTATCACGAAGAAATTCGCGTTCACCGCCTCCATCAGGAACATGATGATGTTCTGATTTATTCTAATATTCTTGCAGGCGTTGCTCCGTTTGCGGGAATAGCTGGACGGTTTATAGGATAAATGCTGGATATTCAAGTCGTAGCGAGCCATGGCGTCCTTTATGCAGGCGTAAAACTGCATCGGATAGGCGATCACGGCATTCCGGAGGTTTGCGCAGATGTAGGCACACTCTTCCAGGATAAAGTCTAGACATTGTTCAAAGGTGCCGTTCCCTTTAGAAGCCGCTACAGCGGCGTCGCCGCGTACGAGATCACGGAATATCGGAATCTTTTCATAATCTTCCATTATCTGCTTAAGCCATTGTTGAAACGTACTGTCCTCCATTTTATCCGTCCATTGACAAATGCTAAAGTCGACGTTCAATTTATCAATATGAACCTGATTATTCATAAACCACACAGCCGAGAGCGCTTTGTGATCCTCGGTGCAATGGCGGTACAGGTATGCCGTATCTAAAATCGCAATAGTTTTTATCTTTCTTCTGATGTCAACACTGTTTATGGTATTGATCAGATCTTCAAACGCGTAACCAGTTTGGCTTATGCTGGCGTGGGATATGATCACGTCAAGGGAAATGCTGTTGTCACCGGCGGATCGCCAAAACCCCAGAGCCTCCGGACTCCATATCACTAATCTACTCGCATTCATTTGAAACTCCTAGGATGCAAAAATTTAAGGCCGGGCTTGACTCGATGTTTTAACACCAAGATACAAACTCCAACAGCAATACAGCCGCCAATAGCCCACGAAGATCGAGCCATGCCGGCAGGAACACAGAACATGGAGGCACGCGTTTTACCACCTCCGCACGCTAAAGATCCATTAAAACACCGTCACCATGCGTATAATCCACGGACTTCACACACAGCCATTTTCTTTTTATAACACCCTGTGCCCAGACACAATCTTTTTTCATACTGCAAATTTCTAAATGTTAGTTTAGCAATTTTGATTGGCATTATATAATCATTCATTAAGTTTTATAGCATAATTTTTATGAAACTATTCTCATAAAAACAGCGCTCTGGCAGCAGGTTAGCGATTTGTAACGCGCGATCTATAGTCCTCCCACCACCATCTCTTCCATAAATAGCGTCGGAGAGTCAACGCCTGTTTCAATGGTCAGATCCGAAGCGACGGCGCAGTTTCCGAACATATCCAGAAAATTTCCTGCCACGGTAATCTCATGAACCGGATACAAAATCTCTCCATTTTCAATCCAAAATCCAACTGCCCCCTGGCTGTAGTTGCCGGTGACCACGTTCAAGCCGTTGCCCAAGACCTCCGTCACCAAAATTCCTGTTTTGATGTTCTTTATTAGCTCTCCGAAGGATTTTTTGCCATTTTCGATGCAGACATTGTTGGGAGCAATGCCGTTGAAGCCTGAGGCGCTGCCGGTGGAGTTCATTTTCAGCTGGTCAGCGTATTTTATATTCAGCAAAAAGGAATTGAGCACCCCATTTTTCACGATAAAATTATCCTGACACTCCAGCCCATCGGCATCGAACGGCCTGGATCTCAGGCCCCGAGCGACGGCATGTCGATCGGTGACATTTAGGCCACGGTTAAAAACTTTTTTTAGTAGTTTATCCTTCAAAAAACTAATCCCCTTGGCAACAGTGCCACCGTTTACTGCATCCAACAGCGACGAGAGAAGCTGACTAGCAACTCTTTTTTCGAAAACCACCGGCACTCGACATGAAGGAATTTTCCTCGCTCCAAGTCGCGACAACGTCCTCTCTGCAGCGTTTTTCGCGATTTGTTCCGGAGTTTTCAGGTCGGAATAGTATACCGCTTCCGAAAAATCATAGTCCCGCTCCAGCTCTCCGTCCCTTTCTACCAGAGGGACGACGACGGTTTGTGTGTAGGTTTTCTCGTACTCTCCGACGAAATTCTCATTTTTGAGCAATGTAATCCGGGAAATGGCGTGGACAGTCTCGGCGCCATCGGAATTTGTGATTCCTTCAGTCGAGATGGCAATGTCTTCGCATTTTTGCGTATCAGCCACCAATTTCTCCAACGGAATTTCAACAGGATCACGCAGATCAATTTCGACGAAGTGTTTACAGAGCTCTCGGAGCTCTGGATGAATCCTGAAAGCGCTTTCTGGAGCAACTCTGACGGCGGCGACGGCCTTCTCCAGGAAAACATCGTCCAGCAGATCATTCGGATTGTCGGTGACCATCAGAACGCTTCTTCGACCGATTGAAAAGCGAGCCCTGACAGCAACGGAATCCGCACGAACCGTCTTCTCCAGCTTGGCCAGGCGAGTCTTGACCGACGTTTTTGTACTCTCTTCCAGCAGGATGTCAACTTCTTCAAGACCGAGTTTCTTCGCCCTGCTCATTAGATCTAACACAATCTCTCTATCCACCTCGGCGCCCCCGGTCACAGTTTGCACAATGCTAGCAGACCTTCATCCCAACGTCATCAAGAATCTGGATTCTTCAGACGCATAATGTGGACGCCATCGAACGGACAAGCCGAAATTGTTTACTCATTGTGGTCCGTCAATTTGCTACAGGAATCCCCTGGAGGAGCAACCGGCTTCGGCGTATCATGATGGAGATTCAACGTGTCTTCGCTTGCGCTTGAGGCATTGCCATTTTGGTCAAACGGAAGCGTACCGCAATAATACTCAGCTTTTACATTTATTATTTTCAGATTGTCGTAGAAATTATGCGCCATCTCCTCTGAAATCTCCCACTTGCCAACATTGCACATGTAGTAAGGCGGTAGGGAATTGAGTATCACGCATCCATTCACAGCTGGTTCAAAAATAAACATATGGACACCGACGACACTGGGATCCGGGTTCGGCAATTTGCGCAGATACTCACGAACAACGTCAGAATACAGAATCCGTCCTTCACAAGGTATAAAAATAGGCAAAAAACAGAGCGCCATGTCAGTTGCGCGGCCAAGCACTACCACGTGATCGCACTTAGAATTTGCGTCGACAGAGCTAACGCTTGAAGTGGAAGAGGGAAAACCGATGATAGCATTTGGTCTTGGAATTTGTGTGGAGCATCGATGCATTACTTCCGGTGACACATCACAATTTACGATCTCAGTCTTGCAGTTCGTGTTATAGATTACTGTTGGATATTTCTTTGGTAGTTTTCTAAGTATATAAAAGCTACGGACGTATGGTCTTATCAGAATAATCTTGGCATTCGCCTCCGCACTCCAAAATTCTGCGAGCACCGTCCAGAGTATTCCATCGCCACATATTTTTGTTTCCAAAATTATATGGCAAAGACCGCTTTGAAGCTGCTGTTCGAGGTAATTTTGATCGCTAACATTACGCATTAATTTGGCGAGATTGACAGGGTTGATGGTAATTTCTCTTAGCCGTATACCGTCGAGCAGCACTTTATCTTCTGCGCGTATAATCCCTGCTTTTTCTTCATGCGCACAGCGGCAATCTCCCACGCCGAGCGACAGCAGCCACGTCAACACCAGAGACGTAGACTTTATCCTCATTCTCTCATCCTGCAAACATTCTCGGAACATACTTATGCATAAAATTTGAGTCAAGGGTTAAATGACAATTAATGTTAACTCTCGGTAAATTATCCAATAATAAGGGATCATCACCCAAAGATATCAGCAGATTTTTATGGATCAACATTTGCAGGAATACTCTGAGCATTTTTGTGCAGGCGAGCAAGATAGTAACTCAACGTAGAATTGTGTGATTCCACAGAGTATGTTTCCGCTTTTGTACCGATATTTTTAAGGTCAATATTCTCCTTAAAAACTTCCACGTAAAAAGGATTTCCGTCAGTGCAGCCCTTGTCTATGTCGTTTCTTTTAATTTTCCATGGGCCGATTATATACCTTACGCTTTATCAGCGGGGTATTCAACCCTTAGGGATTAAATTTTGAACACTTTAAAACAGAGGGCATTGCCTTATTTTCTATTTTTTCCAAAATTTATAATGGATTAATATTTGTCTTTTATTATCATCAATATAGTTTCTGGGAATTGATATGGAGATACCATGAAAAACGGAATATTTTTATTGATTCTATGTGCGCAGTTGTTGTACAGCGTGAATTGTCATGGAGAGTTTTTTTATGATGTGGGGAAAGCGCTGACAAGCATAGAATCCTTATGTGTGAAAGATGAGTTGGAAGCGGCGTTGAAAGAAAAATGTGGTAACGAAAAGCAGTTAACGCATCTGTGGCTCATTTCCGCTGACCAAATATTTACGAGTCACTTGAAGGACTACGAGGAATATTGCCGATTCTATGGTATGGAATTTTTCATATCACGGCCTTCCTCATTCGAGAAAGAGAAAACTTCAGACAGTGACATTTCCGCAAAAAATGTGAAGATATACATTCCGTCCGGACCGCATTGCATCCTGATCCAGGAGTACATGGTCAAGAAAACCATCATTCCACAAATTGTCCTGAAGAGAGTAGTCATGCTGAATAAAACACCAATAGTGTTGGAGAAAAAAGAATTCTCCGGGTGCACCATTCAGTCCTTCTCCAGAGTCTTTTTCGTCGACAAGGAGGAGGTTGCCTTCACGTTTAGCTATCTTTCGTCTTCGGATTCTTATGCCTTCTTCGAAAACGACGGAGCCCAAGTCGGAGACATCACGGTTGAAATCAATCCCATCACTGGGTATGCTGAATAATATCAGGTCCCATTTTGAGTCGTCCCAATAGAGCTCACAAAATATGCTCTAGTGTCTTTGTCTCTGATGGCCTGCACCAATTTCCCATACTCCTGACCTTCTTGCGTTAGCTTCTGCTGTGTATTCGTCAAGAGGTCTGACGTCTATCTCAGTATGTTCGGCATCTTTTGGTCTTAGTGGAAGTTTTTCAGGATACCAAGTGGCGTGATCGCATTGTTGATAAATTATAGATGGCTTTTGCTCAAACATACCGCACGTATCCGTATTTATAAAAATCACTCCGATAACTGCGAATGAAACAATGGTTTTTCTCATTTTTTTCTTCCTATAAAACACATTGCTTCATCCTTGGTTGCTTTAGTTAAAAATTAGTTAAGAAACTATATATTTTTAATCGTCTCCTTCATGTGCCGTCAGAAATAACGGAAGATTTGCGTCAATTCATATCTTTGCTCTTTTCTTTTTTTCTCCAAATAAGCAGCATTGGAATCTACGTTCTGGACAATTGCAAACATAATTCCTTGTTTTTTCGCTCTGAGCTGCCCACTGAGCAAACCACAGAGATTCGGACAGGTTATATTCTTTTTCTCCATTCGAAAGCGGTTTATTTGAATTCAGTGACGCGCTATACAGAATATCCGAAACCCATTTCAATAACGGGGACTGATGCTTACTATTGCATATATCATTAACAAATACCTCTCTTTCTATTAATCGTTCCTCTTCTTCCTCTGATTTTTCTTCATATTCATATAGTACATCCGCACAGTTGTACCAATGCGCTCCTAACAACCTATAGCTGTCGTCATCAGGAAGTTCTTCTATGATTGAAAAAACAGTATCATAATCTTTATCATTGATAGCCTGCATTAATTGTCCATGTTTCTGACCAACTGCACAAGCTTCTTTTATGTATTCAGAAAACAGTTTTGCATCTATTCTAGTATGTTGATTGTCCTTTGGTTTTAGCGGAAGTTTCTCAGGATACCAAGAGTCGTGAGGGCATTTCTGATAAATTATAGAGGGTTTTTCCTCAAACATACCATATGCACCCGTATTTATAAAAATCACTCCTATAACAGCAAATGAAGCAATGGTTTTTCTCATTTTTTTCCCTCCATAAAACACATTGCTTCATTTTAATTTACTTTTGTTAAGAAATCATTACTTTTTTGCTGGCTCCATCATATATGCTTGCGGCGTAAATAGAAGTTATGAGCGAATATATTCACAAAAGTCACAATGTAAGCGTATTGATGTATTACCTGGTATTTCCGGCAAACTACATGAATCATACAGTTTATTTACATCTATAATAGATTTCTTGATAGATATAATTTCTTTCTTTTTTACTGAGAGTTGCTTGTGCGTTCCATAGACAATATACTTGATCCCTATAGAATGGTCAATAATTTGGATCTGACTTGTCCTTTAAAGTTAGCTTATCTGCATCTATGGCTAGCCTATAAAGGATGTCAGAGACCCACTCAGATTTCTTTTCTCTGACTTCTGCATGAGTTTTTTCATAAAGACTTTTCGCCTTTTCCAAATCCTCTTTATAATCAGAATAATTATCGTTCTTAAGTGGTACTTCCCTCAAAAAGAAACTCCAACTTGCTCCCAAAAACTTATACTGATCATTTGGAAGTTTTTCTGTGATCGATATAGCTTTGCCATAATTCTGGTTTTCGATAGCCTGCAGCAGTTCTCCATACAAAGGGTTTTTGGCTTTGGCCTCCTCACGATACATGAGAAACGACATAACATCCTCCTGAGTATGTCTGATGTCTATAGGACATAATGTGCGATACTTATACTTTTCCATGATATTGTATACACGCGTTCCATCTTCTAAATCCATGCTATATGCTCTTATTGTGAGTACCACTCCGATTAAAGCGAATGAAGCAATGGTTTTTCTCATTTTTTTTCTCCTATAAAACACATTGCTTCATTCTAGGCACTGTTAACAAACCTGTAATTTAATAAAAGCAAGAGCGACGAATGCCATGAATGTACAGTCAAGCTTGTCGAAGCGCATGCATAACCTTCTGTTTTCCTTGAGTTTTTGGAAG
>JAITAU010000067.1 GCA_031283965.1 Holosporaceae bacterium | reverse complement strand
TGATCCATCAGCAAAAACCACAGAAGAGGTACGGAGAAAACCACGAGTTCTCTCTCAAAACCACCGCTACTCCAGACGATTTGGTCGAACTTTTTCGATACAATTTTATGGATTTTCCCGATTCATTCTCTGCGGCAGGTGTTTGGAGAGAAATCTCCGGATCCCCTTGTTTGGAGAAAAAATAGAGTTTCGGAGAGAAAATTTACATTTTGAGGAATTTAGTCAAACAATAATTTTGTCGTTTTGCGCCAATGCTAATCCCATAAAGCCCTCTGTTACAGCGGTATTCCATAGCAACTATCCACATAGAACACCCCACAAATCCCCAAACTTGCCAAATAATATGGTGGAGTCAAGGGGAGTCGAACCCCTGACCTCTACAATGCCAGTGTAGCGCTCTACCAGCTGAGCTATGACCCCGAGGCTCGGAATATACCATGGCTCCACATGCCTGTCCATTAGCTAACAGCGGTGATTATTCGGTAAA
Source organism: Holosporaceae bacterium (assembly GCA_031283965.1). GTDB lineage: Bacteria > Pseudomonadota > Alphaproteobacteria > UBA3830 > UBA3830 > JAIRZM01. The sequence goes on along the minus strand of JAITAU010000067.1, from coordinate 16,772 downwards.
GGTCGCCATTCCGCGAGTCCGCTGTTTTTGCGTATCTGCAAGATTCCGGATGTCGCGGCGGTTTCATATCGCCTGGTCGACGCGTTCCAAAAATGTCGTGCATTTCAATCGCGTTGCGATTCCGGATGTCGCGGCGGTTTCATATCGCCTCGTCGACGCGTTCCAAAAACGTCGTGCATTTCACTCGCGTTGCGATTCCGGATGTCGCGGCGGTTTCGTATCGTCTGGTCGACGCGTTCCAAAAATGTCGTGCATTTCAGTCGCGTTGCGATTCCGGATGTCGCATGTTCCCATCATCGGGCAGCGCTTTTTCACATGGAGACGTTCTCCAGATGTCGCGGTAGGCGGCGGCGGGGCGTCAGAATCACGTCGTATCTGATGAAGCAGGAGCTCAGTCGTGGGTTTTTGCTCAGGAATATTTCCGACGTTCGCCGGATGCGGCCCATTTGTTTGGCATTGATCGCGTCGCAGCATTTTTCGAGGCTTTTGCGGGATTTCACCTCCACGAAGGCCACCACGTCCCGCCTTTGGGCCACGATGTCAATTTCGCCGCAGACGGTTTTGTATCTCCGTGCCAATATGCGATAGCCCTTAATTCTCAGCAGCAAAACCGCGATGAATTCCCCCAAATACCCCTTGCGTTCGGTGGAATTCATAGGATTTTCCCCTTAATCTCCAGCGCCTTTTTGTAGATGGCATTGCGGGAGACCTTGTGGCGGCGCAGCATCTCCACCACGGCGCTTTTCACAGAATTATTCCTCAGGGATTCGGACAAATCAAATAATATTTCCTCCGGATCGGCATTGTTTTCCCGATGGCCAGCCACCAGAATGACGTACTCCCCCAGCGCCTTCTTCTGCGAAAGGAATTCCATGATCTCGGACAGCCGCCCCCGCAGCGACTCCTCGAAAACCTTGGTGATCTCCCGGCACAGGCAACAAATCCTGTCCCCCAGAATGTTTTGCAGATCCGCCAAAGTGGCCGCCAGGCGGTGTGGAGCCTCCAAAAAAACCAGAGTAGCCGTCACGTGGCGTATATTTTCCAGGACGGATCTTCTGGCTCTGGATTTGGGGGGCAGGAAGCCCTGAAACAGGAAACCGTCGGTTGGTAACCCAGAGACGCTCAGAGCGGCGATGGGCGAGCAGGGGCCGGGCGCCGGAAACACTGGGATTCCGCGGCGGATGCACCAGTTTACCAGCCGGTAGCCGGGATCCGACACCAGCGGAGTGCCGGCGTCTGACACCAGGGCGTAGACGCCGTCGGCGGCCAGCAAAGAGGTAACGGACTCGTCGGTTTCATTGTATTCATGGCAGACGACCAGCGGAGTTTTTATCTGGTAAAAGCTAAGCAACTTCCGGGACACACGAGAATCCTCGGCGAAAATATATCGGGCGCTCCTCAGAATATAAATGGCCCGCAGCGTGACGTCGAAGATGTTGCCGATGGGAGTTGCAACCACGTACAATCCTGGTCTATGCTGCTGCCGAAGCAATCCTTGGGACAGTCGCTCCAACAGTTTCGGTGATAAAAATGCGTCGTCGGACAATCGAATTACTCCTGCTGCTGTCGCTGGCTTCCTGCGCGCCGCTGTGGGACGTTCCGAAGACTACGACAACTGCCGGACCGAAGGCAACGGTTCCGGTCGATCCTTTTCTTGATCCAAATTTGGCGTTTTTGTCGCGGCAAACGGCCGGGAATGACATTCTGCTGTTGCTGCCTCTGTCCGGCGGTAACGCCGCCCTTGGAAAAGGCATATTGAGGGCCTGCATCCTGACCTGCCGAACCGACGATCACCGAAACGTCGACTTTCATGTGGTGGACACGGCGGACCCGGCGTTGGAAAAGGCCAAACTCCACGATAAATTCAAGGACAAAAATCTGAAAGCCATAATTGGGCCGGTGTTTTTCCAGGAGGCCAAGCAGTACGGAGCCCTGTTCCCGGAGGTTCCAATACTGACTTTTTCGAATAATTTGAGCGTCAACAGCGATCACATCGTGGCCTGCGGCATATCCCCACAGGAGGAGGTCAAGACCCTGTTCGCCTTCGCCATCTCCAGAGGAATCGATGGTTTTTTGGTGATGCTGCCGGAGGGAGAGGCGGGTGATCAGGTTCTTTCCTGCGTGAAAAACGAGGCCCAAAGGCATGATTTGGAGGATGATCTGACCGTCGTTCGGTACGTCGGCATTTCCAGCAAAGACGCCACCAAATGCGCCAGATCGTCGGGGAAAAAAGCGATCTTTCTGATGGAACCGGTGGTGAATACGCAGAAATTGGAGGATATGGACGTTTTCACCCTGAGCTCGTCGGCCCTGTCCGGCGGCGCTCGCGCCTGGAACGACGCCATTTTTGCCTTCGCCGGCGGCCCTAATCAGGCTGAATTCTCCGAAAAATACAGGAGAATATTTGGAAAGAACCCGACGATTCTGGACATAATCGGACATGACCTGATGGAGGCCGTGGGCCAATCCGTGACGAACAGACACTCTGTTTTCGAGGGGAAATACTCCGGCTGCCTGGGGAATTTCTTGATAAGAAAACGTGTGGGACTCAAGAGACGTCTTGGGGTTTTCCGCTTTGAAAATCACGAAATGATCAAGCTGAGGTAATTCATCTCACATTCTTTTTCAGCGCAGAAGAACGGATTTCGAATGGCGGAGTCGCCTTCGATGACGCAACGGCTGCGGCGATTTTATTAAAATAAAAATCGATTGTATTATAATTAATAATATATTAGCATCGACTCGTTGTTGAATTTTAGTTTTAGGGAGGAAATCATGGCCACATCAACATCAGCAGGTACGAGCGCAAATCCTAACGAAAAGTCTGACGTTTTTTCGAAGTTCAAGATGCCAAACATAGACCACAATGCCGTTTTGGATTCATGTAAAAAGAATCTGGAGATGATGTGGATCATCAACAAGATGTCTGTGGAGGTACTCAGCGGAGTCGCCAAGCTTCAGGGAGCCTTTATGAAACAGTTGCTCAGCGACTACAACAACGCCGCAAAGAGCTCCAAGCCATCCGAAGCGCTTTCAAAGTTCTCCGAATTGGCCCACGGACATTTGCTGAAGGCCATCGGCAACAGCAAACAGGTCTCGGAGATGCTGACGTCCGCCAGCAAGGATGTGCACAGCACTCTTACCGGTCGATTTAAAGAATCGATGGAAGAGGCCAAGCACATCGTGAAAAAGTAACTTTTTATCTGGCAATCCGAACGGCGTTCCGGCGGCGGCCGCGCTGGTCTTTGGGTTGCGCATGATCTAGTGCATTGGCGAAGGGAATCGTGTATAATCACGCTTCCCTGATCCGCGTGAGTCGATGAAGTTTGAGGATAGCGAGTTTACAACGGTGGTGCCCACGAAGATGGTGGGACCGCTGAAAATTCGCTTCGGCGGGGCCATCCGTCAGGTGGTGGTGCCGTTGGCGACCTTCGAAATTCCCGTTTGGCATTCGGTGAAGCGGGGAGCCTTGGTCTCCCAGAAAACGGCCGGTCTGGACGTTCGGGTGGTGGCCGACGTCATGGCCCGTTCCATGATCCTGGAGACGGCAAATCTCGATGGCGCGCTGGCTTGTAAATTCTGGATTGAGGAAAGACGCGCCTCCATCGGGGAAATCGTGAAAAAAACCAGCAATTTCGCAACATTGCGGGAAATTCGCGTCGAAAATGTCGGTCGGCTCCTATACGTCCGGCTGGAAATCACCACCGGCAACGCCGCCGGTCATAATATGGTGACGGAGGCGGCGGACGCCGTTCTGGATTTTATAATTTCAAATCGCGAAGACGTGAGATACGTGTCGGTCTCCGGCAACTGCTGCTGCGACAAGAAAGTCTCCTCCATAAACGGTATTTTGGGACGGGGAAAGCGGGTCTCGGCGGAAATTCTCGTGCCAAAGGATGTGTGTACCACGATGCTAAGGGCTACGCCGGCGGGAATCGTCGGATTGAACGTCAAAAAGAACCTGCTGGGCAGCATTTTGGCCGGAGGAGTTCGTAGCGCCAATGCCCACTCCGCCAACGTGATTCTGGCCATTTATCTGGCCACCGGCCAGGACGCCGCCAATCTGGTGGAGGCCTCCCAGGGAATCACCTTCGCCGATCTCGACGGCGAGGATTTGTATTTTTCCGTGAATATTCCCAACATCATCGTGGGTACGGTTGGCAACGGCAAGGAGTTGGACTTCGCTTCCGGGAATTTGGAGCGCCTGGGCTGCTCGCCGACGGATCCGGACTCCGCCAAAAGACTGGCGGCCGTAATTGCCGCCGCCGTTCTTTGTTCCGAATTGTCACTGATGGCTGCCCTAAGCAACAGAGGGGAGCTGATGGCCTGTCATCGGAAGCTGGAAAGGCACGGAAGATGAACATCGGCATAGATTCCATTGCCTTCTCCACCTCCAACTACTTTCTGGATCTGAGACAACTGGCGTCGCACCGGGACGTCGACTACGACAAGTACTGCATCGGTATCGGCCAAACGAAAATGTCCATATTCCCGCCTAACGAGGACGTCGTCACCATCGCCGTGGAGGCCGCCCGGAAGGCTCTACGGAAGGTTTCGCAGGCGAATCGGATAGATATGCTGATATTCGCGACGGAGTCAGCCTTCGATCTCTCCAAATCCGCCGGTATTTATGTGCATCGTTTTCTGAAATTGCGGGAGGATTGCCGGGTTTTCGATCTGAAGCAGGCCTGCTATTCCGCCACCGCCGCGCTGCGGCTGGCCAAATCACATGTGGCGGAAAATCCAGATTCCATGGTGTTGATTGTGGCTTCGGACGTGGTCAAATATTCTCCACATACGCTTGGGGAGCCAACCCAAGGCGGCGGCTCCGTGGCCATGGTGGTGTCCAGAGATCCGAGAATTTTGACGCTGGAGGATCATTCCGGCGTTCACACGGCGGACGTCATGGACTTTTGGCGCCCCGTCGATCGAAAAGAAGCTCTCTTCGATAGTAAATTATCCGTCTATAACTATTTGAAATCCCTGGAAATATCCTTTGGTAGATATTTAGAAAAAGTTAACTTCTCCGCCTACGACGTCGATTACGCCTGCTACCATGCTCCTTTTTGCAAGATGGCTCGCAAAGCCCATCGTCAGATTTTCAAAAACAAATCCGTCGAAAATACGCTGATCTACAACGCCGTCATCGGGAATAGTTGCTCGGCGTCGCTGTACATCTGCTTTGTGTCGCTGCTGGACAACTCGCCGGAGGATCTTGGCGGTAAAAGGATCGGATTTTACAGCTACGGCTCCGGCAGCGTGGCGGAATTCTTCAGCGGTCTGATGGTTCGGGGCTACGAAGATATGCTGACGGCGGAGGAAAATCGCCGGCTGCTGGAAAATCGGACGGAGATCTCCTTCGCTGAGTATGAGAACTTCGGCAAAGCCGACGCCGGTGGGAAAAAGTACAAAAACATCGGAGACGTCACCCTAGCGGACGTCGAAAACGGCCGAAGAATGTACGCCGAAAACTCTCCGTAGGAATTCGATCGCCCGGTCGTCCCGAAGGCGGTCACTCCAGCGGCGGCCTCCGGCAAGTCGTTTTGGGAATAGGCTTCAGTCTTTCAGGTTTCGGAGGACGTTGAAATTGTTTTTGCGGAACGCCCGGCATCCGTCTCGGGACAGGCTCACTCCGCCGTAGAGTCGCTGACGGTTGGAATGTTTGTTGCCGGTGCCAGCCTCCTTGTCCTCGTAGGTGTTTGTGACGCTCTCTTCGGCTTTCAGATTGAAGAACTCACCGTCGTATTTGACGGAAAAACATGGATTCGAAAGGCCCGGCCTGACGGTCCGCTCGGCGCACAGCTCCAACCCCTTGATCTCCTGCGGCGTATATGTGATCCCCAGGTAACTCCTCCTTTTTTCTTCGTCATAGTACTGGTAACTGTCGCTGACGGAAAGGTCTGTTCCGATTTTTACGGTGCAGACGAGGGTAAATCGGCGATCCGGAGATCGTAGATTTCGCCCCTTGAAGGGATCGTCGTAGGTGAGTCCGCTGGAGCAGGTGATGGTGCAGCATTCCCAGACGACGGTGGAGAAACCGAGGGTGTATTCCCGCAGTCTCTTGCTCCTGGACCATTCGCCGTTGAAGATGAAGGCCGGCGTCAACCCAAAGACGGGCTTCGTGTATAGTCTTGCGGTGATCTGGCGCGTCGAGGATCCACCGCTGCCGTTGCGGAATCTTCTTTTCAGATCTTCGTTGCCGAAATACTTATCCATGAAGTCGTTGTAGGCGGCGTTCCGCTCCTCCGCCTTGCCGAGATCGCCGTAGTTGGCTCCTTTCATGGCGGCAAAAATCTCCAGATGAACGCCGAAATCATTCTCTGGCATAGCGTAGAAGACGCCGGCGCCGACGGCTCCCTTTGAGCCGCTTGTTTCGCCGCCGTAGCCGTAACCAACGTTCGGAGCGATCTTACCGAACTTCGTGTCGAATATCATGACATAATCCAGAAGACAGCAGCTCTCCTGGAGCTGTAGCCCGGCGCCGACGGTGACGTCGTCCGCGTAGCCGTAGCGGTAGTTGCCGCTGTAGCGGGGTTTTTTCTGATATTTCACCCGATGTGGATCTTCCAGATCCCACTTATGACTGCAGACGACGGTCAGATCAAAGTCGTCCAGGCCTTTGGCCAGCATTCCGTAGCCGCCGAAGTAATCCACCTTCAGATTTTCGGTGCGATTTAATTGATCGTTGATTTTCAAGGTAACGCCCGGCAATTTAGCCTCCTCCGGCAGGTCGTCTATGTAGTAGGTTCCGGGGGCGAAGACTCCGGTGCCAATTACCTCGTCGCCGATCTTGCATTCTATCTTGGCGACTCTGGTGATGACTATGGGGGAGCCGGCATTCACCACGCCGCCGTTGCCGCTCTGGCGGAAAATGCTTACGCCTCCGCCGGATAGCGGCTGCTGGAAGCCGATGGTATTTCGCGCCGTGGCGTCGCCCACCACCACACGATAGTCGCTGGATTTGTTGGCGTAGACGATGCGGCTGTAGTTGCGGTAGAAATGAGCTCGGTCCAGGGAATTGGCCGAAGCCGGCTCCAGCGATTTCTTAATGTTACTGCCTTTACTAAAATTCTCGCGAAAATATAAAAAATTTTCGTCGGCGGTGATCTTGGACAGATGACGCGCCCCCTTCAGATAACCGCCGTAGGCGAAGAGGCGACCGTAGGAGAAATCGTTTTCGAAAATTATGCTGTCGCCGACGCCAATGACCGGCGTAGCGCCAACCATGGAGCCATTTTTGGGACCGAAGCCGAAGCCGTTGTCCCGCTCGTGGGCCACTTTCAGGTTTATGAAACCATCCACCGGAGGTGAACCCTCGATCGCCTTGCCTTCCGGAGCATCATCGACGGGGTTGTTTTGTTTTTCCCAAGCCGATACCCGCAGAAGACATGCAAACAACAGGACGCCGCAGGCAAAACAACGTGATATCGTCATGTGATGCTCCGTCTACAAAACACAAAAACCTCCGGGAGGCTACCACAAATCACGAGGTTCGCACAAAAAAATAATTTCATCCGAAGCGCTGCGGGAATGGATGTAAAAATAAAACTTGACATTTTTATTTTGGGGAGTTACAAGAGAAATCGTCAGCGGCGGGGTGCCGTTGGTCCGGTGGAAGCGCCCATTTGGGGTTTCTGTCGGTTGGTTTTGCGAATGCCCATTGGGGTTCGCTGAGTATAGTTTGCCCAAGGAGGGGAATTATCATGAGTAGAGTTATAGGTATTGATCTAGGTACGACGAATTCTTGCGTTGCCGTCATGGACGGCGGAAGTCCGCGAGTGATAGAAAACGCAGAGGGAATCAGGACCACGCCGTCGGTGGTCGCGTTTACGGAAAAAGGCGAAAAGTTAGTCGGTCAGGCCGCTAAGCGACAGGCTGTTACCAACCACAAGGGGACTTTTTACGCCATCAAGAGGTTAATTGGCCGGAAGAGGAGTGACGAGTACCTGAAAAAGTACCACACCGCCTACGAAATCGTTTCTTCCGACAACGGCGACGCCTGGGTGAGCGCCAGGGGAACGAAATACAGCCCGAGCCAAATAAGCGCCTTCATATTGCAAAAAATGAAAGAATCCGCCGAGAGTTTCCTCGGTGAAAAGGTGTCGGAGGCAGTCATAACCGTCCCGGCATACTTCAATGATGCTCAGCGACAAGCAACCCGAGACGCCGGGAAAATTGCCGGCCTGGAGGTGCTGCGCATCATCAACGAGCCCACGGCCGCGGCGCTGGCCTATGGTCTGGACAAGAAAAAAACCGGCGCCATCGCCGTCTACGATCTCGGCGGCGGCACCTTCGACGTTTCCATTCTGGAGATAGGGGACGGCGTGTTCGAGGTTAAGGCCACCAACGGCGATACATTCTTGGGAGGCGAGGACTTCGACAAAAGGATCATCGATTACCTGGCGGATGAGTTTAAGAAAGAAAATGGCATAGACCTGCGGAACGACAGCATGGCTCTCCAGCGGTTGAAGGAAGCGGCGGAGAAGGCAAAGATCGAATTGTCCAGCGCCGTTGAGACGGAGATTAATTTGCCCTTCATCACTGCGGACTCCTCGGGGCCAAAGCATCTCACGGTGAAACTTTCCAGAGCAAAGTTGGAGTCCCTGGTGGACGACATCATCCGGAGAACCATCGAGCCCTGCAAGGCGGCCATGAAGGACGCCGGTCTCAGCGCCGATCAGATCAACGAAGTGGTGCTGGTTGGTGGCATGACCCGCATGCCGAAGGTGGTCGAATATGTGAAGAATTTCTTCGGCAAAGAGCCCCACAAGGGGGTCAATCCCGACGAGGTGGTGGCGGTGGGGGCCGCCATTCAGGGTGGTGTGCTGAAGGGAGATGTGAAGGACGTTCTGCTGCTGGATGTAACTCCGCTGTCGCTGGGCATCGAGACTCTAGGAGGGGTGTTTACCCGTCTAATCGACAGGAATACCACCATCCCGACCCAAAAGAGCCAGATCTTCTCCACCGCCCAGGATAACCAAAGCGGAGTCACAATCCGAGTCTTCCAGGGAGAGCGGGAGATCGCCGAGCATAATAAGCTGCTGGGACAATTTGATCTCACCGGCATTCCGCCGGCGCCGCGGGGTATGCCCCAGATCGAGGTGACCTTCGATATCGACGCCAACGGCATCGTTCATGTGTCCGCCAAGGACAAAGCCACCAATCGGGAACAGACCATCAGCATCAAAACCTCCGGCGGACTTAGCGACGCCGAGATCGACCAGATGGTGAAGGACGCCGCCGCCCACGCCGAGGAGGATCGGAAGCTGAAGGATCTCATCCAGGAGCGCAACGGCGCCCAGGAGATGGTGAACGGAGCCAACAAAATGCTCGCGGATCACGGCGACAAGATCTCGGATGAGCTGAAGAGCGAGATTAGAGCCGCCTCCGACGACCTCCAGAAGGTTTTGGGCAGCGATAATCTGGATGAAGTCAAACAAGCTTCGGAGAAGCTGATGAATTCCATGTCGAAAGCCGGCGAGATTATTCATCGATCCGCCCAAAGCGCGCCTCCGCCTCCGGGCGACACTGACTCAGGAGGCACATCGTCTCCCGGCGGGGAAAACGTCGTGGACGCCGACTATAAGGTCAAGGAAGAGAAATAATCTTGTCGTCGCGGGCGCGTGATTTTTCGCGCGTCCGCTTCTCTGTGGGATTTTAAAATGGATTACTATGAAACCCTCGGCGTGTCGAAGTCGGCCAGCGACGCCGAAGTAAAAAAGGCCTACAGAAAATTGGCCATGAAATATCATCCGGACAAAAACAAGGGTGATAAAGCGGCCGAGGCGAAATTCAAGAGCATAAACGAGGCCTACGAGACCCTGAAGGATCCACAGAAGAAGGCCGCCTACGATCGCTACGGCCACGACGCCTACAAAAATGCCTCCAGCGGCGGCGGAGGAGGAGGATTCGGTGGAGGTGGAGGCTTCTCGTCGGAGGGATTCAGCTTCGAATTCGGAGGAGACTCGGCGTTTTCCAACATATTCGAGGAATTTTTCGGGAACTCCTCCGGCGGCGGCGGCATTCGCAGCTCCCGCAGCGACATGCGGGGCAGCGATCTGCGCTACGACGCCACCATCACTCTGGAAGAAGCTTTCCGCGGGAAGGACATGGAACTAAAATTGCGCACAAACGTAAAGTGCAGCGACTGCAACGGCTCCGGCTCCGAGGGCGGCATGAAGCCGAAAGCCTGTCCGTCATGTCGGGGTTCTGGAAAAATGCGGTTCTCGCAGGGGTTTTTCATGGTGGAGAGGACCTGCACCTCCTGCAATGGCACCGGCCAGATCATCGAAAACTCCTGCAAAGTCTGCCGCGGAGCCGGTCGCGTGGCTAAATCCAGGACCATCAGCGTTTCCATCCCGGCCGGCATAGACAACAACACCAAAATCCGGATGCACGGAGAGGGTGAAGCCGGCATTCGCGGCGGCGCCACCGGCGATCTGTACGTTTTCGTCTCCGTCCGACCGCATCCGCTGTTCCAGCGAGAGGGCAACACCATACGCTGCGACGTGCCGATATCGTTTGTGACGGCGGCGCTGGGTGGCGACGTGGAGGTGCCAACCATCGACGGCAAAAAAGCCATCATCAAAGTGCCCGCCGGGACCCAATCGGGACAGCTGCTGAAGCTGCGGGGCAAAGGCATGCCCGCCATGAAGAGCGCGCTGCGGGGGGACATGCTGGTGCAGGTGCAGGTGGAAACTCCGATCAATCTCACCGAAAATCAAAAGAGACTGTTGCAGGAGTTCGACCAGGAGCGCCACTCCCACCCGAAATCCGACGGATTCTTCGCCAAGGTGAAGGAATTTTGGCAGGAGTTGTAATACCAAACTTCATTATTAATTTCCTATCGCGTGTCCGCCGACCGCTGCGACTGCGGACGCTTCCAAAGGCGTTTGAATAATTTGGAATGAGGATTGGTATAACTCGAGATCTGGCCATCGGTAACGTAATACCATGCCTCATTTCGAATCGTCCCAACAGTTCCCGAAATGCGCTCTGCAGCAGTTGTCACCGCGTGGGCGATGGTCAGTCGATGGTGGGATTTGACGTTGTACAGCCCTGATTCTTCTACAGCAAGTTGGTTTGGCGCGCCATGGTCTTTTTGACCTCCGCCTCCACTGTTCTGGAGACAAGATCCGACAGATGCTGATCCAGCCATTTCTCCACCATCGGAGTCAGCAATTCCCTAATCAGCGCCGTCAGCGTTTCGTTTCCGTCCGGCGATTTTGGAGAGGTCTGAGCGTCCAAAACCTGCGGTTCCGCCGGAGGGTGCGTCCGATTCTCCGCCGGAGGGGGCGTCCGATTCTCCGCCGGTTGAGACGTCTCTTGGGCGCTTTCCGGAACCGGAGGAATTTCGGCGGCCACATTGAGGGAAACCGTCACACGCTCGTCCGTCCGCTTCTCCTCCGCCCGCTTCTCCTCCGCCCGCTTCTCCTCCGGCTGCATCTCTAAATTTTTCTCTGCCTTTTCGGTGGCTCCGGCGGAGTTGTTTCCGGTTGCGTCCACTCCCTCCTGGATGAGACGCAGAAAAGAGCCAAAATCCGACTTTGTGTCGCTTGGTTTCTGGGGGACGCTCTTTACCACGCGACCATCGGCGTCCACTACGTCGGTGAGATCCAGAACCGGAGGCTCTTTATCAATCACCATCCGCCTTATGGCCGCCAAAACATCCTCCAATGACATCTCTTCGCTATTGTCTGCCATGCTCCCCACCAATCAGCAATGTTATTTCGCGATCGTCGTCTAACTTTTCGACGGCGATTTCCCTTCCTTCGTCTTATTTTTCATCGGTTTGCCGCTGGATTTATTCTTTCCAACGATGTAATTGCAGTCGAGTTTACCGCTCAGAGCGAGTAATTTTAAGGCCGTCGTCACCTTTTGCTTTATGGAATCCACCAGGCCGACCCGCGAATCCAGCAGTTGATTTTCCTTGACCCAAACCTCGGTGTTGGACTTCATCCCCATGGCGTTTTCCTCAAGATTGCTGGCGGAGCTGATTTCGGCGCTTTTCACGGCGGAGCGACAGGCTTTTATCATGGCCTTCGAGGCGAGGTAGGTGTTGAAGTTAATGACGCACTCCTTCCTGACTTCGCTTATGGCGTCCCGTTTGGAAAGTCTGGCCTTTGTGGAATTCTGTCCGGCGATTTCTATTTCCGAAGGCGTGCCGCTGTTGTAAATCGGCACTCTGACCGTTAGAGAGGCGCTGTGGGTGTTGCTGCCGGACGACGTATCAACGTTCGGTGCACCGTTCTGTGGAGGCCTGTTATCCTGCGATACGTTCCGGCCGGTGGACGCAGATACCTCGCAGGAGGGGGACAATTTGCCGCGAGCGGCCTTCAGCTCGTTGTCTGCGGCAATTTCGGCGTATCTGTGTTGCAAAATCGCATGGTTTGAGGCCATGGCCACATTGATCAGATTATTCATGTCATCCGGAATATCTTCATCGAAATCCGGCAACATCAATTCCTGCGCCGCATCCACTCCTGTTAGTTTTTTGAACTCAGATTCCGCTGAAAATAACTCCGCCTCAGCGCGAATGCGCTCGAAGACCGCCCGCTGATAATTGGCTTCGGCGTGACGAACCTCCGGCGTCGTGCCGGCGCCCGCCTCCAGAGTGCTCTTCTGGGACTCAAATGTCAGCTTCAGATTCTCCTCTTTTTTCTTCAGAGCCACAATCTTTTGGCGACCGACCCAGACGCCGCAGTAGGCGTCTCCCACCTTCACCACTAGACTCTGCTCCTCGGATTTGGCCTTATGGTAGGCAGCCTTTTCGGCGCTTTCTGCCGCCTGCATGTTGTGCAGCGTCGATAACCCATTGAATACGTTGACGCTGGCTTCGACTGCTATTCTAGTGCCGGTGGAGAAATTTTCGTTGTAATTACTAAATTGTTTGCTACGGCTACGCTGAAGTTGAGCGTTGACGCTGGGCAGGAACGCCATCTTGGAGGCATGATGGCGCTCTTCGGCTATCTTCACGTCCGTCTGGCTAATCTGCAAGCCGGTATTGTTTCCCTGGGCAGCCAGAACGGCCTCCTCAAATGTCGCCACGCCGTCGGCTTTCGTTCGCGCGTCTTCCTTTGCCGCAACAACGCCAGAACACAACAATCCACAGAGAAATAAAAAACGCACTTTCATGACAACATCCACCACATTTACCGGAACGCAGCTCTCATCCGCTGCAGGCTTTCATTCTTGCCGAACGAAACCAGCATGTCGAAGACGCTCGGAGTAATTTTTCGATCCGAAAGAACGCTTCTCAGGACTTGAGCAACTCTGGCGAAGGTAAAACCATTCTCGGCTGCCGCCGTCCGCAGTTCTTTCTCGAGATTTTCCTCACTCCAATTCTCTTCGAACTCCAACACCTGGATTATAATACCCCAAACAACGCGAGAGTCCAGATCAAGCTTTGAATCGGGAGGGGGGTTGATGTAAATGTACGACAAATCTCGCAGTTCCAGCAGAGTTTTTGAACGCTGCTTGAGTCCGTTCATGCCCCGCAGGAGGCGTTGCCGGATTTCGTCGGAAACATTGCCAACCAACGGCAACAGTTCCTCCAGGAGACGCTGATCATCCGCTTCGCGCATGTAGTAGCCGTTCAGATTCAGCAATTTCGCGAAATCCAGCTGGGAGGCAGATTTCCCAAGGTTATCCGTGGTGAACCATTGGATGGCCTGATCTTGAGGTATTATCTCGTCGTCGCCGTGGGACCAGCCCAGCCGCAGGAGACAGTTGCACACCGCCTCCGGCAGATATCCCATGTCCCGATAGGCCTCGATACCCAGAGCTCCGTGGCGTTTCGACAACTTTGCGCCGTCGGCGCCGTGGATCAGAGGTATGTGGCCGTACTGGGGAACATTCCAGTTGAAGGCATTGTAAATCTGGATGTGCCGGAAGGTGTTGGTCAGATGATCATCGCCGCGGATCACATGGGTGACCCCCATGTCGTGGTCGTCCGCCACCACCGACAGCATGAAGGTTGGAGTTCCATCGCTGCGCACCAGAATCATGTCGTCCAACTGATCGTTGGCGACGTCGACGGTTCCCTGGACAACATCCTGAAGAATCGTGGTTCCCTCCAGAGGAACCTTGAGGCGAATGACCGGCTGAATTCCCGCCGGAGCGTCGGCCGGGTCGCGATCCCGCCATCTTCTGTCGTATCTCGGCGATTTTCCCCGGGATTTCGCCTCCTGGCGCATGGAGGACAGCTCCTCTGCGGAGCAGTAGCAGTGGTAGGCCTTCCGCTCCGCCACCAATTTCTTCGCCAACTCCACATGACGATCTAGCCGGGAAGACTGGAAGACTGGCTCTTCGTCCCAATCTATTCCCAGCCATTTCAATCCGGAAAAAATTGCGTCGACGGCTTCGGGCGTGGACCTCTCCCGATCGGTATCCTCGATTCTCAAAAGGAATTTCCCCCCGTAGTGGCGGGCCAACAGCCAGTTAAAGAGCGCCGTCCTCGCTCCTCCGATGTGCAGAAAGCCCGTCGGCGAAGGGGCGAAGCGAGTGATCATCTCCATCTGCGGCATTTACTCTTCATAAAACAATCCCTTGTATTCTATAGGCTAAGTTTTCAATAGTAAATGTACACCGATAGGATCGAAAATTATCTCAGAGACCTTTGCGACAGCGAGAGACGGCGGCTGCTGAATCTTGTTCCGGTCGGTTTGGGCGTCGGCGTTTGCATCTACTTCAGTCTGGACGATGAGCCGAGCATTTATCTCGGCGTCTGTCTACTCCTGCTGACGATCGCCGTAAGCATTTTCGTGAGAAAATACAGATGGATTTTCTGGTCTCTCCTGACGGTGGCGCTGGGGTTTCTGGCGGCGCAGATCAGGACGAAAACCGTCGACACTTTCATGCTTTCGGAGAAAATCAACGAGCCCATTTCGCTGATCGCCACCGTGGCCTCCTGCGAAAAAAGCGAAAAGGGCGTTGCGTTTGTGACGGAGGGGGTGAAAATCCTCCCGAAATCGCTGCGCCACTGGAAGTTTAACAAACTATATCTCACCTGGCGCGGGAAAAAAGCCCTGGCGTCGGAAAAGGATTACCTCCCCGGCGCCAGGGTGCTGTTTCGGGCGATTTTATCCCCCATGGATCCTCTGGCCTTTCCCGGAGCATATGATTTCAAAAAACAGGCGTATTTCAAGGGGATCAGCGCCAGAGGTTTCATAATCAAAGAGCCGAAGATACTGGAGGAGGACGGCCTCCGCAGTTCGTTCGCACTCTGGATCGAGCGACTGCGCCATAGAATCAACAAAAAGATCGAGAATTATTTGCCGCGGGACGTGGCCGGCGTCTCCGAGGCTCTGATAACCGGCAACAAGACCGGCATTTCGAAGGATGTGAGGGCCTATTTCGCCAACTCCGGCGCCGCCCACATCCTGGCCATCTCCGGTCTCCACATCGGCATCATCGGATTCTTCATCTTCTGGCTTTTCCGGCTGCTGCTCTGCTGTATTCCCGGCGTCTCCATGTTTCGGGACGTCAAGAAGATGGCGGCGGTGGTTTCCTGGCTGGCGGTGCTGTTCTATCTGCACGTCTCCGGAAGTTCCGTGCCGTCGCTGCGGGCCTTCATCATGCATTCGCTGATCATGGCGGCCATTCTGCTGGGGCGAACGGCCCTGACCATGCGCTCCGTGGCCATCGCCGCCACCTTCATTCTGCTATGCACGCCGGAAGTCATCATGTTCCCGAGCTTCCAGATGTCCTTTGGGGCGGTCATGGCCATAGTTGCCTTCTACGAGTGTTCGCCGAATTTCCGCGGATTTTTCAGGACGCTGCTGGCGATGACTGCCACCACCGTTGTGGCTACGGCGCCCACGTCGATATTCTCCATCAACGCCTTCAACCAACTGACCCTGAACAGCATTCCGGCCAATCTCCTGTCCATCCCGCTGATGACCTTCTTCATCATGCCGCTGGCGGTGGCGGTGCTGTTCTCCATGGCATTCGGCGGCGAATATCCGTTCGTCTTCCTGATGGGGCAGGGGGTCCAGCTGCTGATGAAAATTTCGCAGCAGGCTTCGAAGCTGCCGGGATCCTGCTTCGTAATGCATACTCCGGCGCCTTATGTAATGGCCATCGTCGTTTTTTCCGGACTGTTGATCGTGCTGGTGCGCCACAGAATCAGACTCTATGGATTTCTGGGGTTGTTCGTCGGAGTGATCCTCTATTTCCTCCAGCCGCTGCCGGACGTCTTCGTTTCCCGGGACGCCAAGGCGGTGGGCATCCGGACGAAGGACGGCGTTTACTTCAACCACCTGGGTCATTGCAGATCCACGGCCACCGCCTGGGCCAAGTCGGTGGGATTCGGCGACCGCCGCCGGTTTGACGCCAAAGACTGCGACTGCATTTCAGAGATAGCAGAGGGGACGCGCCTGGCTAGGGTAAAAAATTGCAAAGTAATCGTCGCCGACAAGGAAAATTACGAAAAGCCGCCGGACGTGGCGCTGGCGATCCGCCTGAACGAAAAAAACGACTTCGCCCAGCTGATTTATCTGCCGTCCCAAAGGCGAATCTCGAACGAATCCAAGAAACGCCCCTGGAGTTAACGTGGTTAGGTGAATATAATGCGCGGGAGACTGTCGTCCAACGACCCATTTCCGCCATCTGCTCGACCGTATTCACCACTCGGACCGATCATATACAACACCATTACCTCTTAAATATTTAAATATTTTGTAAAAATCATCACGACTGATTGCCGCACTACCTTCTACGTATGCATGCCCTAGAATATTCTCACATAAGTTGCTTTCCGCCGGAGTTGTTCC
>JAITAU010000064.1 GCA_031283965.1 Holosporaceae bacterium | reverse complement strand
TTGCTCTTCTTAGGAAACAAGATAATAGAGAAGACCCATTTTATGTCTATCTTATTAAAAAGAACCTGTATTGTCTCCCACTTAGTATGTGGTTTGAGCCATCCCTTATTGCAGGAGTTTTTTCGGAAGGATTTTACGTTAGACGTACTTTGGAAAGGATACTTTTATCTACGATAGATAGACTTTTCTTGGAGAATGACCTTGATCCAAAGAGGGTCGCTGGTATTCTGGAAACAACTCACAACAGCAGCAGCCGCAATTTAATTGATATAATCATTCAATGTGCTGAAATTGATGGAGACCGCGCGCGTGTCATTCTGAGAGGGCAGCTTATTAGAATATACGAAATTCCTTTTTCTAAGGAAACCTTGGCAAAGATTGAAGCTGTGTGAGAAACGCTGCCGCCCTCTATGCGCTGCTGTTAACTCAGGTTTTTGTTATCACACTAAACAAAACGACGGAGCAATCTAGATTGATAGTCAATGGAGCTTTTAGATCGCTCCGCCGAGCTCCCGGTGGCGGAGCCCGATGAGATCGGGGCGACGCCAACTCTCAACCATAAGATACCGCCGAGGCGTTTTGGGCGCCGTTGACTGCATCGCATCCTCATTGATTTCGGTGGGGCGTTGGTTTAGCATGACGGCGTTGATAAGTCGCCGTAGGAACCAATGTCAGATCCGCTGCATCAATTTGTCATATCGCCCATCTGGAGGATCAACGTTGGAGGAGTTGATCTGTCCTTCACCAATTCCGCTCTCTCAGTCCTGGCGGCAGTCGTTGCTATTGGAGTCTTTCTCCTTCTGGGGCTCAAGGACAAAAAGTTGGTGCCGGACCGGTGGCAGGCGTTGGTGGAGATGCTGCACGACCTGGTGGCGCAACTGGTGCGCTCCAATGTTGGCGACAGTGGCATGCGGTATTTTCCCTTTGTTTTCTCCGTTTTTATCTTCGTTTTGTTCGGAAATTTGCTGGGGATGATCCCCTATATGTTCACCTTCACCAGCCACATCATCGTGACCTTCACCCTGGCCATGGCGGTGTTTCTGTTCGTGACGGTGTTGGGAATCGTTCTCCATGGACGCCGATTTTTCTCCCTATTTGCCCCCAAGGGGCTGCCAAAATTCCTATTACCTCTGGTGGCGCCGGTGGAAATGATCTCCTATCTCTCCCGGCCCGTCAGTCTGGCGGTGCGACTTTTCGCCAACATGATGGCCGGACATACCATGATGAAGGTGTTCGCCGGTTTCTCGGTGATGCTGGGTCTTGGGGGCGTCGCCCCGATCGCCGTGAACGTCATTCTCACGGGATTTGAGATCGTGATCGCTCTACTGCAGGCATATGTCTTCACGATTTTGACTTGTGTATATCTGAATGATGCTGTACATTTGCACTGATTTTTGTTACGGGGGAAGAGATTATGTCCACTGAAGCTGCTCGTATGATCGGCGCCGCCGCCGCCGTCTTTGCGTTGTTTGGCGTTGGCCTTAGCATGGGGAATTTGTTCTCCACCTGGATGAGTTCGGTGGCCCGAAACCCAGAGGCGGAGGATAAAATTAGATTCGCCGGCATTCTTGGTTTTGCTTTGACGGAGTCCATCGCCCTTTTTGCTCTTCTGGTGGCGCTGTTGATTCTGTTCAAAAACTAGACGGTGATCCTTGCCACAGCTGGATGTAGCCACATTCCCTTCGCAGATTTTCTGGATCCTGCTGGGGTTCTCCGTCACCTACCTTTTCATCGACGTCGTGGTGGCTCCGAAAATTCGAGATATTATGGAACAGAGGTCAACCTTTGTGGGCGATATCCGGGGGAGAGCCGAGAAATTAAAAGCGGAGGCCGAGTCTCTTCGGAGCGATTCTTCGGCTGCGCTGGATCATGTTCAGGCGGAGGCGGCCGCCGTCGAGGCGAAGTTGATGGCGGACATGGCGGAGCAAACGGCCCGGGAAAGGGAACGCGCCGCCGCTCTGGCAGCGGATAAATACCACAAAGAACAGCTGGAATTATCGAAATCCTCCGCCGAGACCTTCGGGGTGATGGCCGCCGAGATTGACCTCGTCGTTAGCTCGGCTCTGAACAAAATTTACCCATCGACCGGAGAAAAATCATGAATTTCAGCCCAGAATTGTCTGTGGTCATATCTTTTCTCGGATTTTCCTGGATTTTTATGAGGAAAATCTATCCGAATATCACGAAGGCGCTGGACAAACATATCGAATCCGTGGAAAACGAGATCCATGAAGCGGAATTATTGAGGGAGGAGGCGACGTCGGCCCTCAAAGAGGCCCACTCCCACAAACGGGAGATGGAAAGCGCGTTGGAGGAGGCGCGGCGGGCCTCGATTAGCAAGATCGAGCGGCTGGAGGCGGAGCATCAGCGGCAACTCCGACTGTTGCAGGAAAAATATGAATCCCAGCTGAAGTCGCGGCTGGAGACTGAGCTGGCGCGCCAGAAGGATCTCCTCCTGGGGAAGCTCTCCGACCTGGTGATGGAAAAACTTTCGGAGAAAATAGATGAAACGGGCCGCAGAATGTCAGTCGATGTGGACTCCAAAGATCTGCGTCGGCTTACTAGGTAAAATGGGACAGTCGCCCGGCGGTATATTTTTTTGTTTGCGGCGAACAGATCGCTGCTTTCAAATGGCATTTTCGCTATACTGACGGAGCAGTTGTGGTGAGGTGAGCATGAAGTTTTCTTTCTCCGGTCGTCATATGGAAATTGGCGAGGCTCTGACGGAGCGCGCGCGGGAAGCCTGCGAGAAGCTAGGCAGCAAATTCGGAACGGAATTCATCGAGGCGAATGTGGTAATGAAGAGGGACGGATATCTGTTCCACTGCGACGTCGCCACCAGGACTGTCTCCGGCGAGGCCTACCACGCCAGCGACGGCAGCGACGACCCCAACGTCAGCTTTGACATAACGCTCCAGAAAATAGATCTACAAATGAGGAAGAAGAAGAAAAGTCGCTGCACCTGCCGTAGCGCTTGCCGCTGCTCCGACACGCCGATGCTCGAATGAGCGACTGCGAACGCCGAACTATTGGGAATAGCCGCCGAGCAGTCGGAGAGTCTACGGTCTCTTCTTCCGCTTGATTCTTTCGGCCGGTCATGACATCTTCTGGAAGCTGTGTTTTTTGTGGTGTCGTTGTGGTTGGATTTTTTAGCGGTCGCTCGATGGATGAGGACTCTCTGAGTTCCTACGTCTCCAAGATCAAAAAGTTTCCGATGCTTCAAGAAGACGAGGAGTTCGAGCTGGCGACCAAGTGGAAGGAAAAGGGCGACGCTCGGGCTCTGGAGAAGATAGTCACCAGCCACCTGCGGTTGGTGCTGAAAATCGCCAAGGGGTACTCCGGCTACGGCCTTTCCAGAGCGGATCTCGTGGCCGAGGGGAACATTGGCGTCATGTGCGCACTGCAGCACTTCGATCCCAGCGTCGGCTACCGGTTCTCCACCTACGCCGCTTGGTGGATAAAGGCAAAAATCCGCGATTTCGTGTACAACTCCTGGTCCATCGTCAAACTGGGAGCAAGTAAAAACAACCGGAAGCTCTTTTTCGGACTCAGGAAAATCAAAAATATCCTGGGGTTCGAGAATTTATCAGAGGAGAAAGCCCAAATCATCGCCGACAAAATGAATGTGAGCCGTAAGGATGTGTTGGTCTTGGAAACCAGGTTAAACTGCAAGGATTTTTCTGCTAATTTTCCTGTGGGGGAGGATGATACCAACAGTTGGCAGGATTTGTTGGCCGATCAGAAGGCCTCGCCCGAAGCTGAGGTCCTCGAAAAACAGGAGTATGAATATCGGAAAAAAGCTCTGCATGAAGCTCTAAACACCCTGTCTCCGAGGGAATATACCATCGTCTGCCAATATCGACTTCACAGCCCCATCAAGAGCCTGCGGGAGATAGCGGAGTCGATGAGTCTGTCGTCCGAACGGGTTCGCCAAATCGAAAAAAACGCCTTCCTGAAGATCCAAAAATACATCCGCTCGCTGGAATCCTCCACCAAGGCCAGGAAATCCGACACATCGTCGTAGAAATTGTGGATTCCCCCGAGTTTTTCTATTGACTTTTCCGTAGAAAAGTTTTAAAGATGCTGGGCGAAAGGGAGATTTTTTTATGAAGGTTGTGAATTCTCTAAAAACCGTGAGATCCAGACACAAGGATTGTCGCCTTGTGCGGCGCAAGGGCAGGGTTTACATAATAAATAAGACCAATCCTCGTTTTAAGGCGAGGCAGGGGTAGTTTTTTCAAAAAATATCAGCGGTAGATGTTTTTTCGGTCCCAGTTTACAATAGCAGATCAAAAAAAGGAGTTTTGATGTCGGATGGATTGAATGTTCCTCAGGATGGCGGTTTTGCGCAGTTGTTTGAGCAGACCTGCAAAACCAATTCTTGGGCTGGCAAGGTGGTGAAGGGCACAGTAATAGATGTGGATAATAATTTCGTGGTGGTGGACGTCGGCCTTAAGTCGGAGGGTCGCATCCCTCTGGAGGAGTTCGCCGGCGGAGGGCGACGTGCGGAGCTGAATGTCGGAGACAAAATCGACGTTTTCATCGACCGCTATGAGAATAAAAATGGCGAGATCATGCTGAGCCGCGAGAAGGCCATTCGGGACGCCGCCTGGGTGGACCTGGAGAAGGCTTTCCGGGAGGGAATCAGCGTCACCGGCACCATCTTCAACCGCATCAAGGGTGGTTTCGTGGTGGATCTCAATGGAGTCACCGCGTTTCTGCCTGGCAGTCAGGTGGATGTGCGACCGGTCAAGGATGTTGGAGCGCTTTTTGGCATCGCCCAGCCGTTTTTGATTCTGAAAGTGGACAAGGTGCGGGAAAACATCGTGGTCTCACGGCGCGGAATTCTTGAGGGTATGAACGCCGAAGAGAAGGCCAAGAGCATCGCCAATCTGGCGGAGGGGCAGACCATCGACGGAGTCGTCAAAAACGTCACCAACTACGGAGCCTTCGTGGACATCGGAGGGGTAGACGGGCTGTTGCACAATACAGATATCTCCTGGAAAAGGGTGAATCATCCATCGGAGGTGCTGACTCCAGGCCAGGAGATTAAAGTCAAGGTCATCAAATTTAACCGGGAAACCCGGCGGATTTCACTGGGCCTCAAACAGTTAACCGACGATCCATGGAACAACGTCGACGTGGAATTTAAAGTTGGCACCCGGGTGCATGGCCGTGTCACCAACGTCACCGACTACGGACTGTTTGTGGAGCTGAAGGAGGGCGTGGAGGGACTGGTGTATGTCTCGGAAATCAGCTGGCGCAAGAATATAAATCCATCCAAAAGCGCCACAGTTGGAGAGAAGATCGAGGTGGTGGTGTTGGACGTGGACATGGCCAAGCGGCGCATCGGCCTCGGCATAAAACAACTCCAGGGAAATCCTTGGGAGCAGATCGTTCGGGATTACACCGTGGGCTTGGTCTTCGAGAGCACAATCACAAATGTCACCGACTTCGGGATGTTCGTCCGAATCACTGAGGACATCGACGGCATGGTTCACATCAATGACCTGTGCTGGGAAGGCTCGAAGGAGGAAGAACTGGCCAAGTATAAGGTTGGAGGCGCCATAAAGGTGAAAGTCCTGGAGGTGGATCAGGAAAAAAGTCGGATTTCCCTCGGAGTTAAGCAAATGACGCCGGACGCTCGAAGCGTCGCCGCTCCCGACGCCGTGGACGTCAAAAAAGGTTCCGTAGTCACCTGCGTGGTGTCGGCCATTCGAGATGGCGGCCTCGACGTGAACTTCGGCGACGGACGGTCCGGGTTCATCAAGAAAATCGACCTGGCAAAGGACCGCCAGGATCGACGGATGGACAGATTCGCCGTCGGCGAGAAAGTGGACGCCAAGGTCATTGCCATCGATAAATCCAAAAAGAACGCAGAGTTGTCCATAAAAGCTCTGGAAATCGAAGAGGAAAAGCAGGCCATGGCGGAGTTTGGGTCGCCGGACAGCGGCGCCAGTCTCGGCGACATATTGGGAGTTGCCATAGGAAAGTCCAAAAAGCAGAAAAAAGATGAGGATGCCTAAGATGCGTTGTTGCGGTACTTTTATCCTGTTGTTCGCGGTGTTTAGTGGAGTTGGTTCGGCGATTTTTGCCGCAGATTCTGGGACCAAAGCGACCTTCCAGAAAAAAAACTCTGATCCGGAGTGTCAGTTGACGGAGAAGCGGGTCGATGATTTGGTTCACTCCGCCCTCGACGCTATCGCTATCCCAAATGTTACGTCGGAAAAGGTGCGCGCCAAGTTCAAGGAATTGCTGGACGAGTACTTTGCCGTCGAAGAGATCGGTACGTTTGTGCTTGGTCGACACAATAAGGATCTCGGCGGAACGCGACGGTCGGATTTCTTGAAACACTTCCGTAATATGCTGGTGCATGTCTACTCTTCGAAGTTTTCGGAGTACAAAAATGCCAACGTCACCATCTCCAATTCCAAGAAAAACGGCCAGCGGGTTATGGTCTATTCCGTGATCGCCATTCCCGGAAAGGAGGAGGTCAATGTCGTTTGGCATCTGAAAAGCATTAACGGGAAATGGATGATTACGGACGTCAATATTCAAAACATCGGCATGAGGAAAACGCAGAACAGAGACATTTGCGGCCGGATAGGTCAGGTGGGTATGGATAAGTTCCTTAAAGAGCTTCAGGAAAAATACGGAGAATAGAGGGACCCATGACGCTGCTGATTCCTGTAAAAATTTTGGAGAATGGCGTTGGTTTGGATCTGCCCTCCTACGCCACCGCCGGCAGCGCCGCCATGGATCTGCGGGCGGCGATCGGCGGGAGCTTGCTGCTCCATCGACATGAGCGGGCGTTGGTGCCAGCGGGCATTGCCATCGCACTTCCGGTCGGCTATTGTGCCGATATTCGCTCCAGGTCCGGCCTGGCCCACAAGAACGGGATCACAGTGTTGAACTCTCCTGGCACAGTGGACAGCGACTATAGAGGCGAATTGAAGGTTTTGCTGGTAAACTTCGGCGATGATTTTATGATAGAACGCGGCATGAGAATCGCCCAGCTGCTGATAAGTAAATATGAGTCCGTCGGCTGGGAAGAGGCGGATTCTCTGGAAGAAACGTCAAGATCAAGCGGTGGGTACGGTTCCACCGGGATTAGGTAGGTGTGTGATGTTTTGTCGTCGTTATTTCGGTCTGTTTCTGTCATTTTTGCTCGTGGGCTGCGCCGCCGAGAAGGAACCTCTGAAGAATCGAAGCGTCGATGGCATATACAAAAAGGCTCATGCGCTGCTGAAGGCCGGTGAATACACCGATGCTGCCTCGGAATTCAACGATGTGGATTCGCTTTTTCCGTATTCCTCCAAAGCCTCCGAAGCCCAAGTGCTAACCGCCTATTGCCACTTTCTCGCCTCCAGCTATCCTGACGCCATAAGGGAAATCGACGTATTTCTCCGGTACCATCCCTCCCATCCGCTGGTGCCGTACGCCATGTATCTGAAGGCCATCTGCATCTACATGCGGGTCGCCTCCGTCGGTCGGGATTCGCAGCTGGCTTTGGACGCCAAGGAGGCCTTCACGGAGCTGCTGAACAAGTTCCCGGAGTCCATATATCGGGCTGATTGCGTGAAGAGGGTGATGATTTTGGACAATCTACTAGCGGCTCATGAGATGGCCATCGGGAGATTCTACCAGAGGGACAAAAACGCCCTGTCCGCCATCGGTCGCTATAACTTTGTGGTGAATAAATTACCAAACACCGAGCACGTCTCCGAGGCCTATTACCGAATCATCGAATGCTGCCTTTTCATCGGGCTGATGGAAGAGGCGAAAAATACGTATGACGTCATGAAACTGGCCCATGGAAAAAGCAAGTGGACGAAAAAGGCTGATGGATTGATGAAAAACTGTTCGAAGTCGGTCGCTGGGCGAAGCGTTTGCGATCTTCGGAATTTTTAACGATTTTGTAAAGGTTTTTTGCTATGAATACAGAAGGGAACGCCGCCGAAGAGGCCAAGTACTTTTCGATAGAGGACGTCGTGTCATATTCTAACATAGAGATCACCCACGTGAACGACAACAGAATGCCGACAAAGATTCTGATGACGAAGGTCGCCATTGGCTTGGTAATCGTCGCCATGATCGCCGCATTGTTTTTCATCTAGCTTTGAATCTACTTCAATAAACCCCTAAAATCGGCTGTATCGCCGCCGGTGCCGTCGGTTCGTCCTTCTTTTCTTCGAACAATTCCAGGATGCTGCTTTTTTTCTTGGGAATTCTGATGATTTCCGGCGAATCGTCATCCTCTTTAAATGCCTCCAAAATGATACTTTTGCTGTTCTTTGACGGCGATTCTCCGGTTTCTGCGTCAATTTTTCTTAGATTAATGCCCTTGGGCACTCTGAACGGCTTCGGGGAGAGATATTCCTTCGCCTGAAGCATGAAATCTATAAAAATTGGCAGCGCCACGCTGGAGCCGCTGGCGTTCTTACCCAATGATTTGGAATGGTCGTCGAAACCCACGAATACGCCGACTGCAATATCCGGCGTACATCCGATGAACCAAACGTCTCGACTGTCGTTGCTGGTGCCGGTTTTCCCGGCGATGGGGAATTTCAGAAAGGCGGCGGACGACCCTGATCCCCGCAGCATGACTCCCTCCAGCAGAGACACTATCTGATAAATGCTTTGTTCGTCCAGAATCTGCGGGCGCACGTCGTTAAGCTTCGGTGGGCTCTCGGCGGTAAAATCCGCTGCGTCGACGGCCTCCCGTTGATCGCTTTTGAATATGACGTTGCCCAATTTATCCTGGACGTAATCCACCATGGTTGGGGAGATGCGCCGGCCGCCATTGGCCAGCATGGCGTAGGCCGTCGTCAGCTTCAGCAACGTCGTCTCGCCGGCGCCCAGAGCGTAGGAAATCAGCTGCGGCATATTCTCAAAGACCCCGAATTGCCGAGCGATTTTTGCGATTTTATCCAGGCCCACCTCCTGAGCGATTCTACCGGTGGCGGTGTTTATGGATCTTTCGAGGGCGCGACGGAAGACGACGTTGTCTAGGATTTTTCCCATGTAGTTTTTCGGCTTCCAGACGCCTAGTTTTTCTCCGAGATCGATTTCGATGGGACTGGCGTCGATGATGGAGTTGGGGGCGAAGCCGTTCTCGAGACCGGCAAGATAGACGAAGGGCTTGAAAGCGGAGCCAATCTGACGCATCGCCTGTGTGGTGCGATTGAATTCGCTGTGTCTGAAGGAATATCCCCCCTGCATGGCCAGAATCCTACCGGTGTCCACCTCCACCACCACAATCGCTCCCTGCACTCGTGGAAATTGCTTGAGGGAAAAAATTCCCTTCGAATTTTCGGATTTTTTCACCAGGATCACATCTCCGGCGGATATTTTTCCGGCCCATTTTTTGTCACCTTCGGCGAGATTACCCCGCTCGCCGCCATCCGTCAGCAGAGTCGCAACGCCGCGACGCCCCACGGAGAGAACGACGGCCCTGGTGAAGTCTTCGCAACCGGCCGGAGAGTCGATTTTACGCAGCTCATCGGCGATAACGGTAGGGTTTTTCCCAACGTCCACTCGCCCAATAGGGCCGCGCCAGCCGAAACCTCGGTCCGTTTTCTCCAGGCCTCTTTTGAGGGCGTCACGGGCGCATTTTTGAAGTCTTGCGTCCAAAGTCCCTCTAACTATAAGCCCCTCCTTGTTGAGACTCTCGAAGGAAAATTTTTCAATCAGATATTTGCGGATCTCTTCTGCAAAATACTCGGCCGTTTCCCGTGGCGGCTGCCGCACGATGTTCAGATTTTCACTCATGGCCTCCTGAGCCTCCCGCGGAGTTATGTAACCGTCATCCAGTTGTCGCTGGATGGCCCAATTTCTTCTGGAAATGGCCTTTTCCCTATGCTTGATGGGATGATAGTTGTTGGCCCCCTTGGCCAGGGAAGCCAGGTAGGAGCACTCGGAGATGGTCAGCTCGTCCACCGTCTTATCGAAATACACATTCGCCGCCGCCGCCACGCCGTAGGCCCCAAGCCCCAGATAAATATGGTTCAGATAGAGCTCCAGAATCTGCGCCTTGCTGAGAACGGACTCTATCCTGAAGGATAAAATCGCCTCTTTGATCTTTCGAATATAGGAAATCTTGCTGTTCTTTATGAGAAACAGCCGCGCCACCTGCTGGGTGATTGTGGAGGCCCCCTGGGGACGCTTGCCGGTGCCGATGTTCTCGAGATTTCTGACCAGCGACCGCAGGATCCCCAAGAAATCCACGCCGGCGTGCTCGAAAAAGTGTTTATCCTCGGCGGCGACGAAGGCGGCTATCAATTTCTGCGGAATCCGGTCGACGGGAATGAAATATCGACGTTCGCTGGCGTATTCGCACAGCTTACTACCGTCCTGGAGGAAGACGCGACTGGCCACGTCTGGGGAGTACTTTTTCACGGAATTGTGGTCCGGTAGCTCGGCGGACAGAAAGTACAACACCAGAAGCAGAGACGCAGCGCCGACTCCGACGGCGGCCATTGCCATGCAAAAAAGATAGCATATCCATCTAAATATCAGTTTCATGACTTTCCTTCTTAAAAAATCCGTCCAGAGCATACATAATGGCGCGGCAGACTCTCTCACGGAATGATTTCGAATGCAGCAATTCGTTGTCGGCGGGATCGGAGGCACAGCCCAATTCCATGAGCACAGCCGGGACTTTGCTTTTCAGAATGAGTAGTTCGCTGTTCATGCGTGGTTTGCTCTTTCTGCAGATCTTGGGCACATAGCCAACGATGGCTCGAGCCAGTCTCTTGGATTTCTCGACTGTGTGATTATTCTGCTTTCGGCCGTTTTCGTCGGTTTCCTTGGGCGGAAGGGCATAGACCGAGATTCCCCGGACGTTTCTGCCGCTGCTGCTGCAGTTGGTATGTATGGAAATCAGCGCCTTGGGCCTCAGGGAGTTTACCCTGATGATCCTCCTCCGTGTGGGCATGGTGACATCGCTGTCCCGAACCAGAACCACGTTGTATTTTCCGTTCTTCATTAGCAGATTCCGCAGCTCAACGGCGGTGACCAGAGTGATGTTTTTTTCATGGTCTCCGGTGAGGCTCTCCATTCCGGAATCCTCCCCGCCGTGGCCTGCGTCTATGGCAATCAGGCGTTTTTTGCTGATCCTAAATCCGATTTTTATCGAATGCTGGGAAAACTCCTTTCCGGTGAAGATGACGTCCTTCTTGAAGGAGGCGACGAATATCAGCGATTCCGGACTGAATTTCTCAAAAAAACACCCGCGGATGAGGTGGTGGCCTATGGTTTTGGACGGCGGTAGAACGACGGGCTCGTCGAAGGAGAGGAATATCTTGACGCCATTCGACAGCCTGTGAATCCGCGGCGTCGTTCGCACATCTTTGCTGAAATCTATGCACAGCAAAAAATTCTCCTGCTCTTTTTTTAGATAAATCCTCTTGACTGGCTGCACCGGAGACGTCTTATCCAGGACGTTGCCGACGCCACACAGGCATAGACACAGCAGGCAGCAAAACGACCGTATTCCCCAGTTGAGCATCATTAATTCAACTACCTCTGCGGACCATAACAACATTTACATGCAACATGTAGTGCATTATACTACTCCTCCGTAGGATTATGTTAGACTTTTAAGGTTTCCTGCGCCTGCATCGCCGGGTTGTGCGTTGTTTGGTCGGGCGTGTTTGAAGTGTGGTTCATGAAATACTGGAGAAATTGGCTGCGGGGGTTGTTTTATTGATTGCACTCCCGTTAACGTCGTTTCGACGTCTTGATCGAAAGAAGAAGTTCATGCGACACTTTCCTGCGCCCGTGATGAAAATTTTTTACGGAGTAGAGAATGTCGAAAAATATGCTAATAGATTCCGCTCATGCGGAAGAGATCAGGGTGGCTGTCGTCGATGACGGCAAGCTAGATAGGTTTGATTTTGAAACGCCGTCCAAGGCCCAGATTCGGGGAAACATATATCTGGCGAAGGTGGTGAGGGTAGAGCCCTCGCTGCAGGCGGCCTTCGTGGACTACGGTGGCGATCGGCACGGTTTCTTGGGGTTCAGCGAGATACATCACAGCTATTTCCAGATTCCCGTGGGGGATCGCCAGAAGCTTGAGGAGCATCTTCATAACGCCATGGCCGCTCGGATGGCGGAAAATGGAGAATCCGAGGAGGAGGTTGATCCACGGGAGATCTCCCGACTGCGACACCAGTTCTATCGCCACTACAAGATACAGGAGGTCATCAAAAAAAGGCAGATCATGCTGGTGCAGGTGATGAAGGAGGAGCGTGGCAACAAAGGAGCCGCCTTGACCACCTATATCTCGTTGGCCGGTCGCTACTGCGTTCTGATGCCAAACACCGCCAAAGGAGGTGGCGTGTCCCGCAAGGTATCCAACCCAAAAGATCGTCAAAAATTGAAGAAAATAGTCGCTGAGTTGAAGGTTGAGAATGGAAGCGCCGTCATCCGCACAGCCGGTATCGGTCACACGAAGGCCGAAATTAAGAAGGATTTCGACTATCTCATGAAACTCTGGGATGAAATTCGGGAAAATACCCTAAAATCCGAAGCTCCAGCCCTAATTTATGAGGAGGCCAGCATAATCAAACGGGCGATCCGGGATCTGTACTCACCGGACATCGAGTCCATCTACGTGGAGGGTGAGAGCGGCCACAAAATCGCCAGGGATTTCGTGAAGAAACTAATGCCACGCCAGGCCAAGAACGTGAAACTCTACAATGACCCCACGTCTTCACTGTTCAATAAGTTCGGCGTAAATGATCAGATAAATCAAATATACTCCACACGAGTGGATCTTCCCTCCGGCGGCTATCTGGTGATCAACACCACTGAAGCGTTAATATCCATTGACGTTAACTCCGGTAGATCCATCCGCGAGCGCAATGTGGCCGGCACAGCCCTGAAAACCAACCTGGAGGCCAGCGTCGAGGTGGCCAGACAGTGCCGTCTTCGGGATCTGGCCGGGTTGATTGTCGTCGATTTCATAGACATGGATGACCGGCAGGACAATCAGCAGGTGGAAAAAAGCCTGCGGGAGACGCTGCGGAGCGACAAGGCAAAAATTCAAGTGGGATCCATAAGCAATTTCGGTCTTCTGGAAATGTCCCGACAGCGGCTGCGATCTAGCATCGTGGACGTCAACATGATCCCCTGCCCCCACTGCAACGGCATCGGCTATATGTGGTCCGG
Source organism: Holosporaceae bacterium (assembly GCA_031283965.1). Taxonomy (GTDB): domain Bacteria; phylum Pseudomonadota; class Alphaproteobacteria; order UBA3830; family UBA3830; genus JAIRZM01. The sequence continues at coordinate 26,205 of JAITAU010000064.1, read as the reverse complement.
GGAGTCCATGGCCATCCAGGTGCTGCGCAAAATAGAAGAAGCCTGCTTGGCCTTCAATTATGAGGAGATAAAGGTGACGCTGTCCACCACCGTCGCTCTCTATATCATGAATAACAAGCGTTCCTTCATCTCGGACATCGAAAAGCGCCGCAATTTGAAAATAATATTCCACATTGATCCCTACGTGGCCAACACCGACTTCAAAATAGAGCAGCTGACCAAGCGACTTCCGGAGTCGGATGAGGATGCCGAAGAGAAGGAGAGAGCGTCGAATTCCAGAAAATCGTCCGCAGCGCCGATGGAAGTCGCGTCGGAAATGGTCGCCGCCGACGATGCCCCGGGGAAAATTAGCGAAACGGAGGCGCCGGTTTCCAAAAGGGGTCGCCGTCGCCGTCGGCGCGGGGAAAATAGAGGAAATTTGAGAGAAGAGTCACAGGATGCCGTCGTAGATGATTCGCTGGTGGAGCTGCAAAATGGCGGGAATCTGAGAAGGAGGCCGAAAATGGCCGAATCAAATCAAGCGACGATGACGTCACCCAAAAAAGACGAGCCCGCCTACGGCGTCGACATGAAAATCCAACAGAAAAAAAGATGGAACGAAAAGCAGGCGGCGGATTCCGGGCCCCCGAAGGAAGATGGAGCGGAGAGCGAAAAAAGATTAATCCCGACGGTGCTGAAGATATCCGCCACCGCCAGATCGAAGGAGGGAGAGCCCTCTGAGATCATCAAGAAAAAACACGTCGGAGAGAAGAAAAAAGGATGGTGGAATAGGCTACTGAATCCATAGACGTGAAGATCTGTGTCGCCCGAAGTCTGTGACAGAGTCTTCAGCCGTCGCGCGGATTCTGTCGCAGGAATTCGTACAGCGTCACGGTGGCCGCCTGGGCTGCGTTCAGTGTGGAAAAATTTCCGAAACTCGGCAGCCGGGCGAGAAAATCGCAGGATTCGCGGCTTAGTCTTCTCATGCCACGCCCCTCGCCTCCAATTATGAATATAAATTTTCCTTTCAGGGATATTTCTTGAATTGTCTTGTCCGCCCTTTCGTCCAGTCCCACGCACCAGAAATTGCGTCTCCTGAGATCGTTGATGGACTGGACCAGATTCACCACCCGAATCAGCGGGACAACTTCCGCCGCTCCAGAAGCGGCTTTGGCGACGACCGGAGTCAATTCAGGACTGTGGCGATCCGGAGTCACCACCGCTCTGGCGCCAAAAACCGCCGCCGCCCGCAGAATGCCGCCGACATTCTGGGGATCCGTAACCCGATCCAGAAACATAAATGGGCGTTGGTCGGACTCGTCCTCCAGCAACTCCTCCAACCGCGGCGCCTCCAACTTTTTCACCAGAACGGCGCAGCCCTGGTGGATGGCGTCCTTCCCGAAGGCGGATGAAAAGAAATTTTTGTCCGTAAATTCCGGTTTCATGGGCGGCTTCCAGCCTCCATCCAGAAAATCCCGGCAGGATTCCAGCAGCACAAACCGCAAAACCTTTCGCTTTTCATTCAGCAGCGCAGACTTCACTGCGTGCCGCCCATATAGCCACATCATTGGCGCCAAGATCCTTATAATTTGATTCCGCTCCGGCGGAAATTTCGAAAAAAATCCATCGCCGGCGGATTTTCCATAAATATACACCATGGCGGTCGGGTAGACGAGTGGTGACCGGGCTCGCAGAACATAGTTAAACATAGAACGCTAAGGCCTTCAAACTCCATCGAGGCCAAAGAAATAGAAAATTAAGATATTTTTTATATTGACATACTGCGTCAGATGTGAGAATCTCTGGCTCGAGTTTTATTGGAAGTAAAATTTTATAGTAGAAAAGCAATAAAGACGAAGAATGAAAATGAAAAAAATTCTAATGACGGCGATTCTTTTGCCGGTGTGCGTTTATTGTACAGAGCATGACAAGTCGAACGCCAGTTCCTTCTCTGCGCTTTCGGCTGCTCCGCCATTTCCAACTGCTGTCACAGACAGTGGGATGTATTCTTTTTCTTCACATATTCCTCCGCCACCGCAAGCAAGTATCCATGAGGTATTTCCTACGAATGTGAAATTAAGCAATTCTTTGCCTTCCTATTCCATCTCACCGTCGAGTAATCATTCTGTTAATACTTCTTCGACTAGTCACAGCGCAAGCTCTTTGTCTCCCACTGTAATGCTGAACACATCTGTTTCTCCTTCTGCTATTTCGCCGTCGTCTAGTAGCAGCTCGAGTTTTGTTCCGAAATATGATTCAAATGACCATCAGGATGCTGAGTTGCAATCTCTACTGGATTTTGCCAAGAAATACAAAGATATCGAAATTATTAGTATTTATCCGCTTCGCAAACCTAGCACGAATTCGTTTCCGGAGAGCATCATTTCTTGGGAATATTAGTAAGACAAACGGAGATTGCTGAAGTAACCCTTAGGCGAATCTGCCGATGGCCGCTTCCGGGGAGGTCTTGACGACCTCTCCGGTTCTGCGGTTTTTCAATTCCACCATTCCGTTTTCCAGATTTTTGGGGCCAACGATGATCTGCCACGGAATGCCGATCAAATCTGCGTCCGCCAGCTTTTCCCCCACGGTGATATCCCGGTCGTCGTAGAGAACATCTCTCTCGGATGAGATTGCATCGTAAATTTTGCGGGCCATTTCGCAGCATCTTTCGTTTTTAACGTGAAGATTCAGCAGCGTGACGTCGAACGGCGCCACCGGCTCCGGCCAAATGATGCCGCGCTCGTCGTGGGAGGCCTCGATGATGGCCCCCACCAGCCGGGAAACGCCGACGCCGTAAGATCCCATCTCCGGAAATACCTTCTCCCCCTTGTCGTTCAGCACAAATGCGTTCATGGATTTGGAATATTTCGCGCCGAAGTAAAAAATATGTCCAACCTCGACGCCTCTGGAGACCATCAGCTCCTTTTCCGGAATCGGCGACGCTTGTGGATCGAATTTTTCGTCCGTGGCGGCGAAGATCGTGGATAATTCATCGCCGGAGGCCGTCAGCAGTTTTCTGTCGTAGTAGAGAGTGTTTTCGCCGCTCTCGGCGAGTATCTGAAATTCGTGGCTCATGTTACCGCCGATGGCGCCGGAATCCGCCTGCACCGGGATTGGAGTTAGCCCCATCCTCTGGAATGTCCGGACGTAGGAGCGAAAAACGTCCCGATAGGTCCTCTGGGCTCCTTCGAAATTCAGGTCAAACGAATATCCATCCTTCATCAGGAACTCCCGCCCCCGCATGACGCCGAACCGCGGGCGGATTTCGTCTCGAAATTTCCAGTGAATCTGATAGAGCATCGTCGGCAGCCCCCGGTAACTCTGCACATATTGCCGAAAAACGTCCGTGGCCTGCTCCTCGTTGGTGGGACTATACAGAAACTCGCCGTCCTTGCGATCCCTCAGGCGCAGCATCTCTTTCCCGTAAGAATCGTAGCGGCCACTCTCGATCCACAGATTCGCCGGCTGGATGGTGGTGAAATAAACCCTCTGGGCGCCGATGCGATCCTGCTCCTCGCAGATGATTCTCGAGATTTTGTCCAGAACTCGCACCGCCAACGGAAGCCAACAGTAGATGCCAGAGGCGGTCTGGGATATCATGCCGGCCCGCAGCATCAGCCGATGAGAAGCTATCTGGGCGTCGGCGGGAGTGTCCTTGGAAGTCGGGGCGAAAAAACGCGAGAACAACATGAATCACCTATTGAAAGATCTGTCATTCTAGCATGAATAATCAGTCGGCGACAAAATGAAAGCGCCGAAAAGAGATCGTCCTTCAACTTTGTCGATACAGGTCGCTCACGTTTTTCTTTTTGTTATGGGAAATATAATCGTACAAGCTTTTAATTTTTTCCACTTCTTTCTCCAAAGTAAAGTTTTTTATAAAAATTTCATATGATCTTTTAGCCATTTTCATGGCTTTATCAGGGTTCGCCAGTATCCATTTTACGTATGCGTCGATCTGCTTAAATATTTTTTCAACTGGCTGACTCGTGTCAAGATAAAATACGCTGTCTCCAAAATTTTCCATGACAAACTGATGCCTATCGCAGATAATTACACAGGATGCCGCCGCAGCTTCGAAAATTCTAGAGGTGGTGATGTTATTATCCAGGTGATGATCGCTGTGCAACACCAATGCAATTCCGCTTTTTTGCATTACTTTATGAACGCCATCGGCGCCCGCTGGAATATATCCTCTATAGGCTTTTATTTTTTTCTTTTTCCACCTGCGAGAAGGTCCATAAATGTCAAAGTAATTTGTTGAATCCAATAACTTGTATAATTTGTTGTAGTATATTTTCCGTTTGGCGTCCCAATTGTCTCCACAATAAAATACTCTTGTTTTAGGTAATTCACAAAAATCAGTTTTTTCAACGGATAAAAACGACGTTATTTTATGTAATCTTTTATGATTTTGCGAAAAATACGATTCCAGCTCGTTGATTTGCGGAACAACCTGCATAAAACCATCGTAATTGGATATTTTTTCATACGAAACCATTCTTTCAAATCTATAGTCCCTGTGTATAAACAATAAATTAACACATCTCGGATAAGGAGCTATTTCGTGCCTCAAAGAGATAACTAAATCCGGATTTATTTTAGCTACATGTTGAAAATTATACTGATCACAAATACACCATTCCCATCCAAACCCATCGAATATTTTGCTTAATCTAAAAATCATCTGGATTTCTCCGATATAATTTCTTTTATTTACCATAACAATGCGGAATACTCCGGATTTTTTAGGAATTTTTTCGTCTTCCGAAAGCAAAGAACGTTTTATCTTATTAAAGAATTCAGTCGAAGAAACATTTTGTCTCTTAAATGAATAACACCAAGCTTTATTATTACTTTCCTGTCGCCCGTCTAGCAGCTGCCGTAACCGAGGTACCTCCAGAGAGGATTTATGCAGCTTGTGAGGTTCGGAATTGGAATGAGAACACATAAAATTTCGAATATAATTTCCAGATATCGCTGATATAAGAATGATAATCACCGTGGTTATCAAATTTTTTTTACATTCATTCAAGGAAAAAATCTCCCCTACAAGATGACTGTCATAATCGCTGCTGCGCTCCGCCGTATGTCAGCGCATCCCTGATGGTTGAATTTATTTTAGTAAGCTAATGGTTACTTTTTCGGAAATTTACAATGAATTCGTGCAGAGCCTATCTTTTTGAAGATCTTAAGTGGTTTTGCGAAATTATACGCATGAAAAAACGCTCGTCCGTATCCAGGTGACAACCTCCCGCCACCGTGTCGTCATTTTTTACTTGACATAACCACTTAAAAAGTGTACCACGGCGTCCGTTGGTTGGGGAATCCTTGGAATGTCGGTAAATTCTAGCGTTGCTTTCTGCGGCTTCTCCTCTCTGCTCTTTCGATTTATTGGCTTTTAGCCAGTTAAATATTTACCATTTTCAGATAAATTAGATATGTTTTCGGCGAATGTCTCTCTGTCGGAGAGCTAATGCGCAACACAAAGGATAAGAAAATGCATAAACAAATGGGAGCAATAATGCTCATAGCCGGAACCTGCATCGGCAGCGGCACCATCGCCTTGCCGATGTCTCTGGCAAAGCTGGGAATTCTTCCCGGTATTCTCATCATGATCGTAATCTGGTGGGTAGCCTACTACACCTCATTAATCAGCGTAGAATTGAATCTCCATTCAGACAAGGGCCTGTCCCTGGGGGCCATGGGCCGGGTTTATTCGGGAAAATACGCGGAAATTTTAGGAAACGTCAGCGTAAAACTACTGTCCTACGCCCTACTCTCCGTCTATCTCTACGGCGAGTCCTCCGTCATCGGAAAGTTGTTGGAGATTTGTTCCATATCCTGCTCGCAGACGGTGATTTGCACGCTGTTGGCGCTGCTGACATTTCTGCTGCTGCAGCTGTCGGTGCATTTTGTGGACAAAGTCAACCGAATTCTGTTCATGTCGCTGATGCTGGTGTTCGCCGTGCCTCTGGTGGCCGCCATGATATCCGTCGACGGCAGCCGAATGCCCCTGCTGCTGAATCCATCCTGCGGAGATGTCGCCTCCATCATGTCCATCGTATTCACATCCTTTGGATTCCAGGTGATTTTCCACGTTCTGAGGGATTATTTGGGAAAGGATGCGAAAATGCTGAAGAAATCTTTCCTCTGGGGCAGTCTGATCCCGGCGATCATCTACATGTTGTGGACCTGCGGAGTCTTGAGCGCTCTCTACTGCTCCAACGAAACCTTCTATCACCAGATGGCTTCCGGAAATGTTGCCGTTGGGGAGGTCATCAATCAGCTCAGCAAGATATCCCAATTGCCGCAGTTGCAGGTGTTGATCTGGTGGCTCTCCATATTCGCCATTCTAACGTCGATCCTGGGCGTGGGCATTGGATTGACCGGCTCATTCAACATCATGATGGAAAAGGCCATTCCGTCCCCGTCCGGAAGAAAAATTGTCTCGGCTTTGGTGACCATCGTCCCCGCCTATCTGGTGGCGATCATGGTCCCCAACGCCTTCATTCGGGTCTTCAAATTCGCCGGAGCCATATTGGCGATAATAGCGATTCTCCTGCCCATATATTTGTTGCGTAGGGCGAAATTCCATCATTTGCATTATCGTGAGCTGGACAACAAGTGGCTGTTGGCGCTTTCCATCGCATTTGGCCTTGGGATTATGCTGCTGGAACTCTTGGGAATATAATGGACCTCAAGGAACGAATTTTTATACATATTTTTGTGAATTCTTGACATAATTTTAACTTTATTGTGAAACAATCTTCATTAGGAACAGGGCGAATCGCTGATTTTCGCCCGTGGGTGTGGTTAAAAAAATGGAGATTGGTTCCATGATGAAAAATGTGATTTGTGTTTCAGTTGCTTTAGCGACGCTGATGTGGCCGGATGCGAGTTTCTGCGAACAGCAGAATTCAGATGTCGAGCAAGAAATCGTTCAAGAGGTTCCTCAAAGGCAGGAAGTGTCTCAGGAGGTAAAATCTGAGATCGCCGAAATCGTAGAGTATCTGGGAGGAGCGAAACAATCCATCGACACTGGACTCGAGAAGACGAAAGAGCTGGAGAAAACCGTTGTGCTCCACAAGGCTGCGCTGGATGTTCATAAAAAAGCTCTGGAACAGAAGGAAATTGACCTTGAGGAAATGCAGAAGAAAGCCGAGCAACATAACTTGTCCCTGCTGAAGAAAGAGACTGAGTTGCAGGATGTCAAACGGGAGCATGAGAATTCCAAGAGAATCCTGTCTGACATGAAGAGTGAGTACGACCTCAATATCTCCGCTAAGGAAGCAGCGCTTAAAAAGACGAAACAGGAGCTGCAGAAAAAAGCTCAGGAGCATGAGAAACTGCGCCAGGATCTGTTGAAAAAGGCTCAGGAGCATGAAATTTCCATCTTCGAGAAGGACGCTCTACTGGAAAAAGCTAACAAGGAGCTTGACGCCCACAAAGAAATTTTGAATCAAAAGAGCGCCGAACTTGATGATACCAAGCGGCAGCATGAAAGCGCGAAGACCGAAGCCGAAAGGATAAAGCAGGAGCATGAAAATGCTCAAAAGGAGCTGGAAAATCACAAGAAAGCTCTGGAGGAAAAGGAAAAAGCCCATGCTGAGCAGTTGACGGCTAAGGAACTCGAGAAAAATAAAGAGATTGAACAAATTAAGAGGAAGCATGCTCATAAAATAATGACAATGAATCAGACCGTGCAAGATCATAAAAAAGCTCTGGAGGAAAAGGAAAAAGCCAATGCTGAACAGCTGACGGCTAAGGAACTCGAGAAGGAGAACCTCAAAAAACAGCATGAAGAGAAGCTGTTGGAAAAGGCTCAGGAGCATGAGAAACTGCGCCAGGAGCTGTTGAAAAAGGCTCAGGAGCATGAAATTTCCATCTTCGAGAAGAACGCTCTACTGGAAAAAGCTAACAAGGAGCTTGACGCCCACAAAGAAATTTTGAATCAAAAGAGCGCCGAGCTTGATGATACCAAGCAGCAGCATGAAAGCGCGAAGACCGAAGCCGAAAGGGTAAAGCAGGAGCGCCAAAAGGCCCTAGAAGAAGTGGAAGCCCATAAGAAAGCTCTGGAGGAAAAGGAAAGACTCCATGCTGAGCAGTTGACGGCTAAGGAACTCGAGAAGGAAGAAGTCAAAAAACTCCATGAAGAGGAGCTGCAGAAAAAAGCTCAGGAGTACAAAAAGGACGAAAAGCTGATGGAGAAACGGCTAAAGGAGCTGCAAAACCAAAGGGATAATGCAGTGAAAGCAAATGAGAAGGCTCACTCGAATCTATCAACATCAGAACAGATGCGTAAGGAACTGGAACTGGAGGGAAAAGAACTCAAGGAATACAAGAAGCATTATTCCAGTCAGAAGAAAGAGCTAGATAACCTGAAGAAACTATGTTCCAAACTGCAACAGGAGCAAGAGACCAATTCCAGCATCAGCGAGCTTCAGAAGAAGCAGATTGAGCATTTGAAGAGCGATCACAAGCATGAAGTTGCACAACTCTTGGCAAAGATCGAGAAAAAAATTGAACCAGTCATCAACTCTCTGAAGGCCTCAACCTCAGATAAAACAGCCATTGAGAAGCTTGAAGCTGCCGTCCTTACGCTAAAAAATGACTTGGCTGAGCTTCTAGAAGACCAGGCTGACGTTGAAAGCAGCGCAGATGCTTCCGAAACCCAAATGGATGCCTCGAAAAGCAGCGCAGATGTTCTCGAAACCCAAATGGATGCCTCGAAAAGCAGCGCAGATGCTTCCGGAGAAACAGCATGAGATTCTTGAAAGCAAAGAAGAATACTTCTGTAGGTAAAGCTGAGGAGTGATTTCGGCAGTAGACGTGATCACGACACCGTCAAACTCCTTCCGGAGGAGCAGATGATGCGGTCGTCGCAATGAGGGGAGCGGCGCCGCAGATTCCCAGCGCCGCAGATCCCCAGCGCCGTCTATTCCCAGCGCCGCAGATCCCCAGCGCCGCAGATCCCCAACGCCGCAGATTTTCCATTGCGTTCCCGTTAGCCATGGCAATTGGACGCTTCCCTAAAGCCTTTGGATAGACTGCACAATCCAGGGCTCCTGTTAAGAAATTCCTCAAAAAGGATTGAGAGTTGGCGCCGCCTCCCAAAGGACGCCAACCTGCCGTTAATTTATGGCTCAATACAATTCGTGCTATAGCCTCAATTTGTTTGCTCATCTAGAATTTAGCCAGCGTAATCGCACCGTTCATTCATCTTAATTTTTCTCCATCGATTTTTTTGATTGAATTTCCGTTAACCAATTGCTAACATCGTCGGGCCCTTTGGGGGCAGGTTTTGTGTTTGTATTTTTTTGGTAAATTTGGAGTAAAAAATGGCTAAGATAAATTTCATACCTCTAAAAGATAGGGTCCTGATCAAAAGGACCGACCAAGAAGAAAAATCTCCGGGCGGCATTATAATTCCGGATACAGCCAAGGAGAAACCCATGGAAGGCGAGGTGCTGGCCGTCGGCGCCGGAGTGCGAGACGACAAGGGCACCCTCCATCCTCTGGAGGTGAAACCGGGAGATCTGGTTTTGTTCGCCAAGTGGGGCGGCAACGAGGTGAAACTCGACGGCGTGGAGTACACCATTCTTAAAGAGTCTGATATTTTGGGCATTGTTAACAAATAAGGAGGCGAAAATGGCAGCGAAAGAAGTAAAATTTTCAACCGAGGCACGCAGCAGGATGCTGCAGGGCATCGACACATTGGCCAGCGCCGTCAAGGTCACTCTTGGGCCAAAAGGGCGTAATGTGGTGATCCAGAGGAGCTTTGGCTCTCCGAAAATCACCAAAGACGGCGTCGCAGTGGCCAAAGAAATCGAGTTGTCGGATAAATTCGAAAACATGGGAGCCCAGATGGTGCGGGAAGCGGCCAGCAAGGCCAACGATCTGGCCGGCGACGGCACCACCACAGCCACCGTTCTGGCCCAGGCCATCGTCAAGGAGACCCTGAAGGTGGTCGCCTCCGGCGTTAATCCCATAGATTTGAAGAGAGGCATCGACGCCGGCGTGGAAACCGTCACGGAAATGCTCCAGAGCGTCTCCAAAAAGATCTCCACCAATAATGAGATCGCCCAAATCGGCACCATTTCCGCCAACGGCGACTCCTCCGTAGGAGAAATGCTGGCCCAGGCCTTCGAAAAGGTTGGGAAAGAGGGGGTGATCACCGTGGAGGAAGCAAAATCCCTCAACACCGAGTTGGAGGTGGTGGAGGGCATGCAGTTCGATCGCGGCTACAGTTCCCCCTACTTCGTCACCAATCCAGAGAAAATGATCTGCGAGCTGGAAAATCCGCTGATTCTCATTCATGAGAAGAAGCTGTCGGTGCTACAGCCGATGTTGCCTGTTTTGGAGAAGGTGGCCCAGTCCGGCCGCTCTCTGTTGATCATCGCCGAAGACGTGGAGGGCGAGGCCCTGGCCACTCTGGTGGTGAATAAACTGCGGGGCGGGCTGAAGGTGGCTGCCGTCAAAGCGCCGGGCTTCGGCGATCGGCGGAAATCCATGCTGGAGGACATCGCCATTCTGACCGGCGGGCAGATGATCAGCGAGGATCTGGGAACCAGGCTGGACAATGTGGGGCTGGAGGTGTTGGGAAACGCCAAGCGGGTGTTCATCGACAAGGACAACACCACCGTCGTGGATGGCTCCGGAGCGAAGCAGGATATCCTGGCCCGCTGCGGACAGATCAAGCGTCAGATGGATGACTCCACCTCCGACTACGATCGAGAAAAACTGCAGGAAAGATTGGCGAAATTGTCCGGCGGTGTTGCCGTCATCCGCGTCGGCGGGGCCACGGAGTTGGAAGTTAAGGAACGCAAAGATCGAGTCGAAGACGCCATCAACGCCACTCGGGCCGCTGTGGCCGAAGGCATTGTTCCGGGCGGCGGCATCGCTCTATTGCGGGCCACGAAGGTGCTGTCCAACGTCCATCACCGCAGCGACGACGAGCGTCTCGGCATAGAAATCCTGAAGAAGGCCATCCAGTCGCCGGCCCGGCAGATCGTGGATAACGCTGGCCTGGACGCTTCGCTGGTGGTGGGAAAAATCCTGGAAAACGACAGCTTTAACTATGGATTCGACGCCCGCAAGGGGGAATACACCGATATGCTAAAGAGCGGGATCATCGATCCGGTGAAGGTCGTGAGAATCGCTCTCCAGAGCGCCGCCTCCGTCGCCAGTCTGATGGCCACCACCGAGTGCATGATCGCCGAAAAACCGGAGAAGAAGCCTGCAGAACCGCCGATGCCAGGCGGCGGAATGGATTACGGATTCTGATTAACCCGTTGACTCTGGTTCCACAGAAAAAGCCCGCCTCAGCGGGCCTTTTCGTTGGGCCCGTGAACCATCGGAAAGATGAAAGTTACGGTTAGCTGGAAACCGAGCGACCGTACGTTGCGTCGTGTCCAACACAAATGAGCGACGTTCTCCTCCACTACAGGGAAATCCTCTTCTCGAAAATCGGTATTAGGGAAAAGAGGTAATATTTTTTGATGGTTTCCCAGGCGCACACCTTCATCAACGGCACGCCGAAGAGTCTGTAGACAGTTTTGCTTTTTATGTAATATTTTTCCGGACAGTTTATGTGCCGCCGAGTGGTGAAATCTATGAAATCAGCTCGGGCCGCCAACAGATCCCGCTGCTTCTTGTCCGTCATCTGTCTGGTGGTGGACCGACGGTTCACCCAGTAGAAATAAACCACTCCCGGAACGGTCACCAGAGTTCCCAAGAGGTGTATCGCCCTAATGCTGAAGCCAATGTCTTCAAAATACACCCCCTCCGGGAAGAGGAGACCGTGCTTTTCCATGTCGGCCCTTCGGTAGATTTTGTTGTAGACGTAGCAGCGCCTTGGGATTCCAGCGACAGCGTACTTTTCCAGAGTCGAGTAAAAGACTTTTTCTTCTCTGATATGTAATTTTATTCTGGATCTTGAGGAGGGGTATTTTCTCAGAATACCGCAGCAGGCCAGAGGAGCGTCGTGCTTCTTTGCGGCGGCGTATAGTTTTTCGAAGTAGTGGAATTCTATCCAGTCATCGGCGTCCACGAAGCCGATATATTCGCCGCGAGCGGCTCTGACGCCGACGTTGCGGGCTGCTCCCTGACCGAGATTATCCTGATGGAAAATGATAATGCGACCGTCAACTGCGGCGTATTTCTCCAGAATCTCTGGAGAATCGTCCGTGGAGCCGTCGTTTATGCATATCACTTCGACGTCCTGCAGCGTCTGTTGAACAACGCTGTCCAAACAGCGAGCAAGAAACTTCCCGGCGTTGTAGACCGGGATAATCACCGAAACCTTGGGCAACGCGTCCCCTCCATTGCTGTCCCAGGGTTTATATTATCTCATTTCGCCCCGGGAGCGCCGCTTTTTTCTTTCCAACCGACGGCTACTAGCAAAAATGATCCTCTGGCTACTGTCATTCCTATGTTTGACATTCATGATATTAACATGACGTGCTTCTCTCGTGCTGCCGCTATTCAGGAAGCCATCAAGAAACTAGAGGTGGAGATTGCGACCAACGAGAACCGGCTTAACTCTTTTCATAGGTAACCCGGAGCCGTGAATTCAGGTACAGTTGGGACGCTTTTCAGTGGGCGCCAACTCTCAATCAGGTCTTGGGTCTGTTTTTTCGTTGAAAAAATTTCTCCAGGCCGGTTTTTTTGGAATCGGTGGAAAACATGGATCGGAACATCAGTCTTTCCATTTTTATGCCCTGAAGGAGCCCGACATTTTGGGAAAGGCGGATAGCTTCCTTTATCATGCGCGTGCTCAGGACGGATTTTCCTGCGATTTTTGCCGCCAACTCCAACGCTTTTTCCAGTAGTTCGTGGTCCTCGACGACTCGGGAGACGATTTTTAATTCCAGAGCCCGCTCTGCCGACAGATGATCGCCGGTCATCATGATTTCAGCGGCGATCTGGGGCCCAACGATCCGGGTTATGAGCTGTGTTCCGACGATTCCCGGCAAGATTCCAAGATTCACCTCGGGAAATCCGAAAACAGCGCTCCTGGAGGCGATAATAATGTCGCACATCAGGGCCAACTCGAATCCGCCCCCCAGAGCATATCCAGAAATGGCGGCGATCACGGGGATTTTAACGTTGAAGACGCTCTCCCAGCGATGATCAATGAAATTCCCCAAATACGCCTCCTCATGGGAGCGGGAGGCAATCTCGGAGACGTCCACCCCGGCGGCGAAGGCTTTTGGGCCGCCGGTGATCACCAGGACGGACGCCCGCTCCTCCACCCGAGAAAGCTCCACATGTATCCGCTCCATGAGGTCGTCCGACAGGGCATTCAGCCTGGCGTCGTCGTCCAGTGTTAGCAGCGCGACCGAATCGCGGATGGATATTTTAATAGACATCACGCAGCTCGGATTTGTTCCTGATTCTGGTCTCAATAGCCTGCATTTTCTGGCGAATGGTATCCTCCGTCATGTGGACGCCACGCCGCTGAAAATCCTTCAGTAGACGCGCCACCATCTTCTCGTCGTCCGGACATACGAGATAGGACAGGATGGTGCTGCGAACGTAGCCATTCAAAGTGGCGCCGCTGTGGCCCAATCGCCCACCGGCCCACTGGGCCAGGATTTTATTCCGCCGCGCTGTCTTGAAGAACTTGTCCTGCAGCAGCCCCATCAATTTCGACTCATAGGAGGATTTACTAAAAGAAAACATCAACCACCACCAACCACAAATTATTAAGATATTATAACTTTAGATAAAAACAAAGTAGCCCTCCGTCGCCTAGGCTGAAGTTAACGTTATTTTTATGGTTAGCCAACTATCGTGGGCGAACCACAAGTGGATTATGCCTTGATAATCTGGTTAATGTTCGTGACGGTCCTGCTGCTGATAAGCCTAAACGACTTCCTTTTTTTCAGAATAGAAGACGAGTATACGCTGTTTCTGCTCGGCCTATACGTCGTCTCCTGCACGTTGGGAATATCAGGCCATGATTTCTGGAATGCCGTCGGGATTTTTATCATAATCTTTGTCGCCGCATTACCCCTAAACCACCGCAACCTCATTGGCGGCGGCGACGTGAAGCTTCTGCTGCCGCTGCTGCTGTTTACCGAAGGCGATGTGTTGGCGTTTTTGTTGTGGACCTCCGTCGGCGGCGCAATTTTATCGCTGTTCTATCTGCTTTTCAGGCGACAAATCTTCTTCATAAGAAGGAGAATGGTGGTGCGACTACACGCAACGGGGAGAAACAGAAATAAATCTTCGCTGTTAAATATTGTTTTACTTTCATTGGGTAGGGTTAGTAGGAAGGTAGTTGCCCTCAAGTACTGTCCGACACATGCTACGAGACAAGAGGTGCCCTACGGGATCGCACTGTCGTTTGGTGGAGTTTACGTGGCAATCGAGAGGTTTTGTGGTTAGGTGGTAACATGAACGACAAAAACAGTATCATCCAAATAGTGATGATCGCCTTTGCGGTGGCACTGGTCGTTACTTTCGGGGTCAGGCTGCTCCTGATCTCCTCCACCTCTAATTTTAATTTACTAACGCCGAAAAGAGAGCTGTCCATGGGGGATATTCCCCTGATAATTGAGGAAGCCAAGAAGCAGACCGAGGTTCTTATTGTATCCAAAGACATAAAGAAGGACAGCAAAATAACGTTAAAAATGCTCTCCTGGAGGAAATGGCCGTTGTCCGCCATTCAGTCCAAGTTCATAGCGAGGGATATCCGCGGGACACCCATGAACAGCAAGGGAGACTACGGAAAAGCACTGGAAATGTGGGCTGCAAGCGACATCCCAGCCGGCGTTCCGCTCACCATAAAGATGTTGACGGCGGAAGATCCACAAAAAAAGCTGGAAAAGGATGAAAAAGCACGTAAATTGCTGGAAAATCAGAAGGCGAGCGCGGAGTTCATCCGAAACGGCATGAGGGCTGTGACCTTCCCCATAGACCAAAGGTCCGCAAGTTCCCTCAACGTGCTGTGCTATAACGATCTGGTGGACGCTCTGATAATGGAACGGAGGGGTGACAAAATAAAAACCCACAAATACAAAGCATTGAAAATACTGGCCATAGACGGCGCCACCAAATTCATAAAGAATATCGAAGATAAAGATAAGGGCAAGATCGAAGGAAAGCCTGGCACCACAGCTGTTCCGAAAAACATCACGCTGGAGGTGAAGGAAGAACTTGTGGACACCATGCTTCGACAGTTGGGGAACGGCGGAGTGGTGTTGTCCATACGCAGCAGCACAGAGGCGCCGAAATCTGAGGAAGATAATACCGAGGATGAAGAGGCCACGAAGTTACTCGCCCAGGAGGCTTTGCTGCAGAACATCATGAACATGAACAAGATGACCTCTGCCGCCGCCATCATCGAGGAGAGGGACAAGAAAAATAGGAACGAAAAGGATCTGTTTTTGCTAGTAAAAAGCATGAATTCCGCCAACGACGGCGCGAGCGACCAGAATGGAGAGAAAGGGAGATTCCCAGGAGCTGAGCACTCCGGCGCCAGGGCCAAGTCTTCGTCGGAAAAAATCGAGATTGTCAGCGGAAGAATGGTTGGTAAAGAGACGCCAGAAAAGAAGAGCGAAGTGGTGCTGTACCGTAAATTGAACCCACAAAAAATGGCCTTCAGCAAAGACGGCCAAAGGGACGGAGGCGCGGGAGCAAACGCCGGAAGCGCCGTTCCGGCCGCCCTGATTGGCGGCGCCGCCGGAGCTGTGCTTCAGGGTGGATCAGATCCCGCGGCAAGTATCAAATCCGGCGTAGGAGGAATGTTGCCACAGGTAGGTAAACTTTTATGAAGACACTGTTACAAGAGGATGAATTGGCGAATTTATTGGAGCTAAGCTTTGGAAATACAGATCATCATGCTGGTATGGGTGGCTGATGTGGAGAATATCATATGAAAAATAGCAGATTTATTGGCATATGCTTTCTCATTTTCCTCGGCTTTACCTTCAGCTGCCATGCGGTTGCGCCACTGGAGGCGCAGAATATGGAAGAATCCAGCGACGACAGGACCGCGGAAGACGCGACTGCCGAGTCCGACAACGATGTTACTGGGAATATCAGCAATGCAGAAAAGGTGATAGAGGTCAATTCCGTAAATTTCATCAAGCTAAAGAGCAAACCGCAGGAGATTTTCATTCCTAAGCCGGAAGTGGCAGACGTGGACATGCTCAACGACTCGTCGTTGTATCTCATGGGACTCGCTCCGGGTGTGACTTCGCTGGTGGTGCACGGCAGAAACGGACGAATAATCGCCGACTATCAGATAAGAGTGACATATCCACTAAAAGCCATGAGAGAGGCCGTCGCAGAGATGCATCAGGACGCGGAGATTGAAATAGTTTCAGTGGATGATTCCGTGATACTGAAGGGGAAGGTCTACTCGCCGGAGATTGCTTTGGACGTCCAGGATATCATCAGTAGATTCGTGCCGTCGGGAAAAATCATCAATAAATTGTCCATTGAAACCGCCATGCAGGTGATGCTGAAGGTGAAAATAGCTGAGGTTTCGCGGAAGTTAACAAAAAGCCTGGGCATAAATTGGCGTGCCATGTCCGCAGGCAAAAACACAAACGGCGTGGTATACGGCTTTATGTCCGGCAGAAGCGATGTGCTCCCACCATTCGGACAGGCTGACATGGCCACGTTGAGATCCGACATTATAACAAAGGGCGCTTTGGGAGCAGGCACGGAAAGCCTCGCCGTTAATGGCGGTCGCTGGCTCATGCATGCCGGCGTTTCCAGTGGACTTTCCGCATTGATAGAGGCATTGGCCAATGAAACCTACGCATCTGTGCTGGCAGAACCTACGCTGATTGCGCTATCCGGTAAAAAAGCGGTATTTAGGTCCGGCGGAGAAAAGGGCTACATAGTAAAGCAGTCAGGAAACGATTCAAACACGATGGAATTTAAGTCGTGGGGAACGTCAATTGAGTTCACCCCAACGGTCATATCCGAAGACAGGATCAACATCACCGTTAAGCCGGTCATCAGCAGCGTCATATCCGAGAATGGTCAGGATCAAGCGCCATCCTTGACCACAAAAGAAGCCGAAACCACCATAGAACTTGGAAGCGGCCAAAGTCTCGCAATCGCCGGACTAATACAGACCGACAAAAGTTCCGCATCAATGGAAACTCCTCTACTGGCAGACCTGCCGCTGATAGGAACTTTATTCAGAAATTCCAATGTAACAATGGATGAAAGGGAGTTGGTTATAATCATAACCCCGTACATCGTAAAGCCTTCCTCTCGCCCCTTGAAAACTCCCCTTGATATGGTGCCACGAATGTATTCTCCGGTGGATTCAATTTTAATGAGGAAATTTCATCACGGTGTGAAAAAAAGTAAAAGCCACAGCGCCGGCTTTATCATCAGGTAATGTGAGGATTGAAATGCGCGAACAAAACTGTCATCCATCGAACGCGCCGGCAAGTATTTATCAAGCGGGGCGATTCCTGACGGCCATTTGTCTTCTTTTGTGCGGCTGCTGCGACTATCAACATCCGATAGACAAAGAATACGCGCCAGAGGACACGTCGCTGAATGTGAAAGAACATAAAATCTCTTATTTCTTCAGCCTAGACCAGAATTTTAACCTGCCGGATAGCGAATTGTTGAGAATGCTGAGCCTACTCCAGGTCGCCAAGGGCAATGGAGTCGGCAATATCGGGTTTACGTTGATGTCAGGCAAGCCAATACCACTTCAGCTGCAGGAAAAAGCCCGCAAACAGATTCTTCGAGCGATGTACAGATGCGGTTTCCCCAACAGCAGAATCATCGATTCCGGCGCCTGCGTCTACAGGGACGCCAAAACAGGAATCAGAATGGATATACTCAAATACGAAGCAACAATGACCGACTGCGACAAATGGTCCGAGGACATAGGCGACATAAACACCAACAAAAGCATACCGAAATTTGGAGCGTCCGCCTCCTATAATCTTAGGGAAATGATATTCAACAGCGCCGATATCATTGCTCCAAGAAAATATAAAGGTATGAAGGCGGATTCGTTGATTCCCGGACAGGGCAATTCGGGTGGTCTAGCATCAGGAGGAGCTGCAAAATAATGAATTGGACAATGAGATCAAGAGAAGTGTTTTACCATGGCTGAAAATGATTCTGAGCTGTCGAGGAACATAATTGGGTTTGTTGACGACTCTGTATCCGAGCAGATTATCGTTACCACCATCGACAAAATGGGCCTGCCACATTCGTCGGTCTTCCGCGGCGGCGTCATGGATGTGGTGGATTTTCTGAAAAAAAATAAACCGCCCAAAATTTTGATTATTGACGTCTCCGAGCTGGAACTACCGGTTGGCGAGGTGGCGAAGATCAAGGAATACGCCGCGCCGGATGTGAACTTCATCATAATTGGCGGCAGGAATGAAGTGGGACTGTTCCGTGACTTCATGGATATTGGCGTCATCGATTATCTGGTGAAGCCGCTGAGCATCGATCTGGTGCAAAGAGCAATTGAGGGCGTAGACGTCGCCCGAAGGAGCATCACAAGGAAATCCGGCAAGCTTGTGTACTTCGCCAACTCCGTCGGCGGGGCCGGAGCCACCACTACGGCGGTGAATGTCGGTTGGCTGTTGTCGAACCGCTACTTCAAGCGCACCGTCGTCATAGATACAGACTTTTGCTACGGCAGCGCCCATCTGTTGATGGATATAAGAGCCGAAAGCTCCTACGTAAAGGCTCTGGGATCCTTCGATAAAATCGACGACTACTTCGTGGACACATTTCTGAAAAGATACGATCAACGATTGTTTTATTTGGACGGACTACTGGATCTCAACGACGACGACACCGTCAATGCAGAGGCATTCGGAACCCTGGTGAGCTACATCAAAGAGGGATTCAACTATGTGCTGGTGGATTCCAAACGGCAACCCTGTTCCGCCAACGAAATATCCATGAACCTAGCGGATATTTTCGTTCTTATGGTGGAAATGAGCGTGGCTTCGGTCCAAAATTCCGTCCGCGTACTACAATTCTTGTACAGCAGATATCCCACCAAGAAGATCATAGTGGTTGCCAACAGGATCGGGATGTCCAGTAGCGGAGCTCTGAGTAAAGAATCCTTCGAAGAGGTGATTGCCCGCAAGATCGACTATGTTATGCCGCACGATGATCGCATGCCGCTGGCTTCGGCCAACATTGGCCAGCCGCTCGCCTCCATCAACTGCGCCATGACAAGCTCATTGGAGAGCATCGCGGAGGATATTTTGGGTAAGACTGACTATCTGCGCATCGGGAAGAATTTAGGAAAAAACACAAGCGCAGTATTGGATAAAATAAAAAGTATATTCAAGAAAAAATAGCGCGGAGGAAGTACGAAAATGGCTACAGTGGCCAACACGCAAGCGGATAAATTGGCGGAGGCTCCGGAAGAGTCTATTCTGCTGAACTCTTTCAGGAAAGACGCCTACGAAGCGCTGTTCAGTCGAATAAATTTGGTTTCTGCCTTCGAAATGACTCCGGAAGAGCTGCTGGGAGAGGTCGAAAATTTTGTCTTCGATTACACGGATGAGAGACGCGCCCCTCTGACCAGATCCGAGCAGCAGCTGGTGGCCCGCGAGTTGGTAGACGACATGATCGGCTTCGGCCCGATCGGAGTTTTACTGGAGGATGACGCCATCACCGAAATCGTTATAAACCGCTGCGACCAAATTTACGTGGAGCGGAAGGGCTTTTTGGAGCTCACTCACATAAAATTCAGGGACGAGGCCCACTTGACCCAGATAGCCCAAAGGATCGCTCACCGAGTTGGAAGACACGTCGACACCTTCAGCCCGCTCTGCGACGCGCGGTTGGCGGATGGAAGCCGCGTCAACATCGTCATCCCCCCAGTGGCGCTCAATGGCACCTCCATATCCATCCGTAAGTTTTTCAAAAAGTCCGTCGGTTTGGACGCATTGACGGGATACGGCTCCTTGACGCAGGATATGCACAGGGTATTGAGAATCGCCGCCATTTCCAGCTTGAATATCATCATCTCCGGCGGCACCGGCTCCGGAAAAACGACGATGTTGAACGCCCTGTCCCAGCTCATCGACCCACGGGATCGCATAGTGACCTGCGAGGACTCGGCCGAGTTGAAACTGCAGCAGCCGCACGTGGTGAGGCTGGAAAGCCGTCCGCCAAACACCGAAGGCAAAGGGGAAGTTACGATTCGAGATCTCGTCAAGAACGCCCTCCGTATGCGTCCGGACCGCATGGTTATCGGAGAGGTTCGCGGCGCGGAATGTCTCGACATGTTGCAGGCAATGAACACCGGTCACGACGGTTCCATGTCCACGATTCACGCCAACAGCGCTAAGGAAGCTCTGGTTCGCATGGAAAACATGGTGGCCATGGCTGGTTTTAACCTGCCGAACGAGGTCGTGAGGATGCAGATCGCCGGAGCCGTCAATCTTGTGGTGCAGACGGAGCGTCTACACGATGGAAGTAGAAAAATCACAGAAATCACCGAGGTAATCGGCATCGACGACAGAGGCGACATACATTGTCAAGACATATTTAAATTTGTGCCGACTGGAGAAACGCCGGATCACCGGGTGGTGGGCGATTTTAGAGCCATGACCGACAGTCCAAGCTTCGTTCAAAAGGCGATCGCCTATGGCCTAGATGAAGAATTATTATCCATAATGAAAAGCGCATTCGAAAAAAGCGAGAGGTTGGGAACATGACGCAGAGCATGTATCTGATTTATGCAGCGGTGTTTATAATAACGCTGGTGTTGTTTTTGGGAGGCTGCTGGCTAGTTATGCGAAGCAAAGCCAAAGATGCTGAATCCAAAAAAATCAAAAGTAGGCTGGAGAACTTTTCCGCACTACAGGAAACACGGGTGAAGGTGGTCAAATCGAACGCCTTCGGCAAGCCGCAAAAAAAAGAGATTCAGAAATCGCTTTCTCTCGGCGAACGCATAAAAGAAATCATGAAAAATGGCGGCATAACCAACGTAAGTGAGAAGCGTTTCATTGTGTGCTGCATAATCGGCGGCTCTATTATGGCGGTGGCGGTAACTTGGTTGGATCTTTTGGACGTGTTGAAGAGTGCCATCATCGGTTTCTGCTGTGGAGCATACGTAACCTATAGCGTCTTTGTATCCATGTCCGCCGTAAGAAAAAAGAAATTTCTTAATCAATTTCCGGAAGTGCTGGATGCCATGACCAGATACGTCCAGGTTGGTCTGACCATCGAGAGGATGATAAAGCTGATAAGCGCGGAAACAAGAGATCCAATCTCCAGCATATACAGGGACATCAGCCAAAGAATGGAAGTGGGCATCAATCCCAAAAGAGTTCTCTTCGAAGCCGCCGACAGTGTGGATATTGATGAATTCAGGTTTTTGGTTATAGCTCTGGTGCTGCAGATGGAAACCGGCGGGTCCCTAACCGAAACACTGCAAAACATATCAGACATAGTGAAAAAGAGAACTGAGCTGGAATTGAAGATACAGGCGCTGTCGGCTGAAGCAAAGGTGTCGGCCATCATCATAAGCGCACTACCGTTTGTCTTTGCCCTCATCGTCGGAACTATGCAGCCGGATCATCTGAGCGGCTTCCTCACGCCGGGCGGCATCGTTCTCTTGAAAATAGCGTTTTGTTTACTCTGTGCGGGAACGTTTGCCATGATAAAAATATCAAAAATAACTGTGTAAAATGAGCAACTTTATTCTGAATCTTATAATTTTTGCGACGGTGTTTTCCATAGTTCTGCCAATTATCATCTGGACCAGGAAGCGTCCTCAAGAATTACTGCCAGAGCTCATTACATCGAAGATCTCCAGGGTCGCAACGTCGTCCGCCACCATAAGAGAACGCAGACGCGGCAATGATACCAGGAAAAATAGAACCCTTAAAAGTCGCGTGTTCAGTAATATTTCTTCTGCGGAACAGGAATTCTTGAAAAAGGTAAAGCGGCTCACGGTAAAGGCCGGCATGAGGGAATACGACGCCGTGGAAAAATTTCTGAGAATGAAAATGATAGCCATGGTCGTGTTATTTCTTGGCGCTTACCTAGTCATCGAGCCATATTGTCCCGCTTGGAACATTCCCATGGTGATTCAGGTGTTTATCTCCCTGGTGTTTGGAATTATGGCGGGACATTGGTGTACGGATTTGCAATTGGCAATGCTGGCGCAGGAGAGAGAAAAGGAGATAGACCGCGGAGTCCCTGATCTAATCGACCTTTTCATAATCTGCGTTGAGGCCGGACTGAGCCTGAACAAATGCATAAAGAGAATTGCCGAAGAATTGCGGTCTTCCAACCGGACATTAAGGGATGAGTTAGCCTACACATCCATAGAATTGGAAATGATGCCAAATTATAAGGTGGTTTTCAGAAATCTGGAGGATCGGGTTGAGTCCCAGGCCATCAATGTGGTGTCCAGAACCATCTCCCAATCCATCGAGCACGGAGCTTCGCTGTCCGTGTCCCTGAAAAACATCGCCATCGAAGCCAGAAGGAAGAGAATGCTGCTGGCCGAAGCCAAGGCCGCAAAAATCCCGACGCTGATGATACTGCCGATGGTGTTTTTCACCCTGCCCTGCCTCTTCATCGTCATGCTCGGCCCGGTGATCCTGGACGCCATCAGAAATATTGGCTAGCGCGGGCCGCCCTCAACATCGCCCCTAACTTCCCATTATCCCCCGGTTGCCGTCGCTACGTGATGTGTTTTAGAAGTCGAAAGAGATTCAATGACTGGTAAAATACAGATGGTAGATCGAACTTATGTGCAGCAAAAAGTGTCTGCGCTGGTTGTCGCCGGCGGCAGAATCTCACGGCTGGATTGCGCCTCCACACGCTCTTCACGCTTCTCCATCACCAATCGGAGCAGATGAAAGAGACTCCGTCCGGGTTTTTTATGGCGTATGGAAATTTCACCACCTTGACCCGTACCAGAATCTCCCCGTTGTTCAAATAATCGGAAATTTCGTCGTGGAGAAATTCTGCGGCCCGTTCTATCAAATTAAATCTCGCATTTTTTAATTTTTCGTCGATAAAGGCCAGCAATTTACTGTAGCAGACGGTATCCTCCAGAGAATCGCTGTGGCAGGCGCCGTTGTCGCCGGAGAATCGCAGACTGACGTTGAGGATTACCCTTTGTTTTTTTAACCTCTCGGATTCATTGTTCCCCAGCAGAAGATGGATCTCGTAATCGCGCACGTTAAGCTGTCTGAGCACCTGGATCCTCCACGTTGGGCGTCCAGAGTACCAAATTTCCGCCTTCTTTGGAATTACGGATGCTTTCTCACAGCCCCAGGATCTGCCACCCTGGATTTTCGACGTATTCTTTGATTTTCCCGAGGAACTCCGAGGCTTTTTTGGTATCGGAAATTCTGTGATCATAGGAGAGGGAAATGTAGAGCATCGGTCTCACTTCAATGGCGCCGTCTTCGGTGGCCACAGGTCTGTGGTGCATCTTGTGAACACTGAGAGTAGCCACTTGTGGTGGAGTCAGCAGATCTGTCCCCATGATGGAACCATAAATTCCGGCGTTGACCACCGTAAATGTTCCCCCGGAGACCTCCTCGATGGACAATGTCCCGTTGACGGCCCTTTGGGAGAGAGCGATCATGGATCTTTCGATTTCGGCGATGGAGAGCGAGTCGGCGTGTCTTATCACAGGCGCTGCGACGCCGTCGTTGCCGCAGGTTATGATGGATATATCAAAGCTGTTTTTGTATATCACCTCATCTCCCCTGATGTGGGCGTTGAATATGCGATATTGCTTCAGGGCGCGCACGCAGGCGGACACAAAAAATGGTGTAAATCCTAGCCGAACATTGTGTTTTTCGGAAAACGCCTCGCCGAAATTTTTCTCCAGTGCCAGAACGGCGCTCATGTCCACGTCATGGGAGACGGTGGAAATAACCGAGGCATCATAGTGATTCTTCATTTTCTCGAAAATACGGCGCTTCAGTGGATCCATCTGCTCCATACGATCGTCCGGAGATGCGAAAAATTGCGGTTTGTTCCAGTTGTCAGGGTAGATTTCAGGACGGCGGTCGACGTCAGTCCTGAGGAGCTTCCGCACCGTTTCCCGTTGACGATCGTCATCGATCTCCCTCGGTATCGACTGCAGCTGCCGACGAACTTCCCTTTCATCGCGCTCATAATCCCTTTCGCGTTCGTAATCCTTTTCGCGCTCATAATCCCTTTCGCGCTCGTAATCCTTTTCCAGTGAATTTTTCACCTCAGTCACCATGGTAGTAATGCTGGATTTCACCTCTTTCACCACCTCCTCAATGGAGAGTTTGAGCGAATGGCGTATTTCCTTGATCACGGACTGTAGGGTCAAATTCATGGTTTCGGTGACCTCGGTGCGCATGGTATCCAGAGTAGCTTTGCGCAGCTGCTCAGCCTCCTGCACAGCCAGCTCGTTGGCGGCCATTATCTCTCTGACCTGACTCTCGTAACGCTGTCTCGCCTGATTTATTATATTTTTGATGATGTTCTCGGATTCCTTCACGGCATGCTTTTGGGCCGAATGGATGATGTCCTTCTTTATGGCCTTCGCCTCAGACTTTGCCTCCTGGATGCTGTCCTCTATTATCTTTCTGGAGGCATCCTCCGCTTCAGACTTAGCTTTTTCCTTAGCCCGAGAGACGGTCTCCTCCAGGATGGTACTGGCTTCCTCTTCTCCCTTCTTCTTGGCGTCCCTGATGATGGTTTCTCTCGCCTCCTCCGCCTCCTGTAGGGCCTTCTTGTGGATGTCTTCTATTAGCTTTATCTTGGTGCTTTCGGCCTCCTGCAGAGATTCTTGAACTATTTTATGGTGCATTTCACTGGCTTCTTTGGTGGCCTTTTCGCCGTATTCCTTCATGATTTGCAACTTCAATTCCTCCGCCTGGGCGCGCGCCTGCTCCATGGTGTCCTCCAGTACTTTTTCCTTCAGTTTTTTCGCCTCCTCCTTGGCCACGCTTTCGGCTTCCCGGAGGATGTTTTTAAATTTTTCTTCCGCTTCAACGCTGGCGCCGTTGAGGATTTTTTCTTCTTCATCATCAGCGACGGAGTGGTCAACGAGGTCTGGGGCGGCGTCGGAGTGATCGACGATGTCGGCGGCGCCGGCGCCATCGGATGGTATTGAAAGGGAATAGCCCTTGCCGTTCAGGGATTTATTGGCGTTTTCCTTATCATATTCCTGCTTATCTTTCTGGATTTGTGGATCTATCATTTTGGACATATTTTCTGCGTCCTCCACCTCTGTCTGCCGGCTAATATCTGCAGCAGCGTTTAAATCTGTTTCGATGACGGCTATTTTAGTACCCTGAGCGATGGACTCGCCTTCTTTAACAAGAATTTTAGCCAATACGCAGTCATAGCTTGAGGTAATTCCACAGGCTACAGACGGAGTTTCAGCGTCTGCGATGATTTCGTTTTTGAAAATCTTATCGCCAATTTTCTTATACCAAGAAGAAAGTATCACTTCGTTTGATGAATCATCAAAATCGGGAACGATTATGTCTATGCGCATTGTTCTTCATCCCAGCATTACGACCTAGGGTGGATTAAACATAAAAAGTGTTGCTTTTGTGTTAACTATAAACTTTTTTCAAAGATTACATCGTAAATGGCATTTTTTGCGGGAAAGCGAGCCCATATAAAGAGGACGAATGGGCATTATGACGGATGATTCGCTAAAAAAGATAGAAAAATGATTGGAGAAGGATGAGAAACAAACGAAAAGGCTCCGTTTCAGGGTTTGGAATCACCCTTTTGGCCTTATTAAGCCTGGCAGCGTGCTACTCTCCCACGTCTTAAGACGTAGTACCATTGCCGCAGAGGACTTTCGCTTTCCAGTTCGGGATGGGATGGAGCGTTTTATTCCTCGCCATGGCCACCAGACCAAATAAAGCCAAAAAACCGGACAAACCATCTGGAGCTAAGTCCATTGGGAAGCTTACGACTGATTGTTGTGTATTAAGCCGATCGGGCTATTAGTACCGGTTAGCTGCACGCATTACTGCGCTTCCACATCCGGCCTATCAACGTGGTGATCTTCCACGGCCCTAATGGCGAGAACTAGTTTCGAGGCGAGTTTCCCGCTTAGATGCTTTCAGCGGTTATCTCTTCCATGTTATGGCTACCCGGCGCTGCAACTGGCGTCACAACCGGTACACTAGTGACATGTCCACTCCGGTCCTCTCGTACTAGGAGCAGCTCCTCTCAATTCTCGAACACCCACGGCAGATAGGGACCAAACTGTCTCACGACGTT
>JAITAU010000070.1 GCA_031283965.1 Holosporaceae bacterium | reverse complement strand
CGAGGATCAAGGACCTCTCGGCGTAGCAGGTCTCCAGATGGATGAGCCAGAAGCCGCGGGAGCTGTACAGGACCAGAATGCCCGCCAGGCTGACAACGTATCTATTTTCTGTAATTTTGTTCAGAAATGCGTACAGTATCAGGGTGGCCGTGATCAGCTCCACCACGTGCAGGAGGAAATAGGCCTTTGCCGCGCCGTTGTTGGGAATAAAAAGCAGCAGATTGTAATCCGACAACCCCAGTGGCCAGAGTCTTCCATTGGTCTGATAGGCATTCGCCCACTTCCCGATCACCGTCGTCCGGATCAGCTGGACGTCGTCTCCCGGAAGCCACGCGGCGTTCCACATGATTATTGTGGCGGCGCAGCCCAAGAGGATGAGGAGAATCACGTAGAAAGTTCGCTTCTGGAAGAACATTCTAGCCTTCGTCAGGATGTTCTTCATCAGAACATCGTTCCACGGGATGCTATTCACCAGAGCGGCTCCTACATATCCAAAGCTTTAGGTTTCTTTTTGACGTCATTTTCTTTCTTTTCGGCGTACATTCGATGGTATTGCTCCAGCTCCTGACGCAGTCTGATGACTTCCTTTGGATTGATCCGGTAACAGACCGGTCTGGTCCACTTCGGCGCCTCCGTCTTGCGGAAATTTTTTCCGCCGTCAAAGGCGACGTTGCCGCCGGCGATGGTGGAGCTTTCGGCGACTAGGTCTGATATTCTCCTCAGCTCGTCGTCGACGTTTCTGACCACCGCCGTTCTGGAGGGCATCGTCAACGACTGAAGACGTGTGGGAATTTGTATCCTTCTGGAATTGTGCGCCAACGAGGTTGCCTGCTGGGCGTCAATTCTTACGGAACTGGATTCGAATTTCGAAGAATCCACCGTCGGTTCCAGAATGGAGTCCGCCATGATCTCCGGCGGCGACTCGGCGGAGGCCTGAACGGCGGGAGCATTGGTGTGGACGCGGCAGGCGACGGCGTTCGGTGCGACTGAGAGCTCCGGCCCCTGGCCGATGACGTCGGAAACGTCGATCTCCGGCAGAATCTTCTTGCCGTCGGAACTAACTTTTTTGCGTCGGTGGTATTTCTTGGACTCCTGCTTTTTCGATGGTTTAGGAGCCGCAGCTGCGGATTCGTCTTCCTCATGGCCACTGACTATCGTACAGTGCTCTCCTTTGCTTTTTCTCACCATTTTCCGCTTTTGGGTCTTTTCTTTCGTGCTCTTTTCGCGGTTCGATGAGGTTTCAGCATTGGTTTTTTTCGAATTTACGGAATTCCTTTTGACGACATTCTCCGTCTGAGGCGTGAAAGCTCCGCCTTCCGACGTCTGAAACAGAAAACCGAAGGCCGCCGCGCCGGCAATGCATAGCAATTTATTCATTCGAAGCCTCTCAATTCACTATCCAAAGTCATAGCTAGCAGAGAAACGTTAACACTTCGTGTTAAAAAACGATGAAACAGAGCGCTCCGCCATTTGGCGGCGAAATTTTTTAGAAATACCTCGAACGTCGCGAGACCTCAGCGGCGCCGGGCGTCGGAATCGAACCAACGACCTACTGATTACAAATCAGCCGCTCTACCAACTGAGCTAGCCCGGCGCGACGATCGCAATCTAGCAGAAAAAGCGCCGCTCCAAAAGGCTCTTGTGGTTCCCGCCGTGGCCGAGTTTGACGTCGTTAATAACTCGAGAATTTTTGATTTGTAATTTTTTTCAGTTTCCGTAAAAATTTTTAAAAAAGCACTTGATTCTGGACAAAGGGTCGTGATATTTTGTACTTATGCTTCAAGGAGTACGATATATGTTGATTAAAAAAGTCGCTGCTATGGCTTATTTTCTTTGTTTTACTGGAACTGAGGGAATGGAAAGTGGTCCAAATGGCAATCAGAATAACATCAACCCGTTTCTGAACAGCCAATTTCAGAATGAGGAAGTTCCTGGGGTTGCTACCGTTGATATCAACCAGCTTCAGGATAAGAGCTCTCCTGAAGGAGGACATTCTATCATAATAACCGTTGTGAATTGTTGTTACAATAATGACGATAATTTTATTTGTCTCCCTCCCTCTACATCAGCGCATACTCAAAGTTTCTATCCTGTTTTCTTGCTTCAGGAAGGTGCAGCGGTTACGGGGGAATTTGACACCCCTGCTCCTTTTTTGCCTCTGTGGCATAAAAATGAGGATGTTTTCAGTTCTAGCTCTACGCCGGACGCAACAAGTTCTATCTCTGCTCTTGCTTCTTCTCCAACAGAAGGTCAAAAGGTGGTTCGTCGTACAAAGCTTTCTTTTTTTGTTAAAAAGGGAACAAGTAAACTGCACTTACCTGATTCAATGAGAGTTTCGAAAGAAATAAATAATGTGGAAAGATACGGTTATTTTTTGGAAGATCTTCTGGATGGTGCGTCGAATGAGTCTTCCGGTTATTTTAGCCCATGTCACCCTGGTACACACCTTTTTACTACCGGGCAGACGTCTGACAACAAGGATGTGAAGAACTCATCGGCGGTTCACTGTGGAGGATGCTGGGGCTGCTATAAAAAGATGCGATCAGGAGGTATTGACCTTCTTGTCGCTAATACATGTGCAAAGACAATCAACAGCAAAGGTCCTAAGTGTAAACAGCCTGGTTGCGAAAATTCTTCCACGCTTTACAAAGGTGGAAATGCTAAGTATGGTCGGTGTTACTGTGATAAATGCGATCTTTATTCTAGATGCCTTTATTCTGCAGTTGATGACTCCAAAGATCTGAAAATGGCGCGGCAAAGAGAATGGGATCCTAAATTTAAATGGATTTTCCAAGATGTAAAATTGTCGGCCAATGACGTCAATAACGCGGGTGAAAAAACATCACAGGATAATCCCACCGATATCTGTGGGGAAGCTGAAATTGAAATAGCTAAGTTCAAAAAGAAGCGCTCTAGACCTTCGGATTCCTCGTTCATTCCTGGTGCTAACAAAAAGAAAACTAAAAATCAGACTCTACGCAAGAAGAGGAAAAATGATTCTGACTATGATGGCGATATTTTGATTGAGTCCTAGAGTGACAACGATTAAAATACATCCGTAGACAAAACAGAAGCACGGTTGCCGGCATGTCTTGAGTGTGGAAAACCCATGTCCCGTGCGATTAGCTCAGATGGCAGCGGTTATTTTCGTGCAGTTGTGTGGATACTGTTGATAGCTAACTTCCGGTCTCGCTCTGCAATTGGGCTTTTCTTCATGAGAAAGGAGGAGTATCCTTCTACCCTCTGAAAAATCAGCCATAACAGCGTCCTCTTCAGGATGGGATAGCGGGTAGGCGCCTTCGGGACAGTGTGTGTCCCGTCGTAGATCTCCTCCTCCGCTGTTTTTTAAAACAGATCCTGCTGGAGTGCGTCTTGTCGCACCTTTAGGCTCCCGTCGGCGAAGGTCAGCCGGAGATGAGGGAGCTTCGCCGCCTCTCTGGCCGACGTCACCGGCTGCGACGTCTCAGTTTCCACGAAGGCGAAGCCCTTCCTCAGGATATTGGCGTAGGAGTTGGATTCCAGACCATTGGCTGCGATGGCGAAGAGGCTTTTTCTGCTTTCCAACTGTCCGTTGAACCAAAAAACCATCCTCCGGAAGACGTCGTCGACGTTTTTCTCCACCGTCGGTCTGGGCAGCGCCATTTTCGCCAACGCCATCCCTATGCCGGAGAAAATTTCCCTCATTTTACCGGATATCCGGTCGAATACGTGGTCGGTCAGTTGAATTTTTTCCGACATTATGCCGCGGATGCTCATGATTCGGCTGGATTGCAGGCGCAATTTCCCATTCTTCAGCTCGTTGGACGTCAGAAAATTCAAGCGTGAAAAAATTTGCCTCACATCCTGCAGCAACTTCACCCTTTCCGGGACGGCGAACTCCGCGGCGGCGGTCGGCGTTGGCGCCCGCAGGTCGGCGGCGTAGTCCGCCAGAGTGACGTCCGTCTCGTGTCCGACTGCCGAGATGGTGGGAATTTGACTGCGGGCGATGGCTCGAACGACATTCTCCTCGTTGAATGGCGCGAGATCTTCGAGGCTGCCGCCGCCTCTGGCCACCACCAGCAGATCCGGTCTTTGGTCGGCCGGAAGGGCGTTCATGCCGTCGATGGCGTTTTCGATTTGGCGAGCCGCCTCCGTCCCCTGCACCAGCACCGGCCACAGCAGGACGTCCACCGGAAAACGCTGACGGATTCGGTGGAGCATGTCCTTTAGAACTGCCCCGGTGGGGGAAGTTATTATGCCGATCGATTTCGGGATGGTGGGAAGCGCCCTCTTGCGGGAGGAATCGAAGAGCCCTTCCGTCGCTAATCTCCTGCGGCGCTCCTCCAGCAGTTTCAGCAGCTCTCCGGCGCCGGCCAATTCGAATTGTTTGACGATGAGCTGATACTTGGACCGCGGCTGATAGGTGCTCACGTGACCGACGCAGCGAATCTCCATCCCGTCCGCCAGCTGAATTTTTTGCCGCTGAGCGTCTCCTTTCCAGCAGATGGCGTCGATGACGGCGGAGGCGTCTTTCAGGGAGAAATACAGATGGCCGGAGAAGGGGATTTTCAGGGAGCTGACTTCGCCCCTCAGCCGGACATAGCCGAAATTTTCCTCCATGGATTGTTTAATCAGCTCCGATAGGCGCGAAACCGTGTATTCCTGCTCCGAAAACTGCTCCTCCAATTGCCGATGGTCGTCCGTCGCTTCAGTGTCCATTAAAATGCATACTCCAGAGAATCACGCCATGGTAGCCGGTTGCTGCGTCTCCGGCAATCTTTTTAATCCGTGGAGAAGCCCAACGTCGCTGCGGCGAGGCCGCGCGTCTAATCGTTGTCGGAGGGCGATGAAGTCATCAGAATTCCTCAGAAAAAATATCGTTCTCCGAGCTGGAATCTTCCTGTATTAGGGACATGAGCTCTGAATTGGCGCAATTTTCCGGCGTCGCATATGAAAATTTCCCGCCGGCGATCGATGATTGCCATTTCTGTGATTTGCCGGGGAGTAGGCGCTGCGGTCCTCGATAAGTTAGTTTACTAATGACCGGTATCATCTTTTTTATCTCATTGTTTCTGTTGAAAGTGACCTGAATAAGATCAGTATTTGCTTGATAGACGACGCCTTTTTTTTGATACGCAATCGTGTGCGGGATACGGAGAGAAATTTCATAGGTGCCGCCTTCAGCAGACTTCATCGATTGTTTTACAAGATATTTTATGTCAGAAAAAACGGCGTGCTTTGCCAACAGTTTGTAAAGTTTCTTTTTTTGTAGACTGCCGTTGAACTCTCCTCTGCGCATGCCGTACACAGGTTTGAACACAAAGCAGCTTTTGCAGGATTTTCGACGTTTTCCCAGAAGTCTTTTTGCTTGTTTATTATGCCATGCGATGGGAACGTTTGCATTTCTACTCAGGGGATAATAATTCGTGAGTCGAAGTGACAAATCCACATCTGAGTATACCGAATGCATTCCCTCCAGATGGGCGGCGGTCAGCAGGAACACAGAGAACGAGACAAATTTATTCATGGGTCTCTCCATACTGAGGGTTAGCAGGAACCTAACAGATCGAAGAAATAAAAGCTAGCATTTATTTTTAATTTTAATGATTTATTATCTTTTTCCTCGGGAGAGAAGGGTTCGCGCCCGGACGGTCTCGGGGGCGTGTCTTGCGGAGGCGTATGAATCCGGAAGACACGGCGCGTTCAGGGGCGCGTCTTGCGGAGGCGTATGAATCCGGAAGGCACGGCGCGTTCATGGGCGCGTCTGCGGAGGCGTATGAAAATCCGGAAGGCACGGCGCGTTCATGGGCGCGTCTGCGGAGGCGTCGCCAACAATGCCAATCTTGAGAATGGCCT
>JAITAU010000071.1 GCA_031283965.1 Holosporaceae bacterium | reverse complement strand
CCTCCGCCGCCGCTTCCTCCGCCTCCGCCGCCGGGAGTCCCGGAATCTCCGGGAGTTCCTTGATTCCCACCGCCAGAAGTCCCTGAAGAATCAGTGGAGAATATGTTCCCCACCTTGTTGAAGATCCCCTCCAGAGAGCTGGAGGTTCCCTTCATGCCCCCCAGCGCCACGAGGGCAATCAGGGAAACTATGAGAATGTACTCGATGACCACCGTCCCGCGGGAGTCTCGGGGAATACAGCGCCACAGAAGATTCGCGCCGCCAGAATCTCGGGGAATACAAAGCTTTAGAAGACTCCTCCAACGGGAGTCTCGGGGAATACAAAGCTTTAGAAAACTCCTCCCGCGAAAACTCCTTGAAGCACAGGCCTCTAGAAGACTCGCGCTGCGGGAGTCTCTGGGAATACAGCGTCCCAGAAGACTCGTCCCGCGGGAGTTTCGCGGAATACAAAGCCCCAGAAGACTCCTCCAGCCAGAGTCTCTCGGAATACAGCGCCCCAGAAGATTCGCGCTGCGGGACTCTCTGGGAGCGCAGGTTTCATGCGGCCCCTCCGGACGATTTATCCGGCGTTTGCATAATTTTTGAAGGCAATTTGCCTTGTGACGTCGGGAAGTACAACAATTTTTTGCCTTCTGCAGAAGCTTTTGCCATGAGGGGTAACCCCCCCCCCCCGACACGCTGATATTTCAAGGGATTAGACGTTTTCAAGGAAAAAATCTGACGTATTTTATTCCACATACCGCAACCCAAAATCCTCAATATAAGAAAATCATACGCCCAAATGATGAATTTTTGGTGAATCCCAGCTAACTTTCCCCACCGGATGGAAGAACGAGGAAACGGCGATCTCTCAGACGCCGGTGTGAGAAATCTGCTGCAGGGACTGTGTATCCAACGTTGTGGCGTCGACGACGTCGCCGTGGGAAAATAGCACGGCCCTGTGGACTGCGTTTTCCAGCTCCCGGATGTTTCCCCTCCAGCAGCGCTGCTTCAGCGACTGCAGAAGGCGGCTGGACAAGGTCTTCTGGCCGCAGGAATATTTTCTGCAGAAGAAGATGGCCATTGGGCCGATGTCCAGTGGTCTGTCGTTCAGTCTCGGAACCTCGATGGGGACGACGTTCAGCCTGTAGAACAGATCCTCCCGGAAAGTTCCATCCCGCATCGCCTGTCCCAAATCTCGATTGCTGGTGGCGATGATCCTGACGTCCACCTTCAGCGAGCCGCCGCCGACGCGGGAAATTTCCTTCTCCTGTATCACCCGCAGCAGCTTCGCCTGAAGATGCAGCGGCATTTCGCTCAGTTCGTCCAGCAGAATGGTGCCACGATCCGCCTCCTCGAACTTGCCGATGCGACGCTGAAAGGCGCTGGTGAATGCGCCCTTCTCGTGGCCGAACAACTCGGATTCCAGCAGAGTCTCCGGAATTGCCGCGCAGTTTATGACCACGTACTTCTGCTGCGATCGGTTGCTCTTTTGGTGAATGTATTTGGCCAGAACCTCTTTGCCGACCCCGGTTTCTCCGGTGATCAAAACGGTGGCGTCCGTAGCGGCGATTTTATCTGCGATCTGAAAAATCCTCCGGCTCGCCGGATCCATGACGACGGGATCTGCCTCGATGGTCCGAGATTTTTGAATCATCTGCTCCAGAAACACCAGGGACGATAGGGACACTGTCTTTTCATTTTTTAGGGATGGGACATAGTTCGGCGAATCGACGACTGAAATCACTGTGTTGTCGAGGTTATCCGGGAGAGAACCCACCAAACCAGCGTCCACCACCAGCAGGTCGTCCGGAGCGACGTCGGTTTTTATGGCTTTTTTGAAAAACACCAGGCTGCAGTCGAGTTTTTTCGAAATTTTTACGACTTCGAAGAGGGAGTTCTCCAGTTTTTCGCCAACCACAATGATCTTCATGAACGACGGCCTCCGGTGGCCAACCTAGCATCGTCTTCATAAAAATTTGGTAAAAAGGAACTTCCGTAAGAAAAATTTTTGGTGGCGGTCAGCGGGCAAACGCCGCCAAATTTCGTTTCAAAGCGCCTGAACGTCCAGAGATTATCCCGGCCTAGAACAAAGGGCTATGTTTACGAAAATGCCGCCGTAGATGTGCGAAATCTGCGTGAGCCTCCTTTCTATCCGTCTTCTTTCTGGTCTAGAAAAACTCATCGAAGTTTACGCCAGAGTTGGAATTTTTCAGCACCTCTTGGTTAATGGAGATTTCGTATTTGCCGGAGAAGCACCCCACCAGCTGCTGATACAAGTCGTCGTGCATCTCTTGTGTCAGAGTCTCCGAGAGCTTTTTTCCATCCTGTGGATCAATTTTTTTGGCCCGCTGGACCTCCTTCAGCTGATGGACTACCACTTTGCTCACCATATCCCGGTAAGCGGCCTCGTTTTTTCCTTTGTCAAAGGCCTCTTCATGAACTGCAGCGATCACATCAGCGTATTTTGTGTTCTTTTCGTCGGCTGACTTCCCATGGCGGTCAAACGGCGGCGTTATTCCGAAATTCCGCTTACCATTCATCGCCAATTTTTCCAAGTCGCCGGGCTGTTTTACCCGACTCACAAGTTCATTGGCCAGATTGATGGCCTTTTTGTGACGTTCCTCCTTCAACCACGCTTCCCGCACACGATCCATCACTCCGGAGAATTCCTCCGCATGTTTGGGGACGATCTCATCCAGATGAATCAGCCAAAGAACTCTGTTTTTCTTTTCATCCACGGCCTCGGCAAAGGAACTGTCGCCCCCCTCGTCCATGGTGAAAGCCAAAGAAACGGCGTCGTCGGCGTACGGGACGTCCAGAATTTTCTTGGATTTTGCGTCTTGATTTTTTGAATTAACCTTTGCCGCCTTCATCAGCTTCAGATTGAACTTCTTCGCCACGTTTTCCGCCTTTTCGCCGGCCATCAGGGCGTCCTCCACCTGCCGCGTGAAGTCGTTGACCTTGCTCTGTAACTTTTCCTGCTTCAGATTCGACATCAGCTCTGTCTTCATCTCCTCGAAGGAATGTTCGTCCTTTTCCGGAGCGCCGTCGTAGGCTTCCTTCAGCTCGTCCTCGCCGACTGCAATATCCTTTTCCAGCGACGACTCCCGCAGTTCTAGAATGTGAAAAGACCGACTCTCCTCAACCATAAATTCCGCCTGATTCTTTCTGTAAAATTCCTCCAGCTCCTCCGGCGACGGCTTTTTGTCGATCTTACAGGAGGCGGGATCCAGTACCACCACCGTCAGCGTTCTCTTCTCGGAATGAGCTCTGGCGTAGATATCACTCCAGATGTCGACGGCCACGTATTGGAACGGCGCCCTCAGGAGGGTGTTTTTCAGATCCTTTTTGGACATCTCCAGAAACATCGCCTCCGGGATCTGTGCCTGCTGCAGCAATCCACGCAGCAACTTTGCGCTGAATCGCCCTTCCTTGTCCACGAAAAGTCCGCATCCTCGAATGAATTCCTTCATGGCGGCATCGGAAACTCGGAAGCCGAAATCGGCGGCGGCGAGATCGATGACGCTTTCCCAAATCATCTGGCGCAGAACTATCATGGTGGCGATTTTGTCGTCGAGATTTCGTTCGCGGCGGCGTAGTATATTGAGTTTCTTCGCCTTTTCCATCATAAACATGGCCTGAGTTATCCTCAGACTCCCGATCTTCACCACATAATCCTTGCCGGCGAGCTTTCTTACGACGTCAAAGATCCCGAAGCAGAGGACAAAGGTCAGGGCCAGCACCGTTAGGAAAATCTTCACCACAACGGACTTAGAATGCCTGCGGATAAATTCCAACATGATTTGTTCCACGAAGATACGCCGCTATACTATAAGCACCGGTTTTATTGGGCAACCCTAAAAGGAGAGATTTTTTGAACAAAATAATGGTGGCCAACTGGAAAATGAACGGAGATCCCGACTTCGCGGATCGATTTGTGGCGGAAATTAACGCAGCAAACACCGAGAATATCGTGGTGGCGTGCCCGCCGGTGGGGTTGATCCACAGATTCCGCGACTTCCGCCATTACGTCGGCGCCCAGAATTGTTTTCATGAGAAAAACGGCGCCTTTACCGGAGAGAATAGTCCTCAATTGCTGAAGGGAATCGGCTGCAGTCACGTCATCGTCGGCCATTCGGAGCGGCGCAACATCTTTCATGAAACCGACGACGTCATCCGCGCCAAATGGGCGGCGGCGGTTGACGCAGGGCTGATCCCCATCGTCTGCATAGGGGAAAGAATCGATGACAGAGACGTTTGGAAAGAGATTCTCGCGGATCAATTGCGCTTGTTTTTAGGCGATGGGCCAATGGCGGAGACAATTTTCGCCTACGAGCCGGTCTGGAGCATCGGAGCCGGGTTGACTCCGGAACCGGAGGAAATCGAGGAGATTTTGGGCTTTCTCCGAGATCTGCTGGGAAATCCGGACCGCTGTACGCTCCTCTACGGCGGCTCCGTTGGTCTAAAAAACGCCGCCGAGATTCTGACCTGTCGCCATCTGGACGGCCTCCTGATAGGGGGAGCGAGCCTGAGGCTAGAGGAATTCAAGGAAATTATTCAATTGTGAACTAGCCATTGCCCAGCAGAGGTGTCCAGACGTGGCTCACAAGATTCTCCGCGAAGCTCTGTGGGGCACGCGTGGCTCACAAGATTCTCCGCGAAGCTCTGGGGGGGGCACGCGTGGCTCACAAGATTCTCCGCGAAGCTCTGGTGGCACGCATGGCTCACAAGATTCTCCGCGAAGCTCTGGTGAGCACGCATGGCTCACAACATTTCTCCGCGAATCTCTGGTGGGCACGCATGGCTCACAACATTCTCCGCGAAGCTGGTGGCACATGAATTGCCCCCTGAATCATTCTGCCGCAGCCGCCACCACCGACCTCTGGTCATTACATTGCGCGGACGACAACGTCACCTCTTGATGTTGTTGCTAAATTTGGTAATATCAGTGTACGGCGAACTGGCTGCTCGCTCCAGGCGACTTCTTGAACTAGCGTTGTCATCCCTGAACTTCTGAAAATTATCATCGCTGTACGGTCCGCCGCCACGCACACTGCCAGATCTACTACCTTCGCTCGACCGAGAACTGGCACTTTGATTCAGTCGAGACGAACTGCCCTGGCGAGATAAATTATTACTTTCGCTCGCAAACGAACTACCACTTCGGTTCAGTGGCAACGAACTCTCCGACAACGAAGAATTACTGCGACTCAGTTGAGACGAACTATCTCCTCGAGATAGATTACCATCGCTCGACCGCAATGAATTTTGTCGAGATACATTACTTTCGCTCAGTCGAGATTGACTGTTGGTCCTCTGCAACTGATTTCTACTGGATCTATCATCCTTTTTGTCGTAGTAATCATCCAGCCTGTCACCATCGTTTTTGCGGATGGAACTTTGCGATTTGCTACCAAAAAACTCGTTATAATCCAGAAGATAATCTGTGTCGGAATCTTGTCTTCTGTTTTGCGTACTACTAGAGTTAGCCAAGCCTGAAGCTTTAGCGAATGCGACTTTTCCATTTAAGGAAGACGCAGTGCTGCCTGTGGTGGTGCTAAAGAGTATTTCATTGCCGCGTTTCTTCATCATACTCTCCAACTTGCTGTAGTCTGTGCTG
The DNA here is from genome assembly GCA_031283965.1 of Holosporaceae bacterium. Lineage (GTDB taxonomy): Bacteria > Pseudomonadota > Alphaproteobacteria > UBA3830 > UBA3830 > JAIRZM01. Next base: position 2,119 of record JAITAU010000071.1, on the reverse strand, counting down.
CTGCGGCCGGATGAATCCGCCAGATCATGGCGTATGACAGAGGCGTGCTCCATCAAGATGTCACAGAGTCCATACAATGCATTCAGGAACACCGTCAACCTTTTAAAACCTTTGGCAAGTCGTTCGACGTCGGAACTCCCGTCGTTAAGCAGTTTGAGTTCTTCACATTTTTGCAAAGCTTCATGAGCAGCGCTAAGCAGCTGCCCGAAACCTTGCGAATCCAAATAAGTAAGACATTTGGATTTGCTGAGATCGACACGTCGCGTATTCGATTTCAGAGCCTTTGCCTGTTTAATGATATAGTTCACGTCACCGATGTATCTATCCACGGCCAGCTGAAGGACATTTTCCAGCATGGCCACCGCCCGTTCAAAATTAACGACGCCACTGGAGAATTTTTTATCCTTTACCGAACCATAATCACTCTTCAATACATCAGTTAAAGCGTCAATAATAGCTTTGGCATAGGGGCTAACATCCAACAGAGCTTGGGAAAGACCGGCCAACGCCAGGCCATGCAATCTCGAAATGCTCACATCGTCTCCATTACGGTAATAATTGTAGATATCCTTGACGATGGTGCCAGAAAAATCCTTCAGGCCATTTTTTTGGGAGAATGCCGTGTCATTGAAGTATTTGAAGTAACTGACCACTTCGATCAGCGTCTTTATTTCTTGTCCGATGCGCTCCACGCTTTTGTTTGGTACTAGCGGCTTTTTAGTGTAGGTGGACAGCTGTATTTTGCTGAGCCCTTCGACGGTATCTACTTGAACGGACGCTACCAAAGCCGTCATGGCAAATCCTAAAATAACTTTTTTCATTTTATATCCTCCTGGGTTAATTTTTAAAACACAATCCAAGGGCAATGGTAACAGCCAAAGGTTAATAATTTATTTAAAAAGCATAAATATTTTCTTTGTTGTAAAAAAGTCAATGCCTGAGGTTTCTGCGGCTAAAATGGCGGCTAGCCTTCAGGAATCGAAGGCCAGCGACCGGCATCGCCTTTGAGGACACGAAAGCGGCGCGCCGTCGATTTCAGCTGCGTTGTTGTAAAAATGCTCCGCAATCATGTTACTACAGGCAATACTCGCATTTTTTGGAGAATCCAGCCCTCACCACGAGCCGCAATTTCTTATTGATGCTCTTGCTCTCCTGAGAATTCCAGGATTCCTTTGCCTCATCCTCGTTTTCAGCCCTGATGGAAATGTCCCCCTGCCTCAGGAAGACGATGTCCCCAAGCTTTCGGTGCTGCGGACGGATGAATTCCTCCGCATTTTTCTTTGCGGTCTCCGAGGCCTCCCGCATCATGTCCAATTTCAGATCAATGAAATTAGTGAGGCTGTAGGAGTAATCGCAGCAGACCAACACGTTCTCCGATAGCAGACTGACTATGTCAGATTTAAGGCGCTCGATCTTTTCGATCTTTTTCGTTCGGATGTGGAACTTGTCCTCGGCAATGTAATAGCGTTCCGCCGCAGTGTCCTGATTTCTGTGATGGCAATGGTCGTCATCCTGACTATCCCTGGTATCGATGCTCACTTCCAGGATTTCGTCGTCGGTCACGCCGTTTTTCTTCAGAAATTCCAGCACCAACTCCCGATCAGCCATGCGTTTTTTGTGCAGCTCGTCCAGTTTCGCGTTTTTGTTGGTTACTCTCACTGTGAGATCGCCGACATCGGCGCGAACTATCTTCTCCGAGAGGCCGCGAACCTCGATCAATTCCTGATTAGCCCTAAAGCGCTTCGCAGAAAAACACCCAAACCCCACGAGACCACAGGCAACGACAACGGCGCTCATCAGATAAACAAACTTCACGATCAGTCTCCAATAATACGGTAACATACTGATACTAACTGATTGAGAGTTGGCGCCGCCCTGGAAAAGCACGCCAACCGCTTCTAATTAACAGGAGCAAGGACGTTTGTACACCTGTTAAAAATAAAGATCAAGTACGGTTGGCTGAAATTTTCTTAGGGAGGCTCCGTTTGTTTTCAAAAACAGTGGAGAAACAACTCATGAATCTTAAGAAAAACAATGAATTAACACACAGAGAAGAGGCCTTCATACGACTACTACGGGAGAAAATCGCTGAATCTGAGGACAAGTGCATACGATACAA
>JAITAU010000048.1 GCA_031283965.1 Holosporaceae bacterium | reverse complement strand
TCGCCAGCTGAATCGTTAAGCCGCTCCATCGCAGCAGATTTCCTGCCATCGGCGACGAAATCCCTTGACGCCAAAGCATTTTCCCATCCGGTAGCCAACAGAGTCGCAAAAGCGACCACGTACACAACTTCTTTCATGATACACCACTACAAAAACCAATTTATGGTTGCATATATCATTACAAAATACAACTTAATCGGGATTATAGCGGGACCGCCACTGCTTAACCCTAAGCGACGAGAAGGAAACAGAACATTATTTGTGATGAACGGTGTAAATGGTCACACAACTCTGGGTTGTGGCGCGTCGCTTCGCTCCTGACGACGAAGCGGCGCTGTTACTGTCACTCCCGAAGGAGACAGGCGGCTTCGTCATTGCAAGCCTTGGAAGGAATGCGATAATTCAGCATCGTCAAGAAACACCGTTGGCAGCGGCTGCAGAACACGTTTCGGGAACTATTTGGATGATTCGAAATGAGATTCGGTATTAGGTTATCTCTCAGATGTTGACGAGGCGGACTGTCGTTGAGACGCTTCATCTCTAAAGATTTGAAAATCAATGCGTTTCGCTGGATTTTTGTAGGGCAATCCCCTCGTCTCCGGGGGGATGGCCTAGGTCGCAGGAATGGATTAAATTGTACTTTCTACGGAAAGTCATTGGAAAAATGAAGAAACCATTTGTTCATCTGCGCTTACACTCGGCCTATTCGCTGGCTGAGGGGGCCATAAAGATAGATCGCCTGGTGGAGCTGTGCGAAAAAAACAGAATGCCGGCCGTCGCTGTGACGGACACCAATAATCTCTTTGGAGCCATAGAAATTTCCAGCAAATGCGCCGCCCGCGGTATCCAGCCCATCGTGGCCTGTCAGTTGAACGTGAAGCATCCCAAAAAAATCGATCGCTCCGTCTGCCTGCTGCTGTACGCAAAGAATGAAAACGGATACCAAAACCTGATACAGTTAGCATCGGCCTCCCATTTGGCGTCCACATCTCCGTTGTATCCGGAAATTTCACTGGACTTGCTGGCGAAACATTCTCAGGATCTACTCCTGGTCACCGGCGGTGTATCCGGATCTCTGGGGGCACTGCTGCTGGAGAATGACATGAGCGGGGCAGAGGAGTATCTACGCTTTCTTCTGTGTCATTTTGGCGATCGACTATATGTGGAACTGTCGCGCCATAACAATGAGCATGAGAATCGCATAGAGGAGGCTGCGATTTCTCTGGCCTATGACCTAGGGATCCCTCTGGTGGCCACCAACAACGTCTGCTATCCGACTCCGGAGGATTTTGATTCCCATGACGCGCTGATATGCATAGCCCAGGGACGAACCCTCTACGATTCCGACCGGCAGATTTCGTCTCCGGAGTTCTACTTCAAGAGCTCTGAAGAGATGAACTTACTCTTTGCAGACATTCCTGAGGCGCTAGCTAATACCTGGCACATCGCTCAGCGCTGCAGTTTTATGCTCCGGAAGCAAAAGCCGGTACTTCCGCAATTCCCATGCGACCACGGACGCAGTCAGGATGACGAACTGCTGGTGATGGCTACCGACGGCCTTCTGCAAAAATTGGAAAAATTCAAAAACAAGGGCAGCTACGAGGCCATCCATCACAAATACATGGAGAGACTGGAATACGAGTTGACCATGATCAAGAATATGGGATTCAGCGGATACTTCCTGATAGTCTCGGACTATGTGCGGTGGGCAAAAACGCAGCGCATTCCCGTCGGCCCAGGACGCGGCTCCGGTGCCGGCTCCATAGTGGCCTGGTCCGTCCAGATTACAGACATAGATCCAATCCGTTTCAATCTGTTTTTCGAGAGATTTCTGAATCCGGATCGTGTTACCATGCCGGATTTCGACGTGGATTTCTGCCAGGAGCGCCGCGACGAGGTTATTTTATACGCCCAGAGGAAATATGGCCAGGAGCGAGTAGCTCAGATAATAACTTTTGGAAAATTGCAGGCCAGAGCGGTGGTGCGGGACATCGGTCGCGTCCTGTGCATGTCCTACGGTTTCGTGGACAAGATTTCCAAGATGATACCGTTCCATCCAACAAATCCACTGACACTTCAGGAGTCAATAGACGCTGAACAGCCTCTACAGGAGCTGATTAACTCCGATCCGCAGGTGCAGAATCTCATGAGAATCGCCCTGAAGCTGGAAGGATTGTATCGCCACGCCGGTGTTCATGCTGCTGGGGTGGTTATTGCAAACAGAAATCTGCTGGACATCGTGCCATTGTACATGGATTCCAGGTCTCTGATGCCGGTGACTCAATTTTCCATGAAATACATAGAGGACGCCAGCCTGATCAAGTTCGATTTTCTGGGGCTAAAGACGCTTACTGTCATCCAAAAAATTCTGGATCTTGTGGAAAAACGCGGTCAAAAGTTGGTCATCCAGGATATCCCACTCAACGACGTTAAAACTTTCAATCTGCTGAAAAGTGTTAACTGCGTCGGTGTATTTCAGATAGAAAGTGGCGGCATGCGGGATGTTTTGAAGAGACTGCAACCGGACCGAGTGGAGGATCTGATCGCTCTTGTGGCTCTCTTCCGCCCCGGGCCGATGGACGACATCCCAAAATACATCGCCTGCAAGCACGGCATCGAGCCCATCACCTATCTGCATGAGAAGCTGAAGCCTATCCTTGAGGAAACATACGGCGTCATGGTTTACCAGGAACAGGTGATGCAGATTGCCCAGGAAATCGGTGGATACTCGCTGGGACAGGCAGATCTTCTGCGGCGGGCGATGGGAAAAAAGAACAAGGAGGAGATGCGTGCCCAGAAAAAACGCTTCATCGACGGGGCCGTCGAACGGGGAATCCCTCTGACGATAGCGCAGCGTCTCTTCGAGCAGATGAATAAATTCGCAGGCTACGGTTTCAACAAATCTCACTCGACCCCATACGGGCTTCTCACCTATCAAACTGCATTCCTGAAGGCCAATCACATGTTGGAATTTTTCGCTGCCCTCATGACTCTGGACATGACCAACACAGAAAAAATGTACGTCTACTACCAGGATGCAAAGAAAAATGGAATCGGCGTTACTCCGCCGGACATAAATCTCTCCGAAAGTGACTTCCTCATGGACTATTCCTCCAACTCCATAAGATATAGTTTGGCAGCCATCAAGGGAGTCGGTGAGCATGTGGTAAAGAAGATGGTGGAAGAGCGGGAGGACAACGGCCAATACTCCTCCATCTTCGATTTTGTGGAACGGCTGCTGCCGTTGAAGATTTTAAATCGGCGCTTTATGGAAAATTTCGTAAAATCCGGAGTGTTTGATCGTCTGCACCACAACAGAAGGCAGCTCTGGGAATCTCTTGATCTGATTCTGTCCATGAGGGTCGAAACCGAACAAGCGTCACTGTTCGAGAAATCCTACCCAGAGCTGATCGACGTGCCCGAGTGGAGCAACGCCGAGAAACTGAACCATGAGTTTGACGCAATCGGGTTCTACATATCCTCCCATCCTCTGCAGCCCTACGAGAAGTTTCTGAAACAGCGCGGTGTTCGGCCATTGGTGGAGGCGAAGGAGTTCTCCAGAGGCAGGATCGCCGTCGTCGTAAACAATCTTTCCTATAAAAACACGAAAAGCAACAGTAAATTCTGCATAGTGCAGGTATCGGACATGTCCGGTGAGGCAGAGATTTCTGTGTTCTCGGATGTGCTGATGGACGCCAGCACTTTTCTGCAGGCGGGGAACGTCCTCATCATGGACGTCAAACGTCAGAAAAACGGAGATTATGTCCGGCTGACTGCGGAAAGGATGGAGCTCTTCGATAAAAAAAGCGCTCTGATGGTCGAACCGTTTCGGAATGAGTCTCCAGTGATTGGGAATCAAATTCTACGGATAAAAATCGGCGATAAAAATGAGTTGATGGCTGTGAGAAACTTCATCGACGGTTTGCCGAAGGATGGGAAGCATTCTTTGGAGTTGACATTTCCGGACGGGGGGGAAATTGCCCTGGCTGATGGATATTTTCTTAGACTCGAGGATATATTTTGCATAAAAAACATCGTGGGAGATGGTAATGTGACCGAAATCCCGGAGCATTCGTCATGATCGAAAAGATATACGACTGGATAATGCGGCAGGCTGAAGGCAAAAACGCCCTCCGTCTGCTGGCTGGCATTTCCTTCATCGAAAGTTCATTTTTTCCGCTGCCACCGGATCCAGTTCTGGCCATAGTGGTGGTCAAGAATAAGGACAAGGCACTGCGCTACGCCTTCATATGTGCCGCCGCCTCAGTGCTGGGCGGATTTTTTGGGTACTACATCGGCTGTACCTTCTTCGAATTGATCGGCTCGAAAATCTTGGCCTTCTATGGCCAGACGAAAAATTTCAACGACATAGTAATCACCCTGAACAAATGGGCCTTTTGGATCATCTGTGCCAAGGGGCTAACGCCAATTCCCTACAAAATAGTGACCATTGCCAGCGGGTTTGCAAAAATCGATATCTGGGTCTTCGCCGTCGCCTCAATCCTCACCAGAGGGGCGCGATTTGTGATCCTATCCCTGATCTGCCAATCGTTTGGCGCGAAATTCCTGGAGTTCTTCGAAAAACACAAGAAAATGACGATGTATCTGTTCGTGCTCCTTGTTGTAGTCGGATTTCTGCTGGTGTTGGTGGTGGAATGGGCTTCCAGATTTTTCTGAGAAATAGCGGCTTTCAGGCGCTTATGCATCAAAAATCAGGCAGATACTGCGGACTAGATGACGGCGACCTCCTTCGCCGAATGACCGGTTTGCAATCCTCCGCCGGGGCTGTCGTCGCCACCGCTAGCAGAGCCGCTCTCTTCGTGGACAGTCGCTATTCGCTTGCGGCAAGACAGACGGTGGCATGCGGTAAATTCGAGATTTTAAATCTGAAAAGGGAGGAAATCACAGAATGGATGGAGGGAAACACGTCTCCAGGCGGCGGAATAGCCTACGATCCAGAGTTCTACACCCACGAAGAAATGGAATTCCTGCAGACTCGCCTGAAGAATCGCAATTTTGTTCCCGTCTGCCTAAAACAGATCTTCGGCATATGGAGGGTAAAACGACGTCTTGAGGTTCACCGACTGCCCGGCGGCACGTCGGACAAAAAAATATCTTTCGTGCTGGAGGCCATCCATAAAAATCGACTGGAGGCATATCTGATTTGCGATCCCTGCACCGTTTCCTGGCTGCTGGATATTCGCGACTTCGATCGAAAATACATTCCGGCGGTGGCAGGTCGGCTGCTTGTTAGGAAAAACGGCGAAAGCACTTTATATCTGGACGAGGATTATCTCTTTGATTATCAAAGTAATTACAAATCTGCAAAATTTCTCCAGGCAGATTTGAATACTCTGGAGAATCTTGGTGTGGACAAATTCGAAACGCCGTTTCATCTGAAGCACGGAAATCTTGTGCATCTGAGGAATCCGTGCCTGTTGGCAAAGGCCATGAAAAATACGTCGGAAATCAATGACATAAGGCGTGTGGTACTTGAGGATTCAGCTGCCATGGTGGATTTTCTCCGCTGGTTCCACTGCAATTCTGGGAAAATTTCCGAACTAGAAGCGGTGGGAAAATTGCGATATTTCCGAGAGTTGCGAAAGGATTTTGTGGGGGAAAGTTTCGAAACCATCGCTGCCGCTGACGACCATGCTGCAGTTGTTCACTACATTCCCAATGAAAAAAGTAATCGGATCGTTGAAAACATTTTGCTCTTTGACTCCGGTGGCCAGTACAGATACGGCACCACCGACGTCACCCGTACCGTGGCTTTGCTGGAACCAACTGAGGAGCAAAAGTTATTCTACACGTTGGTGTTGAAGGGGCACATCGCTTTAGCGATGGCGAAATTTCCAGTTGGCACCACCGGAGCGCAGCTGGATCCGCTGGCGCGACAATTTCTGTGGAAATATTCCTCCGACTACGGTCATTCCACCGGCCACGGCGTCGGATACGCTCTCGACGTCCACGAAGGCCCCTGCGCCATCGCCAAAAACAGCGGCGTCCCTCTGGAGATCGGCATGATTCTCTCCGACGAACCTGGATATTATCGGGAAAATGAATTTGGAATTCGTCTGGAGAATATGATGCTTGTGCGGCGGGAGTCGGAGGGATTTTTATCCTTCGAAATACTATCGTTAGCGCCCTTCGACGAAAAATTCATCGACGAAAAATTGCTGACCGATGACGAAATCACCTGGCTGCGAGATTATCATGAAAAAGTCGAATCTTCTCTTGGAACAACCAAAGCATGATGCGCCTGATTTGCAGCGCGGCAGTAAAAGTGTACCCAGCCTCTTCTGCGCTTGTTTCTTCTACTGTTGAAGTTAACCGTGTTGACTTTCAGAAGTACCACCTGATAATGGATACACCTGATCTGCTTAAATTGATCACTGCCATGCCACCTAACTGTAGCTTTACGCTTGCCGTCACAGAGAAGGAAGACAATCGTTGTGAGCCATTGTTTATTCTGAACTTCCATCGGTTTTGTGAAAATTAAGGTCTTCCAGGATTGACTTAATCCCTAGGGGCACAGCAGCTAGTCCGACAAAGTCAATTCGGAAATTCAATCGTTAGGCGTTGATCTTCTACATACGACACGCTCCGCTGCTGCATGCGTCTTCAACTATCTGCTTTTCAGACGCTCCGTCGCGTGTGTTGTGATAATACAGGGTCTTAATGCCCACAGAATAGGCGTATAGGAGATCTCTCAGCATGGTTTGCATGGGTATTTTCCCATCAGCAAATTTGTTTGGATCGTAGTTTGTATTAGCAGAAATCGCTTGATCTGTGAATTTTTGCATAATGCCTACGTTGGTCAGATAGCCGATGTTGTCATTCATATCCCAAAGCAGCTCATAGCGATCACGCAGGGTTTCTATGTCCGGTACAACCTGTTTCAGAATTCCATCTCGGCTTTGTTTGACGGAGACTAAGGCCCGCGGAGGTTCAATGCCGTTGGTGGAATTACTAATTTGAGACGAAGTCTCCGATGGCATAATTGCCGTAAGAGCGCTGTTTCTCATGCCATGCTTCAGGATTGCCGAGCGCAGAGATTCCCAATCCATCTTCAACGAATCCGCACCGATGATTTTATCAAGTCCTTTTCTATGGTACGTGTCGATCGGCAATATTCCGCGGAAGTATTTGGTCTCATCGAATTTTTTGCACGGCCCCTTGATTTTGGCCAACTCGACCGAAGCCTCAACGCAGCAATATTGGAGCATTTCAAATAATTCATGCGTGGCAGCGTAACTTTTCGGGGACGACATACTCAAATTACGCCGTGCCAAAAAATAAGCGAAATTCACAACTCCTATGCCGAGCGAACGTCTGTCTTTGGCGCTTTTTTCCGCCTCCGGCAGCGGATAGTTTTGAAGATCGATCAGACTGTCCAGCGCGTAGGTTAACAGTCTCGTGCAGCGACGCATTTTTTCCCTATCCAAACCGATTTTACCGACGTTGACGGCGCCCAAAATACAAAGAGCGACCTCTCCGGCTTCTCGATCTGCGAGGCTCAGCTGTTTCGTGGGAAGAGCGACTTCGCAACACAGATTGGACTGTCTCACGGCGGCGACTTTCTCTCGAAACGACGAATGCGTATTACAATGATCGACGTTCATGACATATATGCGGCCGGTTCCAGACCTTTCCCTCATAAGTAATGAAAAAAGTTCGGTTGATCTGATCTTTTTTCTGAATTTCAACGAGTCGTCTGATTCGTATTTCTCATATAATTTGGCGAATTCATCTTGATCGTCGAAGAAGGCCGCGTACATGTCAACGACCTCGTGCGGCGAAAACAGCGTAATGTCTTCCCCACTCTGGAGCCTCTTGTAAAGATAGCCGTTTATTTGCACGGCATAATCCATATGGCGGGCTCGATTTTCTTCGGTTCCCCTGTTATTCTTCAACACCAGAAGATCTTCGATTTCCAGGTGCCATAGCGGATAATAGAGCGTGGCGGCGCCTGATCTCACTCCCCCGGCGGAACAACTTTGCACCGCCGCCTGAAAAAATCTCAGAAACGGAGTAATACCAGTGTGATAAACGCTTCCGTTCCTCACGGGGGAACCTTTGGCTCTTATCTGACCGACATTTATGCCTATACCAGCCATGCGGGAGACGTAATTTACCACGGCGGTTCCGACGGCACATATACTATCCAGCGAATCTCCGCATTCCAGCAGCACGCAGGAGCTGAATTGCCGCAGCGGAGAACGTACTCCGGCCATAATCGGCGTCGGCAGAGAGATGTTTTGTTCCGATAAATCGCGGTAAAAGTCTTCCACCATGGCAGCCCGCTCGCTTTTATTTTCGGAAAAATTGATAAATATCGCCATGCAGAGGCACATAAAGGCAGTTTGTGGGCTTTCCAGCAATTCTCCAGTTATTCGGTTTTTTATCAGGTACTTTCCTTCCAATTGCTTGGTGGCGGCGTAAGAAAATTTAAAATCCAGATCATGATTTAGAATTTCATCGAAGGATTCTATTTCTTCAGGCGAGTAGTTTTTCAGAATTTCCGGGTCGTACCATTTGGCGTTGCACATTTTTTGTATATGATCATACAGAGGCGGGGGCGTACCTCCGCCGTAGGCGATCTTGCGGATCTTGAAAATATTGAGATTGGCGGCGGCATACTGATAGTCCGGTGTTTCATCCGAGATCAAATCGGCTGCTGATTTTATCAGTGTTTCTAAGATCTCCGAAGTTTCGATGCCATCAAAAAACTGAGCCTCAGCTGCGGCGATAATTTTCGCCTGAGACGCGCCGTTTATTCCATCACAGGCGCGTTCCACCAGTCGGCGGATGCGCGCTCCATCGAAGGGAACACGCATTCCTTTTCTTTTTATGACGGAAAACTGCATCTTTAAAGTCCTATATTTCTATATCTCCGAGAGAATCGCGGTCTATTTTTGCATTTATTTGGCCTATAAGATAGGAGCTCACTTCCACCTCCTGCGGCGCCATCTGTACGCTGTCTGAACTCAGCCACGTGTTGATCCATGGGATCGGGTTGTCCTTTACGGAGCACTGACAGGGCAATCCGACGGCTCTCATGCGAAGTCCAGTTAGGTATCGTATATATTCCGTGAGAATCTTTTCGTTTAAGCCTGGCATGGCGCCGTCTTTGAAGAGATATTTCGCCCATTCCGTTTCCTGATAAACAGCCTCGGCGAATAATTCTTCAGCAGCCGGACGGCATTCGTCAGCAATTTTTGTCCAACCGCTTCCCTCGGATCCGTCCGCCATGTTGATAAGCATTCGTTGGGTTCCAACCATATGAAGCATTTCGTCCCTGGCTATCAGCTTTATGATTTTTGCGTTTCCCTCCATTAATCCCCTTTCGGCAAAGGCGAAAGAGCACGCAAAGGAGGCGTAAAATCTCACCGCTTCCAGCGCATACACCGCATAAAGCGCCATGCAGATCGCCCGCATGTGCTCAAATTTGTCGTAGCGTGAATTCGGAAGGAGTTTGGAGGCGTCTCTCAGCACATTTTGCATATGGAGACTATCGTAGCAGCGTGATATTGTCTCCGCTCTCTTGCGAATTTCCGGATTAATCACAACGTCGTTGAAGATTATGTCCGGCTGTGCCTCGATGGCTCTTATTATGTGAGTGTAGCTGCGACTGTGGACGGTTTCGCTGAAGGACCATGTTTCTATCCAGGTTTCCAATTCCGGAAGCGACACAACCGGCAAAAACACTGCGTTGGGAGACCGTCCCTGTATGCTGTCCATCAGAGTTTGATACTTTAAATTGCTCAAAAAGATGTGCTTCTCGCAATTCGATAATTTCCGATATTGAATACCGTCGACGGTCACGTCCACCTCCTCCGGGCGCCAGAAAAATGACAGCTGTTTTTGGATCAATTTTTCAAACACGTTGTATTTGCTTTGATCATACCTTGCGACATTCACCGACTGCCCCAGAAACATCGGTTCTTTTAGCTGATCGTTTTGAATTCTCGAGAACGTCTCATAGCGACCGTACATTCGTGTGAAACTCCCAAAAAATAAGGTCCAAGGTTATGCGGTTTCGACGATTTAACCGACGCCAAATTTCCGGTTTACGCACCATTCCCAAATTCTGCCGCAGCGACGTCTGTCGTAAGAATAACCAGACGTCTTCCGCACCAAAACCCTGTGGAAACCCGCGTTTTTGCTGAAAATTCGTGCGATCTTTTCCATTAAAAGCTACCGGGGCTAGTGTAGCATCGGTGTAAAAAAAATCCAACATGTCATGCGGATGGAAAATCGGAAGTTCGTTTCCCAACTATTTTCATGACTATATTGTTGGAATGCGAAAGGTATCCGAGATCGCGGACACGCATGTGAGTTGCTGGTCTTGTGTTTAGGTCCTTCTTCATTCCCAACAAACAATTATCAACTTCATACTCTGGACCGGGTGGAACTGAAACTGTAATGAACCTTATTTTTTTAACATTATCTACTCGACCAAAAATTTCTAAATATAAGTCTTTATAACTGCGGAGCTTTGCCGTTTCTCCCAATGTTCTGCGTTCTGAAAATACCGCCAATCTTCAGTTGCTGACTCCGCGGTATATACCATTTGAATTTTGCAGAAAATTGTGCTATTGAATGGTTCACTTCGTGTTGGTGGATTTGAGCGGTGGACATTTTACAGAATTTTGAAAATAAAGAGCGGGAGCGGCTGCTGGTGGGTAAGACGATCCCAGATTTTTCCGTCGGCGACACCCTGAGGGTACAGGTGAAGGTTCTGGACGGAGAAAAGGAGCGCACCCAGGCATTTGAGGGAGTTTGCATCGCTAAACGTCGACGTGGCATGGGTTCCTCAGTGACCGTCCGAAAGATTTCCTTCGGCGAAGGGGTGGAGCGGGTGTTCCCGCTGTATTCCCCCGTCATTCGCATCGAAGTGATCCGCCGTGGCGTTGTGCGGAGAGCAAAACTCTACTACCTGCGCGCCCGATCCGGAAAATCCGCACGCATCGCCGAGGACAATTCCTACGTGGATGCGCCTTCCGCCGCCAACAGTGCCTCCGCTGCGTCAAACTGAACTTTTTGCCACAATTGCCACACCCTGATCGGCGCTGAAGGCGGTGATGCTCATGTGGTTCTTCTCCAGCACCTGAAGCAGACTGAGACGGAAGATGTTGCGATGGTCAGGCGTCGCGTTCTGGTTCATCTCCGGAACTGTGATGGAGGGTCCGTTGCAGTGGACGCTGACTTCTCTGTCGCCGCAAATGACGTTGCCGGTGACGACGCCGCCGAACGGCATGATTTCTTTGGCGACGAGGGTGCTATACATCATTATTTTCCCGAAAACGTCCTGGATATCGGCTGCATCCGCCGTTAAATCGAAGTCGATGCCGCCGCTGGCCAAAAAATCCGCGATCAGCTTTTGTAAGGACGGAATCGTATGCCGAAAGGACGCGGATTTTTCTGAGTGCAGCTCCCGCATGAATCTCAGTAGGGCGTTGGCACGCCAAACGCTCTGGGTTATCCCCTCCAGCAGAGAGGCGTCTGTGGACGCTCGGTAGGCCTCCACCCCTATGCTGACGGCATTCAGCGGTCCAATCAAATCGTGACACACCCGCGCCATCAGCGCATCTTCTGATCGCATTTTTTCTCTAAATCTACGACAAGCACGACCTTAGAACATAAAATACACAAACTCAATAGCAGCGCGGCACGGGGATCGACAACTGAACTTCTTTCGATTTATGTGTAGAAGCGTTATCCATGATTACAATTTGTCTTTTCTTTAGATTCGGAATCAGAAGATTTTTTACCCAAAACAAAAACAACTCAGAGTTGCATGTACCTTCGTAATCAAACGGCGCTAAAACTCTATTCTCGCATTTCGTCGCCACAATGCTTTGTCCCGCAAATTTCTTCCCAGGAACTTTAGCGAATATTTTCTCTTCGCGACGAGCCCTCCCGTATTCCCGATGCAAATACTCGTTAATGCCTGATTCATCAACATAAAACAGCCGACTTGGTCGAGACATTTTTACGAAATCTGTAAATCGTTCCCGTTGCTCTTCGTCCTTTTCCCGGTATAAACGGCGTTTTTCTATATACAATCTTAAGTCGTTTCAATGCCTTATGCATCGCCGCCACACAACATTTGAAATGTACCGCTATTTCCCTTAAATATGCGTCCGGATTCGCCATCACATGGGCAGAAAGCTCCTCATCGTGAAGCTTGTGCGGACTTCTCGAAACCGACTGCGCTATCAGGCTTCCAGTTTCTTTTTTCAGCCTAACCCAGGCGCATACCATCCGCTCGGACACTCCGTATCTCCCTCCCGCTTCTTTGTATCCATGCCAGGGCTCGACGTATTCCATCGCCCTTTTCCTCAAATCTTCGCCTAGACATTCATCTAATTAACCTCCATACTAACAACGTAGACTACCTTCCTCGTCCTATAGTAAACTCGCTTTTCATTTACTGCACTAAAATGCTGAGGATTCAGATCCTGGAAGCTTGAAAATCTCGTAAATGGAAAGCGAATCTACTATACCATGTAAAAACGAATGTATATAGTGAATTTGGGATATCTTTGCGGAGCAATGCCTCTGTGACTGGGGGGCTTGCTAGGAATTCAATTGCTGTGTTATATCCTGTGCCGGAAGGATGACAGAGTGGTCGAATGTGACGGTCTCGAAAACCGTTGTGTGCTTTCAGTGCACCGTGGGTTCGAATCCCACTCCTTCCGCCGATTCAATTCGATACAAAGCATGGAAAATTTCGAACGCATACTGAATTGTTAGGACAAAGATCTTCTGTGCCAGAGAATCTCGGCTGCTCTCGACAGCGAAACTTTCTCCTTGGGTCTGGTCTTACTAAAAAAGACGCTGCAGCCGTCGTCAGTGATGCTCAGCAGTCGGCAAATCACAGTCTTTCCATTCTGCTCCTGGCCGATGACCACTTCGCCGACAAGTTTTTGGGGATCCGCCTCGACGCCGGCTACGCAGTCGCTGCGTCGATATCGCCCGTTCAGAAAACTCTCCTCCATGATGTGGAAAATAGCCCTTTCGTGGAGAGATATGAAAAAGCTCAGTTCCCGTCGCACGTCCTCGTCCAGGAATGGAGGAATGTATACGCCGGCGTATTTGGAGGCAAGTCGCTCCGGCGGTACCTCGGAGCCGTCCATCAGAAACATGGACCTCTCAACTTCGTCCATGTTGCGGGGAGGCATGCCGGAGCCGGTCAGCAGCCATTCGTAGGCGCAGTACACCCCAACCTTCTTCAGAG
>JAITAU010000058.1 GCA_031283965.1 Holosporaceae bacterium | reverse complement strand
CGGAGTCGCTGACCTGCTGATCGTCGAAAATGTAGTATTGTTTTGAATATGGACTCAGCAGTGCGGACAATTCCCGGTGACGCTTTCTCCTGTTGGCGACATTGTCCATGATCCACCCGCGGCTTCCACCAAAATACCATCAAACTCGATGTGATTCTAAATGGCCGCCGCCAATGCCGTCAACCACGCGACGGGCGTCGACGCTTTTCACAATCCTGAGGCGCCATCTGGAGGTCTCTTCAATGGCCTTCACTTGCGTTGGAGTATTTTAAAATCTTCCCGGTCCAGAGTTATCTTGACCTTTTCATAGTAGTTGGCTATCCGGACACGGTGCTCCCCAGGGGAAGAGTAGTCCGCGAAGGCGTAGACCGCCAGCGGCGTCATGTGGTCGTTCGGATACTCAACTTTCGTCGGTGGAATCAGCCGTTTCTTGGCCACCAATTCCCACTCGAAGATCTTCATTTTGTCCGGATAGTCCTTCACCAGCTGATCCACCATGCGGAAATACATGCTGGATGACATCTTCCTCAATTCCTCCACCAGATGCTCTTCGTAGACGATCACCACATGCACCTTGAGGGCTCCGCTGTTGTTCATGCCCTCCTCCACGGATACGGATATCTCCTCCAGGGACACGCTCCCCTTGGCGGCGAAGAGCTCTCCCAGCATCGAATCCTTCTTGCTCACGATGTTATCCACCGACGACATGGCAGATATGGTCATCAGACTTCCAGACATCGCATCCCCCCAAACCGTTGGAGAGAAAAATAACAAAAATAAAAGTACAACGGCTCTCATTTGAATGCCTCAAAACCACAACAGCCTCCATTGAAGTACAAAATATCTTAAGCAATCGTAAAGATCGATGCCGCCTTCATGCGGCGCGGCTTCAATCTTGTAAAAGCTCAGAAAATGCGAGACTTTTAGCGATTTCTGAGGGGCAAATCTTCCGGAAATTCACGACGGCGGCGCGTCTCATGTATTTTTTCGTAAATTAACAAAAAATTAATCAAATTATGGCAATCTTTCCCCATAAGTAGGAGAGGAACAATGAAAAAAAATATGAAACTGTTGCTGTTGGTGAGCTTATTTAGCTGGTGCGAATGCTCCAATGCCGGTCCTTTTGACTCTTTAAAGAGCTTTGTCTCAAGCGCCGCCAGTAAGTTTAAGGACACACAGGTCGGTAAGACGGCCACCGCCTTCCTCAATGTAGCCGGAAACACGGCCAACACCACGCTTCAGCAGGGACTGGAGGGACAAATGGTGGCCACCGCTCACACAAGCATCAACAGCACCAAAGAAAAGCTGGTGGCTCTGGGGAACAATTTGCAGCAGGCAGTAATCAGCATAGACACACAGATTTCCGCAGCAACGGACGCACAAACAAAAGCTTCGCTGCAGGCAACCCGCGAGCTGTATGTCAAGGCTTACAATGATGTGTCGCGCCTAAATACGTATATGGACGTCCAATACGTAACAAATGTGGCGGATGTTAAGCGTCTGGAACAAATAATGCCGACATTGGTGAATCAGATAGTTCCGACATTAAGCGGAACGCCATGCGCCGCCATGGCGTCCGAACTCAATGTGTCTGCCAACGCCACCTTGGCTTATTTGCAGAACATATCTCAGCAAAATCTCGCTTCGGCGTCGGTGGCTACGCCTATTCCTGGATTGCCAGAGACCTACGCTGCCGCAACCGGAGTCATGACATCCGCAGCCGGTGGCATTGTCCCATTGGCAAATAATTCTGCTTCCACCGTCGCTCCCGCAGCTGCTGTGGCTACCCAGAATCCGCAGCAGCTACTGTCCGAGGCTGAGCATCAGTTGATTACCCTCGAGGGAGCGCTACCAGGCGTTACCTTTACCACGCAGGAGCAGGCCACCCAGTGGAAGAACACCAATCTGAACACGCTGCAGACATACACGTCGCAGCTGAACGCTCTTTCCATTATGGACGCAGCGACTGGGCAGCAGAGGACCTCTGTGCTAAACAAGATCTACTCTCTCCAGCAGCGACTGACGACGGGACCGCAGCTGGCGCAGGATCCAACTACCGGCGCCTCCAGCTACAAATTTCAGTAGCGGACCGGAAGCGCTCGGAGGAATTCCGAGTTGAGAATTGACGGGCGCCATAGCCGAGCGCGCCAACTGGATCTGAGTTCAGGTACAGTTGGCGCGTTCTGTAAAGACTGTGAAAAACAACGCCCATTGTAGAGCCTAAAGAAAATATAAGATAACAAGCTAAAACGCCGGGATCGTCACGCTTTCCCTCTCCCCGCGGTGATAAAGATAACAGAAGGCCGGCATATGGAACCTTCCGCTGGAACTTTCCGCGGCAATATTGTTCGCAAGATTCTACTGATTCATGTTGATAAAAAAGTCGTTGTTGTTTTTGGAGTTTTTCAGCTTATCAATCAGAAATTCCATTCCGTCGCAGGCGCCCATTGGCATCACAACGCGTCGCAGCACCCATACTTTGGACAAAATATTCCGATCCACCAGCAATTCCTCCTTGCGTGTGCCGGATTTGGTGATGTCGATGGCCGGGAAGGTTCTCTTGTCCGACAGTTTTCGATCCAGAACGATCTCGGAATTGCCGGTGCCCTTGAATTCCTCGAATATGACCTCGTCCATCCGAGATCCCGTATCCACCAGAGCGGTGCCGATGATGGTGAGCGATCCTCCCTCCTCGATGTTCCTGGCGGCGCCGAAAATTCTCTTGGGGCGCTGCAGAGCGTTGGCGTCCACGCCGCCGGTCAGCACCTTTCCGGAGGACGGGCAGACGGTGTTGTAGGCCCGGGCCAGTCGGGTGATGGAATCCAACAGAATCACCACGTCCTTCTTGTGCTCCACCAGTCGCTTCGCCTTCTCGATCACCATCTCGGCCACCTGCACATGGCGCGTGGGAACTTCGTCGAAGGTGGAGCTCACCACCTCGCCGTTCACGGAGCGCCGCATGTCGGTCACCTCCTCAGGTCTTTCATCTATCAGCAAAACGATAAGATAAGTATCCGGCGAATTACTGGTGATGGCTCTGGCGATATTCTGGAGCATCACCGTCTTCCCGGTTCTGGGCGGCGCCACGATTAGGGCCCTCTGGCCGCGGCCGAGGGGAGCGATGATCTCTATGACCCGCGTCGTCAGATCCTTCTCCTGGGGATTATCGAACTCCAGAGTCAATTTAGAATCCGGATACAGTGGCGTGAGGTCGTCGAAATTTACGCGATGCTTGGCCGCCTCCGGCGATTCCCAATTCACCATGTTGATCTTGGAAATTGCAAAATATCTCTCCCCTTCCTTCGGGGGACGGATTAATCCCTCCAGCGTATCCCCTGTCTTCAGGCTATATTTGCGAATCTGGGACGGCGACACATAGATGTCGTCGGATCCGGCCATGTAGTTGGCCTCCGGAGATCTCAGGAACCCGAAGCCGTCCTGCAGCACCTCCAACACCCCCTCCCCCAGGATCTCCACGGCGTTTTCCGTAAGCTTTTTCAGAATCGCGAACATCAGATCCTGACGCTTCAGAGTGGCGGCGTTCTCCAACTCCAAATTCTCGGCAAAAGCCAACAGCTCAGCCGGCATTTTCATTTTTATATCTTTAAGACGCATATCTTCTCTTTATTTTATTTTTTATGAAACAAACGACGAAGCTTCACCTTCGGGCGATGAACATACCCACACTCGGATACGATCGTTGATGATAAACTATATTCCTCCAAAGCGCAATTATTTCTGAAAACCGGTGCCCAGAGCCGGAATTGAACCAGCGACACGAGGATTTTCAGTCCTCTGCTCTACCAACTGAGCTACCTGGGCATCCCCCCCTCCTATAGATTAAATTTATCTGCTTGTCCAGCCTTATCTTATCCACTTTAGGAGGGCGGCTGTTGAATTTTAGGCACCACCGACCGATGGCCCTACGCCGCAAGCTCCCAAACATCCGCGCGGCTGGGGTGGTAGGACTCGAACCCACGGAATGGCGGGACCAAAACCCGCTGCCTTACCACTTGGCTACACCCCAGTGTGCCCGTAATCCTACACCAGAGGGTCTACAAATGCCATAAGAAACTGGATTTTCAAAATCAGCAATTGGAGTATCATGTGTTCCGGATGCAATGTTTTGGATAAATATGCAACGACCAATATCAAAGGGGCGGATCGTCGCCGAAAATCATCAGAGAAACGGGATTTTGTGCTCCGGAGGCGGATGGCGCTTTTCCGCCTCGTCGTCGCCCTTCCAGTGTCTCGTACATTTTTCGCTGGGAGCCTTCGGTGCACTCGGCTTCGCACCTTTCGACCTCTGTTTCCCGTTTCTACTTTCATTCGGATGGCTTTTTGCGAAAATTGTGGCGAAGGAGACGACGCCTTCGGCAACCGTGGGGCGCTCTTTCCTGTTTTTTCTCGGCCTGTACGTGGCGAATCTCTACTGGTTGGCCTATCCCCTGACCCTTGACCTGGCGAGCCGTTGGATTCTGATACCATTCGCCCTGATTGTTATTCCGGCGCTCCTGTCTCTGTTCGCACTGCCGGCGGTGTTCATCGGCAAAAAATACTGCGACGGTATTCCGGAAGCGGCGCTGGCCTTTTCATCAATGTTTTGCATTGCGATTTATTTTCACGGCCATTATCTGCCGGGATTTCCCTGGGTGCTGCCGGGGTACATCTGGAGCTTCCATGAGATATTCCTGCAGACCTTGGGCGTTTGGGGAATTTACGGCCTGAGCTTCGTCACGGTGCTCCTTTCCTGTATCGGCGGCGGAGCCTATGTCCACCTGAAGCGACTGGACCTGAAAAACGCCGGAAGATTCGCCGCCGTCGCGACTGGGATCCTTCTTTTCCTGGCGATTTTTGGATTTTTCAGACTACGTTGTTACGAAACGACATTTTTGGATCGTAGGGTACGGCTGGTGCAATGCAGCCTCAACCACGACGAAAAAGCAAACCGCCTCCTGTCTTTCCGAAATCTCCAAAGGCATATCGCCTGCAGCCGACACTCCGCAAAACTGGATTTCATCATCTGGCCGGAGGCGGCGATTCCATATCTGTACCACGAAAAATTTTCGCAGCTGCACGATTTTCTGAAGTCCCCGCTGAAGATAGGAGAGCATCTCATAGCCGGGGCAGTGCGCCGAAACTTGACGACGGAAGAAGTCTACAACAGCGCCATCATTGTGAACCATCTGGGGCAAAATGTCCGTAAATACGACAAAAGACGGCTGGTGGCCTTCGGCGAATACATCCCGCTGAGGAATTACATCCCATTCCAGAGTCTACGTAGCATTGCCGGCGACGTCGGCGACTTCCAGGTGGGTCGCCTTCCGCAGTTGATTGAGGTGGACGGCCTCAGGATGCTCATGGCCATCTGCTACGAAGCGGCTTTTCCTGGAGAAATGAACGAAAAACCAGCGGATCTCATCGTAAATCTTACCAACGACGGCTGGTTCGGATCGACGTCGGAGCCGTTTCAGCATCTGCAAATCGTGCGAGCCAGAGCGGTGGAGATGGGACTGCCGTTGATTCGGGCCACCAACTGCGGCGTCAGCGCCGTCTTCGACCCCTGCGGCCGGGAAATCGGACGCATTTCATTCGGCAAAAGCGGATTTCTGGAGTGCCGCATCCCCAAAACCATCGACGAGACTCCCTACGGCAAACTCGGAGATACGCTGTTCTTTCTCATGATAACGGCAGCGCTGCTCTACTCCCTACGGCGGAGGTTCGGGAAAACCCTGAGAATCCTGGAATTTTGGAAGCCTTAGTCGGATCCCTTTTGTTCGTCTTGACTCTGCGGCTTATCTTGGCTTTGCGGTTCATCTTGACTCTGCAGATGGCGAAGGACGTTCACGTAGCCGGCCAGGCAGCCGAGAATGAAAAAAACCACCAGAAACAGCGGCGACAGGTCGAAGCGTCTGTCCAGCCACACCCCCAGGATCACAGCAACGGCCACGGCGGAGACAAACTCCACTCCACAGGATGTTATGGCGGAAATTCCGATGGGTTTTTTGTGCTCCATGTCAGGAGTTTACAGCTTTTTTCAGCTCATCGGAATCGGCTTGCACCTCCTGAGGCTCCGAAGGCGGAATCTCCTCGCATTTCACCGGGAAGGAGCAGATGACGCTGGTGCCCTCCCCCACGTCCGAATGGATCATCAGCATTCCTCCGTGCAATTCCACCAACGCCCTAACCAACGGCATGCTTATGCCCTCCGCATCGTTGTAGACGAAATTGAACCTGCTGGTGGTCCTCTTGAAAACTCGTTTTTTCTCGTTTTTAGAATAGCCTATGCTCTGGTCCTTTATTATGATCTTCGTGTGGGCCCCGTCGGATAAGACGATGACGTTGATCTCGCCGTTGGGCGGCGTGAACTGTATGGCGTTTATCAATATGTTGAACACCACCTGCTTGATGCGGGTTCTGTCGCCGTCGAAGAGGATTTCGCCGTTGCTGTAACTCCTGACGATGCTGATGTTCTTCTCCCGCGCCCGCTTTTCGACGCTGGAAATCACCTCGTCGATGGTTTTCTCCAGCTGAAACCTGGTGATCTCCAGATTGGCGGAATCGGTGTCTATGGAAACCATTTCCAGCAGGTTATTGATCAGCTGATGCAGCTGATGTGAGGCGTCCAAAATGCATCGGCAGTATTCCGTTTGCTTTTCGTTGAGGACGCCGAAATATTGATGCATCAGCAGCTCCGCGAATCCGATCAGCACGTTGAGAGGCTCCTTGAGCTCCATGGAAATGCCGGACACGAACTCGAATCGCAACTTCTGGGCCGCCTTCAGCGCCTGATTCTTCTCCATCACTGCCTTCTCCACCACGCAGGTGTCCGTGATGTCGATGAAACTGTGCATGTGGGCGCCGTCCGGCAGCGGGATATAGGAGAACAGGATTATGGAGTTGTCGCTCTTCAGTAATCTCCCGGTCTTGGCGATCCTGTCCGTCAGATTGCTGATGGCGTCCTCCCGAAAGATCTCCCAATCGCGGCCATAATCCAGGGCGCCCTTGAAGGAATCCAGCATTTCCGAAAGATGAGTGCCGCGCCATTCCTGCAGCGGTCTGTTGTCCTCCAATTTCCATATCTTCAGCATGGCATTGTTGACTATCTTGAGGCGATTGTCGCTGCCGTATACGGTT
>JAITAU010000036.1 GCA_031283965.1 Holosporaceae bacterium | reverse complement strand
GCGCCAGTAGGAGATGGGCCAGCCCCTCTCGGCCCTTTTTCCCATAGGCTTTCGCCAACAGTCTGAAGATATCGCTGTTGAAGCGGGCGAAATATTTCAGCGATTCCAAAATTCTGATGGCAACATCGACATTTCTGTCGGCCTCTATCAGCACGTTGGCGTAGTCGATCTTTATCAGATCGTTGACCTTCTTCCCGTAGATCTGCTCGTAGACCTTGATGGATTCGTCCAGCTGCCCGGACTCGTAGAGAACTTGCGCCAGGATCTCCTTTTGGTAGAGGTCCAGCGGATTTTTCTTCGAGAGATTCCGCAACAGCGCGATCGCCTCCTTGGATTTCCCGGCGCGATGATAGTATATGGCTTTGGAGTAGTCGTCCTCCGGAGTTTTGGCGAGCAGATTGGGCTTCTTCAAATACGCCCGCAGCTTCGTGATGACGCGATCGTACTTCCGGGAAGTATTTTCATCCGCCTTATATTTCCTGCGCTTGGCGTATTTGTAAAGGGCAGAGATTCTGTCGTCGGTTTTGGGATGCGTCAGGACGTAGATCGGAAGATTGACTCCCCCGTTCAAAAGATCGATGCTCCGAAAAACCTCAAGGGCATCGATGAGCACGTCGGAGCCGTAGCCCAATTTCTCCAGATAGGAAGCCGCCAGCGCATCCGCGGCCAGCTCCTCTCCGCGGGAAAATTTCAGGTAAAATCTCTCGTCCGTGGCGGCGTATCCCAGCAGTAATCCCATGAAATCGGCGGAGCCG
Source organism: Holosporaceae bacterium (assembly GCA_031283965.1). Classification (GTDB taxonomy): domain Bacteria; phylum Pseudomonadota; class Alphaproteobacteria; order UBA3830; family UBA3830; genus JAIRZM01. Next base: position 28,765 of record JAITAU010000036.1, on the reverse strand, counting down.
GTGAGGGAAGCTCCAAGAATCCCAGCCAGCATGGCGATGATGAAATTGTTGGAGCGCTTCTGCAACAGACTGATGTGCCGCTCCACATGGCCGGCGGCGATGTGACCGGTCTCGTGACACAGAATCCCTATCACCTGGAGCGGATTCTCGAATCGCAGCAGCAGTTCCGAAGTTATGAATATATACCCGTTGCCCACGGTGAAGGCATTTACCACTTCTGAATTGATGACATAAATCCTTGCGGTTTCCGGCCGCAGACCGGCGATTTTAAAGATTGGTTTGACGATTTCCGTGAGAACTTCCTCGATTTCCGCGTCCCGCACAATGTGAAGCGCCCCCAGGTCGCCGCCGATCCACAGGAACGTCAGAAACGCAAGAATTCTGTGCCATTTTGATACTCTAGACATTTTGTCTGATGGCATTCATTTGCTTGAGGATATTTTCCGCGGTTTCTTCAATGCTTTTATTCATCAAGCAAAAATCAAACTCGCCGGAATGGTCCAGATCGTTGCGGGCCACCTCCAGCCGATGCGCCATAATCTCCGGACTGTCGGTATTTCGCTTTTTCATGCGCAATTTCAGCTCCTCCATGGATGGAGGAAGGAGAAAAAAACCGTAGACGCAGTCGCCAACGGCCCTCTTTATCTTCAAGAAACCCTCCCAATTTATGGAAAACAGTGCAGTTTCACCGTCGTTGATCCCCTCGCTAACGGAGGAAAACAGAACCCCATAGCTGTTGCCGTAGACCTCGGAAAACTCAATAAAATCACCATTTTCTCGATGGATGGCGAACTCTTCTCGGTCCATGAAGAAATAATGCACGCCATGCTGCTCAGCCCCACGGGGCGACCGCGTGGTGCAGGTCACGATCCTCTTCAGCGAAGCGTCTCTCTTAAAAATTTCTTCCACCACGGAGGATTTTCCCACGGCGGACGGACCGGAAACCACGAACAAATATCTACGCTTCGCCATTTTCCCCGCGCAAAAACCCCGTGGCAATAATACAGACTCCGGTCGCTGTTGCCAATAACCTAGATACGTCTAATGGGAAGAAATACTGTAGACGGCCAGGATGGAAAATTCCTTGCGGCTCATTTTTATCCTATGCTCCACGGTATCCGCCGGTTGTTTGCTTTGTCTTCCTATGGATATGCTGGCCTCCAGGGAGGCGCCCCACTTTTTGTTTATTTTTCTCTCGGCTCCGATCCAGATGGTCGGCAGCATGGCGTTGACGTCGACGTCGCAGATTTTGGCCCCGTTTGATTGATAATGGTAGACGCCGTTCACCTTGACCACTCCAACCTTGGCGTAGAGCATGGAGCTGTAGCCGGAGAGCTGGTAACCGGCTTTCAAAGCCACCTCCGGATTGAATGAGTCTTTTTCCAGCGTTCCAGTGTGATTCCCGGCATGGGCCGCACCTCTTGCATTCTCATATTGTTTGTTTAGATCAGCCCAACTGCCATCTTTAGAGGATTTTTTGGAGACTCTTGCACCCATTGTGATTCCCAGGAGAAATCCCTTGCGGAATGCTTTGGAGTACTCCATTACCATACTGAGCGACGGCGACGTTATGCTGACGCCGGTAGCGGCTCCGACGTTGCCAGTAGAGGCGTCGAAGGAATTGAAAGCCAGACACAATCCCACTATCATGCGTATTCCATCGAAGGAGACGGCGTCGTCCTGGGCGGTCTGGCTAATGTCGGAGTAAACTTTTGGAGCTATGTCGGGACGCGCGCCAGGGACGGAGAAAACCTCGCCACAGCTGCAGATGGCCAGTAGCGCCACAAGGGAACTACGAAACTTCATACCACCCTCCCACAGTAACCACCGCAAGAGTATCAAGTCATTAATTAAAAAACAATTAAAAAACCATCGTTAGTATTATACCCAATCTCATTTCGAATCGTTCCAATAGTTCCCGAAATATGCTCTGCGGCAGCCGTCGCCGAATGGACGATGGTCAGTTGATAACGGGGTTTGGTATTAGGTCACGACTTCAGACCATGTTTTTTCAAAATGATTTTCTGGCGCGCGACGACGCGGGCTTTTATGATCCTGCGGGTCATAATCAGCACCAGCGCCGTTCCCACCGTCATGAAGATGGAGGCCATCATGGCGGTGATGCTCTCGTTGAACTTCACGCCGCTCGTGATGCAGAGGGACATGACGAGATTGCGGAAGACAACAACGGTGGAGGCTCCCACATGGGAAGCATTCTGACATGATTGTATGGCCTTAAGCACCGAAACCGGCACCAGAAATGCGCTCCCCACGCACTGCACTCCCATACAAAACAGAAGATTGTTCGGGGTCCAGGGCACGTGCTCCGCCATCAGCAGGGTTATGTAGACGCCCAAAATGGAATAGACGGCTATGCCGATCTTTTTGGAAGCTTTGAGCCCCAGCTTCCGAAGCACGGCTCTGTAGGCGAAGGTGGCCATGACGTAGAACACCAGCGGAATTGCCGTAAATATGGCGACGTCGGCGGCGTCATGGCCGAGAAATTCAGAGCAGATGAATGGGCTGCTGGTGGCAAAGATCATGTAGCCGCCGGCGAAAAGCCCTGGTATCAGCGCATATATCACAAACGACGAGTTTTTCAATATCGATTTATAGTCGCAGAAGAGCTTTGATACGGAAAAACGCCTTTTGGATTTTCGCGCCTCCGCATAGGAGTAGAAAAAGGCTATTCCCACCAGCTGACTGAGGAATAGCAGCAGGAACGACAGCCTCCAGCTCCAAATTTCCGCCAGAATTGTCCCCACAAATGGCGACAAAATCCAGGCGATGGGCTGATACAGCTCCAGGATGCCCACAACGCCGGCTTTTTCCTCATAGCTGAAGGTTTCGTTGATGATGCTTAGGGATACAATATATATTACGCTGGCCCCTATGGCCTGAAGAAACCGCATGGAAATGAACAGCGGTAGAGAAGAGGCCGTCATGCACCCCAAATGGCCGACGGCCGATATCACCAGAGCCGGCAGCACCACCAGGCGATTCCCGTACAGATCTATCAGCGGGCAGCACATGATGCGCCCGGTAAATTCACCGATCAGATGGGCCACAATGGTCATTTGCATGAGAGCGCCGGTGGTTTTCAGTTCCACGGCCATCTGCTTCAGGTTGGGAATGTATATGCTGACGGCGGCGGAGGTCACGACGTTCAAAAACAGCAAAAAAAATGTGATCCTTCTGCGAGATAGCCTCTCGCTTCTGTTCAGGGAAACTTTGTCGGTTGTGATGATGTCGTTTTTCATGTCATTTCAAATCGTCTGCTACGCCGTCGCCAGAGCTGCGGCCACAATCCCGGCTATCCGTTCCAGAGATTGGTTCACGGTTTCGTCGGAGGTGTCAATCAACGAGTAGCTGGCGTTGCACAGCAGTGGAGCTACATCGCGGGACTGATCCTGTAGATCTCGCTTCCGCATATTTTCGTACACGTCATCATAGGTAATGGCTGGGTTGTACCGTCTCATCCACCGGAAGCGGCGTTTGGCCCGCACCTCCAGCCGCGCCGTGACAAAAATCTTGCAGGTGGCGTTCAGAGCCACCACGGTGCCGATGTCTCGGCCATCCAGTATCGATCCGACATATTTTTCTCCCGGAGACGCCATGAACCCCCTCTGCAGCTGCAGCATCGCCATCCGCACCTCCGGCAGCTTTGCGATAAGCGAGGCCTTCGCACCTACGTCGTCGGATCTTATGTCTTTCGCCGAGATCTTCTGCAGGCCACGTTGCGCTTCCTCCAGCGATAACTTCTCTATTTCGGCCGGGCCCAACTTCCGGATGGCGATGAAGCGATACAGCATCCCGGTGTCCAGGTAAGCCAAGTTGAAACGCTTCGCCAGCCTTTTGGCCAATGTCCCTTTTCCACTGCAGGCGTGACCGTCAATGGCTACAACCGGCTTCATTTTATCTTATCTAACCCAGGCTCAAGTTCTTTGCCATCAACCCTTATGCCGCTGATGAGCAACAGAGGCGAGGCCAAAAAAATGGAGGAAAAAGTGCCAAACATCAACCCGAACAAAATTGGGAAACAGAAATCGAATATGACCTTTCCGCCGAAGAAGCACAGAGCTAACAGCGACAAAACCGTAGTCAGTGACGTCAGCACAGTACGGGAAAGCGTCTCGTTGATGGATTTATTCAGCAGCTCCGCAATGGTTAGATTTCGATAGGCCAGCATATCCTCCCGCACCCGATCGAACACCACCACGGTGTCGTGGATCGAATAGCAGGCGGTCATCAGCAACGCCACGATGGAGTTTACGCTAAATTCAAAGTAGTGGCATGTGGAATACAGCCCCATGAGCACAATGCAGTCGTGGGCGAGGGCCACAACGCCGCAGATGGAGAACTGCCACTCGAATCGCAGCCAGATGTACAGCAGAATCGCCAGCAGAGAAATCACCACGGCCATGATGGCGTCATGCACCAGCTCCTTGCCAACCTTCGGGCCAATTTTCTCTATTTTCCGATACTCAACGTTGTCGCCCAGTGCCGACTGCACTTTTTTCAGCGAAGAAGTTTGATCCTCCAGTGTCTTCCCTTCGGTGGTGCTGGGAATTCTAATGAGAACGTCCCGTTTGGACCCGAATTCCTGCAGATACACCTCCCCCAAATCCAAAAGATTCAGTTTTTGGCGCAATTCCGCGAGATTCGCTTCCTGCGGAGTGCGCACCTCCAGCACGAAGCCTCCGCGGAAATCGATTCCGAAGTTTAATCCATTGTGGAAAAACGAAAAAATGCTAAAAAACGTCACCAGTATGGAGAAGGCATAGGTGAGCTTCCGGTTTCTCACGAAATTTATTTTGGTGTCATGGGGTATGAGTTTGTAGAGTTGCATGATTCGATCCTTTTTCACATAGGAATGGCCACGTGGTATCGCTGTTTCGCCAGCAGCGAAATTATATATCTGGTCAGGGTGGTGGACGTAAAGAAGGATATCACCGTACCAAGAATGGTGGTGATGGCAAATCCCTTCACAGGCCCCGTCCCGAACTGATACAGGCACGTCATGCCGATGACGGTGTTCAGATTGGTGTCGATGATGGATGTCATGGCCAGGTCATAGCCCTTCTCGATTGCCCTGGTCCATTTTTCACCGCGGCGCACCAGCTCCTTTATCCTCTCGTTGATCAGGACATTGGCGTCGACGGCCATTCCGACGGTCAGGGCGATGCCGGCTATGCCCGGCAGGGTCAAAGTGGCCTGGAGACAGGAGAGTCCGGCCACCAGCAGCACCAGATTCATGACGACGGCGGCGTTGGCGATCAGGCCAAACGACGAATACCAGAGGAACATGAACACCAGCACGAACAATCCGGACAGGAGGGTGGCCATTATGCCGGAACGGATGGAATCGGCCCCCAAATCCGGACCCACGGTTCTTTCTTCAATCACATTTAACGGAGCCGGCAGAGCTCCCGCCCGCAGCAGCAGAGCCAAATCCTGAGCTTTTTCCGGCGAAAACTGTCCGGTGATTCGTCCGAAACCGCCGAGGATCGGAGTGGTTATGGTTGGCGCGCTGATGATTTCGTTGTCCAGCACAATGGCCAACCGACCGTCCACATTTTCCTGGGTGGCGTCGCCAAATTTCTTCGCCCCAAGTTTGTTGAATTTGAACGTGACCTCCGGACTGTTGTATTCGTCGTACTCCATGCGGGCGTCGAGGAGATTTTCGCCGCCGACAATCACCTGCTTCTTCACCGCCACGTACTTCCCGTTCTCAGACGACGGAAGATACATGCTGCCGGCCGGAGCCACGGCGCTCTTACGATCCGTCACCTCCGGAGCCGTTTTGTCCACCAGTCGGAACACCAGCTTCGCGGTTCGCCCCAGCAGCTCCTTGACGTGGGATGGATCTTGGAGTCCAGGAATTTGCAGAAGAATACGCTCGTCTCCGTGGCGCTGGATGTTGGCTTCCCGCGTTCCGGTCTCGTCCACTCTCTTCCTTACGATTTCGATGGAGCGGTCCACGGCTTCATTTTTGCGCCTCTGCAACGACTCCGGAGTCGGAGTCATGGTGACATGGCTGCCGACCACCTCCACCTTAAAGTCCACATCGACGGCGGTTAAAGCGGCACGGGCCTTTCCCACCTTCGACGTATCCTTCAGATCGAATTCCACAAACAACTTGTCTTTTCCAACAGATTTCGGGAAATTGGCGGCGTAGGGAATGGATTCCTTCCGCAGCACCGTCCTCGCCGTTTCCAGTATTTGGTTGAGGTAATCGTTGACCACGCTGTCCAGGTCAACCTCCAGCAGCAGATGGGCGCCGCCCCGTAGATCCAGCCCAAGATACACCTGCTGATTGGGCATCCAGCTGGGAAAGCGACTCAGCAAGCTCTTGGGTAGCGCATTCGGCAGCGCAAATAGGAAACCGAAGGCGCACACGCATATCACGGCTACCTCTTTCCATTTTGGGAAATTCATTCTGACACTCCTCCCGGGCGAATCTCTTTTCTCTTCTTCTTCGCTCCGTCCTCATTGTCGGAGGAATCTTTCCCCAGTACTCGGACGACGGAGCTTTTCATCATCCTCACGCGCACTCCCTCCGAAATTTCCAGCGACAACTCCTGGTCGCCAACGACCTTGTGAACCACGCCGATAATTCCGGAACCGGTGACTACCTTATCGTTTTTTTTCAAAGAATTTACCAATTCTCGGCTTTTTGCGTCGCGTTTTTGCTGCGGACGGAGGATCAGAAAATAAAAAGCAAGCACCATCAGTAGGATTGGCGTCATGGAGCCAATTAGCCCTCCGGTCGTTCCAGCCGAAGGCGGCGTCGGCGTAGATGTGCTCTGGGTGTTCGCCATGATTCTCTCCTGATTACCACTATTTTTGCAAATATTTCAGCGGATTTACGGGTATCTTATCCTTCATGACTTCAAAATGCAACTGAGGCTCGGTGACGTCGCCGGTGGTACCAACGGAACCGACAACGTCGCCGGCTCGAACCCGAGCGTCCTTCTTCACGGACATGTTCTTGAGGTGGGCGTAGGAGGTTATCAGACCGTTATCGTGCTGAATTATGACGACATTTCCAAACTCCTCCTCCAGCTTATTTCCCACATACAGGACGGACCCGTCCGCCGCCGCCTTCACCTTCGCCCCCAGTGGGGCTTTTATGTTGACGCCCTCATTCTGAATGCCATCCTTCAGGTCGCCGAACTGCAGAATGACGTCTCCGTCAACCGGATAGATCATCCCGCCGGCCTTCGCCGCCTTAATCGGTTTTTCGGAGCTCGCAAGATCGGCTCCGACGGCGGTTTTCACCACCGGAGGAGAGGACAACTTCTCCTCCTGTTCATTAAAATTTGTGCCGGAAGCGGATTGGGTTTTGGGGGACTTCGCCACCTTCTTTCCGTCATCGGCGGAGGCGGTGGACACGGCCATAATCCTGGCGAATTCATCTTCCAGTTTCTCATTCTGCCTATTCGGCGGCTCCGGAGTCGCATGTTCGGCCGTCTTTTCTTCCTCCATCATGGGGGAAACCTGCCCGCCGCCGCTGTCCGGCAGACGCAACACCTGATCTTTCCGCAGCCTATAGGGAGCCTCCAGGCCGTTGATGGCGGCGAGATTCAGAGGATCGACGTTGTAGCGATTGGCGACGTCGTACAGGGTCTCGTTCCCGGACACCACATGGACGTTTACGGCGGATGGCGTCGGCTCTCCGCTGCCGGGGATACTATCCTCGTCGATTTTTATTTCGATCGGAGAGAGATGATCCCTCTCGCAGCCAAGAATCAAAAGCAACGCGGCTCCGCACAGGACATATTTCTCAAGATTACACATGTGACGCAAACAACTCCTCCAATTTACCAGAACATTCCCGAAATTCATGTCGATTCTGCAACGCAGTTATGGTGATGGCCTTTTTCTGCTCCAGTAGCGCCACGTCGGAGTCCTCATTTCCGTCGGAAACGGTGTGAACCCCCTGCAGCCAATAGTAGGAGCGGTCGATGGGATCCATCTTTTTGTGGACTTTCCACACCACATCCAATTTCCCCTGAGTCGCGGATTTTATGCCGCTGATTTCTCCCACCTGGGCCTCGGGAAAATTCACATTCATGCAGATACGATCCGGCCACGTAAAAGACAGCAGCTTCTTGATGATGGTGGGCAAAAAATGATCGATCAGCGGAAATTTCGTAGGATATTGCGGCTTTTCATAGTGCTGACTCAGGGCGATGGCTTTTATGTTTCTGGAGGCGGCGGCGAAGGCGGCTCCGACTGTGCCGGACATGCCGATGTAGTCGCCGATGTTGGCGCCGATGTTTATGCCGGACAGCACAAGGTCCGGCAATTTATCCTTCAAAATTTCTCCGATGGCCATGTAGACGCAGTCGGAGGGCGTGCCGGAGACGGTGAATTTGCGCGGAGAGATCTCGTCGATCTTCAGTATGGAATCGAAGGTGACGGAGAATCCTTTCCCGCTCTGCTCCATGTCCGGAGCAATCACCCACACGTCCGGAGTTATGGAATGGGCGATGCGCTCCAGCGCCTTCAGACCGGGCGAATCGATGCCGTCATCGTTGGTTAGCAGAATCCTGAGTCCAGATAAAGATTGTTTAGCGGACATTTTTCTTCAACTCCTTCACTCCATCCATATAGGGAATCAGCGCATCCGGCACGGTGACGCAGCCGTCGGCCCGCTGGTAATTTTCTAGAATCGCCACCATCATTCGGCCGATGGCCAAACCCGAGCCGTTCAGCGTGGCCACGAATCCTCGATCATCCCCGTTCCTGTAGCGGGCGGACATCCGTCTCGCCTGAAATTGTCCGCACAGAGAGCAACTTGAAATCTCCCGATGGGTGTTTTCGCTTGGAATCCACACCTCCAGGTCGTAGGTTTTGGCGGCGGAAAAGCCCATGTCTCCGGTGGACAGCAGCATGACCCGATACGGCAGCCGTAGTCTCTGGAGGATGCTCTCGGCGGCGTTGGTCATGCGTTCCAGCTCGGACTCGCCGTTCTCCGGGTGGACGATGCTCACCAATTCCACCTTGCTGAATTGATGGTTGCGAATCATGCCGCGGTTATCCCGCCCGGCGGCGCCGGCTTCGGATCGAAAGCAGGCGGAATAGGCTGTCATCCGCAGCGGCAGCTGATCCATTGGAATCACCGTCTCCCTCGCCATGTTGGTCAAGGGCACTTCCGATGTGGGGATTAGCCATCTGCCGTCGGTGGTTCGGAAGGAATCTCCAAAAAACTTTGGCAGCTGACCAGTGCCCTCCATCGTCTCTGCCTTTACCAGCAACGGCACGTAAATTTCCTCATATCCGAACTCTTTGGTGTGGACGTCCAGCATAAAATTCGCCAGCGCTCGTTCCAATTTGGCTCCCAATCCCCGCAGGATGGTAAATCGACTGCCGGCGATCACCGAAGCCGTATGAAAATCCACCACCCCCAGGGACTCGCCAATTTCATAGTGCGGTTTCGGAGGAAAATCAAAGCTTTTCGGCTCGCCGACGGTGCGTATGCATCGGTTGGCGCCCTCGTCAACGCCGACGGGCACGTCATCCACGGGAATATTTGGGATGCTCAGCAGAATTTCCCGAAGTCGCGCCCCCAGCGCCACATCCTCGGCCTCCAATTGCGGTATTTCCTGTTTTAGGCGCGTGGTCTCCGGCTCCAGAGCCGCAACACTCTCCCCCTTGGTCTGCAGATTTCCCATCAGCCGCGAAAGTTCATTGCGACGCGCCTGGAGCAGCTGCAATTTCGCCGCCGTCTCCCGCCTTTTCGCGTCAAGATCGACGACGACGGCTGCCATTGACTCTAGATTTCGACCCGCCATGGCCCGATCGAAGGCGTCGGGATTTTCGCGAATCCACTTCACATCAAGCATACTACCACCACAGGGGACAAAGCCGGCGCAGTATATCACACAATATCAACCTGAAACATAACAGAATTCCAGCCGAGGATATTTTCACGTCGCCGTAAATTTTTGTGGGAAATTTCAGCTGCGGCGCCAGGGCGCGGCGAAATCCATCCTTGACACCCAAGGGCCTTTTATTTAGTCTGATGCCTGCTCAGCGGGGGTGTAGCTCAGTTGGTTAGAGCGTCGGCTTGTCACGCCGAAGGTCGCGGGTTCGAGTCCCGTCACTCCCGCCAGCGGGAGCTTCAGTATCGTCAAGAGCGCGGCGACGGCGCGATTCTTCAGTCGTTCTCTTCGGCGTCGTTGGAGTCCTCATCGTTGCCATATTTCTGCAGATAGACGCTCCGGGTGGTGGAGTAGAGATCGAAGGAATCCCTTATGGTGGAATCGACCAGGTCGGAATTTTCCGCCCTATTGCCTATGGCCGCCAGGACCGCTTTGGCCACCATGTACGGGAATCCGATGATGTAGCCCATCGGGTCGGCAAACCAGGAAATCGGCTCGCCGATGGCGTCTCTGGTGGACGAAGAGCCAAGGATCGGCAGCACCAGGTAGTCGCCGGTGGGCATGTCCCATTTCTTCAGCGTACCCATGTGGGAAGTTTCTGCTTTTTTGAGGTCCATCTCCTCTCCGATGTCGAATATCCCCAGGATGCCGATGGTGGAGTTCACTATGAACCTCAGGAAGGAATTGGCGGCGCGGTCGTCGTCCAGAGTTAGCAGGTAGTTCAGGCAGTAAAACGGCTCCTTCAGGTTAATAAGAAAGTTGGAAATTGATTCCCGCGCTGCGTCCGGCAGAGTTTCCTTGTAGGTCATTGCCACTGGGCGGAGAATATTTTTGTCGATGGCCAGATTAAGCCCGTGTATATCTCTGTTAAATTCCTCGTGGGGATCTGGATTGTCGCGGGTGCTGGAGCAGGAACAGAGGGTCAGGAGCAGAAATCCTGCAATTCCGACGGAGTAGCGATTGGGCACAGGAGAGGCTGACGTTTTCACGACGAATCCGCCGTCTACCCACTTATTTATCGTCAATTTCGTCACAATTCCCATGAATATCAGCCCATAACCACAGGCAACACATCACCACCATACACCCATTCCTTTAATTAATACTTAACAGCAATGAAAAAATCTACTTTTTTAATATCTTAACCTTTTTTTAATGTTATCTGGACATAATAGCAAATAATGTTTGCCGCAAACAATTTGGAGGTCCAAAATGTACAGATTATATGAAACAACTTCTTATTTGATGGCGCCTACGAGAAAATTTATGCAGTCTTTGAGGACTTCCATGAGGTCTCACCCTGGCGCGCTGGAGTTCTGCCTTCCCCGTTTCGTGGAGGGACTGGCGGACATGTACGAACGGTCCACCCGGAACTCCCCGAAGCCGGAATTCAACATCGAACAGGTGACGGCGGATGGAAAGGTGGTGAATCTCTACCAGACCACGGTCCTGAAGAAGCCATTCTGCGACCTGCTGCATTTTACGAAGGAGAATCAGCAGAAGGAGGCGAAGGTGCTGATAATAGCGCCTGTGTCCGGGCATTTCGCCACTCTGTTGAGGGATACGGTCAAGAGAATGGCCCCGAAGCACGACGTCTACATCACCGACTGGAAGAGTGCTCGGGACGTTCCGCTTGCGGCCGGAGACTTCAGACTGGACGAATATCTCTCCTATCTCATCGATTTTATGCATCACATCGGACCCAACACCCACGTGATGGCAGTGTGCCAGCCGGCGGTGCAGGTTATGGCACTGGCGGCCCTTCTGGATGAGGCGAACGACCCCTGCGTGCCGGCCTCCATCATCCCCATGGGTGGACCCATCGATCCTCGGGTGAAGAAGACCCAGGTCAATGAGCTGGCGGAGAGCTATCCCCTGAAGTGGTTCGAGAATAATTTCCTGACGTTTGTGCCGGAGGGATATGCCGGAGTCGGACGGCGTGTGTATCCGGGGTTCATACAGCTGACGGCCTTTATCAACATGAATCCGGAATCCCATTATCGGGCCCATATTCAGTTTCTCGAGGATAAAATTCTGAATAACCAAGCCGGGATCGATAAACATGCCACCTTCTACGACGAATATCTGTCGGTGCTTGACATGGACGACATTTATTACCTGGAGACGGTGGAAAAAATATTCCAAACCTACGAATTGCCCCGGGGGGTGATGAAATACAAAGGACATGTCATCGACCTGAAAGCTATCAGACGCAGCGCGCTTCTCACCATCGAGGGGGAGAAGGATGACATTTCCGCTCCCGGCCAGAGCTACGCCGCCCACGGCCTCTGCAAGAATCTGCCGGAGAAAATGCGGGATCATCATCTGCAACCGGGGGTGGGCCACTACGGCGTCTTCTCCGGCAGCAAATGGAGGTCACAGGTGGCGCCAAAAATCGAAGAATTCATAAAAAGATTCGATGGGAAAACAATAAATTAACGGCGAGAAATCATCCCATCGGCCAGCGGGGCCTCGGCGGGAAGTTGAGTTCGCTTGTCTGGCCGGCCAGGAGCTTTTCCGCGCCCATCCAGGCGACCATGGCTCCGTTGTCGGTGCAGAGGAACGCCGGAGGGGCGGAGAGACGCAGGCCGCGCGAGGCGCAGACGCTCCGCAACTCCCTCCGGATGGCTTCGTTGGCGGCCACGCCTCCGGCCACGGCGACGCAGGTGATCCCAATATTCCTTTTGCCGCAGATATCCAGAGCTAGGTTTAGCTTGCGGGCGAGGACCGTGATCACCGTCCTCTGAAAACTGGCGCACAAATCCGTCCGGTCCTCCTCTCCGAAACATTTTCTGGAGGCGGCAAGAACGGCGGTTTTCAGTCCGGAAAAGGAGAAATCGCAGGATTCTCCGGAGCACAGCGGCGTCGGCAGCGAAAATCGGCGATCGTCTCCACGGGAGGCTCGCTTCTCCAGCAGCGGACCACCCGGATAGCCCAATCCCAAAAGTTTCGCCACTTTATCGAAGGACTCTCCGACGGAATCATCAATGGTTTTCCCCAGAACTTCGAAATGATCTATCCCGTTGACGACGCAGAGCTGGCAGTGGCCGCCGGAGGCCAGCAGCAGCAAATAGGGAAATTGAACATCCTCGGTCAATCTCACGGAAATGGCGTGAGCTTCCAGATGATTCACGGCAATAAAGGGAATGTTTCTGGCCATGGCGATGGATTTTGCGAAGGTGGCGCCGACGATTACCCCGCCTATCAGTCCGGGACCGCACACGCCGGCCACGGCGGTGATTTCCGAGACGTCCAGCCCCGCTTCCGTCAGAGCTTTCTCCACGACAGGACGGATTTTGTCCAGATGCGCCCGGGCCGCCACCTCCGGCACAACGCCGCCGAAGGGTTCATGCTCCTCCAGCTGGGAATACACGACGTTCGCCAGGATTTTTCGACCTTCGGTGACGACGGCGGCGGCGGTCTCATCGCAGCTGGACTCTATTCCCAACACATACATTATTGATTGAAGGTGTAATTGTCGAAAGATTTGAAAACTGCTCGGAGTAGTAGGTGGTTTATTCTATGGCTCGGGCGGAATCCATCGAATCTCCCCTGGATCAGGCACCCGGATAGCGACAGGTCTCCGATGACGTCGAGGATCTTGTGCCGCATGGCTTCATCATGGAATCGCAGCTTCTTGTCGTTGATCAAATAGCCGTGTTCCCCGAAGACAAGGGCATTTTCGAGGCTAACGCCGCGCGCCAGGTTATTCTTCCTCAGAAATTCCGCGTCGGCGAAGAATCCGAAGGTTCTGGCCGGGGCAATTTCCTTCACAAAATCTCCGGTGGCGAAGTTAAAGGAAAGCGGAGACGTCATTAACCCATGCTTCGTATAGTCGCACTCGATGTTTATGGAAAAAGATTCCGCCGGCGACAGCGACACCCAGCTGGAGTCCTCCTCCACCCTGACCGTTTCCGTGATTTTCAGAATTTTCCGACGGCTGGACTGTTCTTTGACGCCCACATTCAGAACCTTCTCCACGAACTGAATGGAGCTTCCGTCCAGCATTGGAATTTCACCGCCATTGGATTGAACGAAGGCATTGGACACCCCGATTCCATAGAGGGCCGCCAGCAGATGTTCCACGGTGGATACGCTGAAGTTCGTCTTGTTCGATAATCTTGTGCACAGCGGAGTTTCCTCGATGTTGGCATAATTCGCCTTCACATAGCAGTCTTCGTCGAGGTCTCCGCGAACGAAAATAACGCCAAAATCCTCACTGGCCGGCATGATGGTGATGTCACAAAAATCTCCGCTGTGAGCGCCAACACCTTCGGCATAAACCGCATCTTTTAAAGTCGCCTGCAACATTACAATACCCTTCACATCCAACCTACAATTACGATGTTAATTTATGCGTTGATTTTTATCAACGTTTCTCTATCATGTGGGTTGCATAAAGGAGGGGCCATGCACACCAACGATGCCGCCAAATTGAGGCAGTACATCGAAAAAATAGAAAATCTTGAGGTGGAGAAAAATGACCTTCAGGAACATATTTCCGACGTCTACGGTCAGGCGAAGGGGGATGGCTTTGATCCAAAAATCATGAGGAAGATCGTCCGCCTGAAGCGAATGAAAACCGAGGATCGAGAGGCGGAAGATCTGCTGCTGGACTCCTATATGTTGGCTCTGGGGCTGATTCCAACCGACGGTGGAAACGGTGAGTCCGGATCTTGAAAATAGAATCTTCCAACCTGACGTCCGTTCGGGTGGCGCACGGGTTTTTCCGCCGGGGATTTGGCTGCAGCGGCGGGCTCTTCTCTTCGTTGAACGGCAGCCGATTCGTCGGCGATGACGACCGCAACGTTCGGCGGAATCTGGATACGGTTAGGGATCAACTGGCTGCGGCGCGTCTCGTCACTCTGAAACAGGTTCACGGCAACCAATGTCTGGCGGCCGCCTCCGAGACAGAATCCGACGTCGAGGCGGACGCCTTAGTGACGAAAGAGCCCGGCGTCGCCGTCGGAGTTCTGACAGCCGACTGCGCGCCGATTCTGCTGGCGGATGAAAAGGCCGGCGTGGTCGGAGCGGCCCATGCCGGCTGGAGGGGCGCTCTCGACGGCATAATAGAGGCGACGGTTCTGAAAATGCAGCTGCTTGGCGGCGATCCCAGAGAGATAAGAGCGGCGATTGGTCCATGCATCGACGTAGAAAGCTACGATGTGGATGATGATTTCCAAAAGAATTTTACCGACTCCACCGACTCCGCCGACTACTTCCGTCGCATCGGCGGAGGTCTTCGCTTCGATCTGGCCGGGTACTGTCGGATGCGGCTGTTGGGCTGCGGACTGCCTGAGGGTAACGTCAACCTCATCGGGGTGAACACCTACGGAGATCCGGAGAATTATTTCAGCTACCGACGCGCCCGCAGAGAATCCGACGGCGTATGCGGACGAAATATTTCCGCCATTTGTTTGAAAGTTTGAGAGAATTTGAGAGATGGAAGTAGTACACACCAAAAATTCTCAGAAACTGGCGGAGTCGATGGCTCGCGAGCTGTCTCTTTCGGTTTTCCCCGCCAATTTCAGGTATTTTAACGGTCAAGAGGCCGTCGTTTCGCTGCCGAAACGCTTTCGGGAGGTCCTGGTGGTGGCCTCCACTGCGACGAATGAAGACTGGCTGGAGCTGTTTCTGCTGCTGGATGCTCTGAGGGGGACGAAAAACCTGATCCTCTGCATGCCCCACATGGGATACTCCCGCCAGGACGTGCTCAATCAAAACGAATCCTTCGGGGCGAGGTTGTTTTGCCGCCTGCTGGAGACGTTCTCCATCTCCCATTGCATAATTCTCGACAACCACTGCGAACCGCGGCTGCAAATTCCATATACGCATCTCAACGCCAACAGGATTTTTGAGGAGGATATGGAGAAAAAATATGATCCGCAGCTGCTGGCTGTGGTTTCTCCGGACGTCGGCGGCGCCCGTCGAGCCATCGCGATTTCTAGAACCTTGAAATGCGAATTCGTCCTCTGTCACAAGACCCGTAACGTCTTCGGCGAATTAAAAAAGGTGGAGATTTTGGGGAATGTCGCCCGAAAAACCTGCATCCTGGTGGACGACGTCGTGGACAGCGGAGCTACCCTGTGTCAAGCGGCCGAAATGCTCCGAACGGCCGGTTGCGGCGAGATCGCCGCCTACGTCGTCCACGGAGTTCTCTCGTCCGGTTCTCTGGAACGACTGGAAAAATCCTGCCTAACAGAGCTGGTGTTGACGGACAGCATACATAACGAAAGCATCCGGTCCAATAAAATAAGAAAATTATCCGTTGCTTCGTTGATGGCTGAGGCAATTGGGTGTATACTGTAACGACTTTTGAGAAGAGGATATTCCGATGGCCACCGTTGTTTTAGAGGCAAAACCTAGAAAAATCTTTGGGACTGGATCCGCCCGGTCAGACAGACGGAGCGGCTTTGTACCCTGCGTCATCTACGGCGAGGGGAAGGACCCCGAGCCCATTTGCATCTCGGCACATCAGTTGAGCAGCCATGTGGCCAAATCGACGTTTTTTTCCACCGTCTTTAAAATAGAAGGAGTCAGCGAAAAGGGGCGGCTGTTTGTGGCCAAGGATGTGCAGTTTCATCCGGTGACGGAACGCCCCATCCATGTGGATTTTATGCGGGTGGGCAAGGGGCACAACATCACGGTGCGGGTGCCTCTGACCTTCATCAATGAAGCTGCCTCGCCGGGACTGAAACAGGGTGGCGTTCTCAACGTGTTGGTCCACGAGATCGACGTAGTCTGCAATCCATCGCGCATCCCTGATCACATCGAGGTGGATCTTACGGGATTCGAATTCCATCACACCGTCCATGCCCACGACATCCAGCTGGGGGATGGAGTGGAGCTGGGGACTGGGGGGAAAAATTTTACCGTGGCCACCGTTGTCGCTCCGACTATCCTGAAGAAAGAGGAAGAAACCCCAGCAGCTGAAGCTGGAACAGCCGCTTCAGAACCGGCCGCCTCCGTCTAGGCGATGGAAACATTTCTGCTGGTGGGACTTGGGAATCCGGGAAAGAGACACGAAAACAACAGGCACAACGTCGGCTTCATGGTTCTGGATGCGGTGGCCGCCGCCTCTTCCTGCTCGTTCAAAAAAGTGGCCTCCGTGGCGGATGTGGCCGTTTGCGCCGTCGGAGATCGGAGGATTATCCTCTCCAAACCTCTGACATATATGAATCTATCCGGCAACGCCGTCAGATTCCTGTCGGATTTCTATAAAATTCCCGTCGACGACGTATGCGTCTGTCACGACGACGTGGATCTGCATTCGGGGCGGGTGAAAATCAAGAAGGGCGGCGGCAGTGGCGGCCACAACGGCCTCCGCAGCATCGACTCCCTGATGGGAGACGGCTATTGGCGCCTGAGAATCGGCGTGGGACGACCTCCGGAAAAATCCATGATGACGGCCCACGTCCTGGGGGATTTTTCTGAGGAGGATGGGAATATCCTGCGAAAAATCATCGCTTCGCTTGCGGAAAATGTCGATCTATTGTTTCTGGATCGACAGAAACTGGAAATGCAGTTGAATTCCCTCTCCGATGGTTGAATTTTTTTGTAAATCCCTCGAGGATACGAGAAATGCGGCCGAGTATTTTGGGCGATTCGCGGCGGTCGGCCGGTGTTTTGCGCTGTCCGGAGAACTGGGAAGCGGTAAAACGACCTTCTCCGGATATCTGATTCGCTTGCTGAACCCGTCGGTAACCGATGTTTCCAGCCCCACCTTCACCATTGTGCAGGTCTACGATTCAGCCATCGGAGAAATTTGGCATGTGGATTGCCATCGACTAAAATCCAGCGAAGAATTTCATGAACTCGGCCTGGAGGAGGCCATCGCCAACGGCATAACCATCATAGAATGGCCGGAAATCATCAACAAATTCCTCCCGTCGGACGCCCTAAGGATCGAATTTAGCTTGCAGAACGAGGACAGAATTATCAGATGCTCCACATGAGACCGTCGCCGCCCAGAGCCTCTTTCCCGTCGTTGACTTCGTCGAATCCGCGAGCCGTCATCCGCCGGACGTCCTGTTCAGAAAATCCAGCGCTCCCTGAAGGATGTATACGGCCGCTGTTTTGTCTATGAATTTTTTGCGCTTTCTTCTGGACAGATTCGCCTGAATCATGACGTCGTCGACGGCGCTGCTGGAAAATCGCTCGTCCCATTCGGCATAGTTGGCCGGCAGACGCGCCGAGAGTTTTGTCACGAATTTCAGTACTTTTTCGCACTGCTCGCCGGGGATTCCATTCATTTGCACCGGCCATCCGAAAATTACTAGACCGATTTTGTAGGGCTCCAGATGACGGCGGATGAGCTCGCAGTCTTTTTCGATGATTCCCGTGCGTGCGACGGTGGTGATTCCGCCGGCGATTTTGATCCTTCGGTCCGCAACGGCCATTCCCACCGTTTTGTCACCCACGTCCAGACCGACCGCCGTCGATTCGGAGGACAGCAGTTCGTCAACGTCGACGTCCACTAAATTTTTCACAAAAAACTCTGGCATATTAACCTTTCCTTAAGCCAACTGTGTATAAAATTCCAAAGCCATTACGGAGTCGGACGGGTAATATGCTATCAAAACAATCGCTGGAAATACTAATCGATTTGGTGGAGATAAAACTGAGCGTAATTATGGTGCAGGACAAAGATGACGTGCGAGAAGTGAAAAAGTTGAAAAATTGCAGAAACGAGCTGCTGAAATCCTGCAGAACATACGGCAAAGCCTCCATGGAGGAAACAAGGTCGCTCTCTTCTGCCATTTGAGCGTCGCAGAAGTTTCGAAAATCGCCGCCACGATCATTCGCCACTGAATACTTATACTAAATCTCATTTCGAATCGTTCCGACGATTTCTAAGACATGCTCTGCAGCAGCCGTCACCGAATGGGCGAAGGTCAGTAGATAATGGGATTTGGCATAACGACCACACGCCCTTAGTTTCCGATGAAAGAGCTGCGATTCCTCTTTTGTAGTCAGACGGAGTCGTAACCGTGTAGGGAGTTATTGCCGCTGTCAGTGGCGGTCTCTTTGCTCGCATCCAGCAGAAAGTTGAGAAAAGCCGTCCTGCTGCCCTGGCTGCCAAATTTCTTTATGGCTTCCAGGTCTAGCATCTGCAGTAGAATATCCCTATGCCAATCTTCCACCCGCGTTGTTGAATCCTTGAGGAATTTTTGAATGGGGATTATGGCGGCAGTGGAAAACAGAGATACAAATCCAGGCAGAGTTTGATTTTGTAGGCCGAAATAGAATGACAGTGCGCTGGATGCTATGGGGGCCAGCGTGCTGACGTAGTCCAGAGCGATAAACACTCTGCGTATCCCGGACATCAGCGCCAATTTGGCGGGCACGTTGTAATTTTTCGATTTCAGGAGCTTTATCAGCGTTTCTCTGTCCTGATATGGGTGCAGATTGACGGTTTTGTCGCCGATGCAGGCGGCTCTCTGCATCTGCTTCTGCAGATCCAGCTGGGCTTCGATGCTCGCCAGATCCGTCGAATAAACCTCCCAATGTCCCAAGAAAACAATCGCCACAAGCAACAATTTTAACCCACGCATATTAAATCCTTTCGCTTTGTCACAATAATAGTATGAGGCAAAAAGGTAAATTTTCAATAAATGTTGAAGACTTGTGGACAAACATTACGAAAAGGTGAGAAATGGCGCCGGCTTATGGGGCGACATTCTCGGTCACAGCGTCGGCAGGAAGCGATCTTCGATTGGCGGCGGAGAGGGAGTAGAGCTGGAGTCAATCAACCCATCGCTTCGCAACAAATTTCTTCCGGAGACGTCGTTCTCGCCGCTTTTCATGGACTCATTCGTTGACGTTTCGGCGACGCTTGGTGGACCCTTCTGCCGCTGCGGAGAAACCGCCAGAAGTAAATTCGGCCTCTCCTGATTGAATCCGTAACCTATCTTGAAAGGTATCCTGAATTTCTCGTGAGAAGCGTAATAATCAGCCAGATCCTGCTGTCTGTTCTTCTGGAAGGTTTTCAGCGTCGGCGTCGTGTATTCTCCGAAGATGAATTTCTCCCACCTGTCGCCGAAGTAGCAGAATGGTATGCCGGAATCATCCTGCAACAGCAGCTGCGAGTCATTGAGAATAAGATCCCGTATTCGGGAAAACGACGAGTCATGCATGGCGTAGGAGGCGCTCTTCACCAGGGTCACAACTCGTCGCCGC
Organism: Holosporaceae bacterium; assembly: GCA_031283965.1. Lineage (GTDB taxonomy): Bacteria > Pseudomonadota > Alphaproteobacteria > UBA3830 > UBA3830 > JAIRZM01. The sequence continues at coordinate 8,696 of JAITAU010000036.1, read as the reverse complement.
TTCATGAAATTCCGCACGGTGTTGACGGCATTGACGGAGGAATTGTGCAGGTTAGCTCTCATGTAATAGATTCTTCTCGGCGAAGCATCGCCGTTGCCGGAGAAGGTTATCTTCACGCAGCCCACCATGTTCTTCCCGGCCGGGCGCTCCAGTCCTTTTTTATCTATGGAGATGCGCTCGACGTTATCTATGTCGAAGCCCAATTTGGCTAACTCCAACAAAATCAGGCACACCACTCCGTTGACGCGATTTCTATCGGAAAATTGGGACGACATTTCCGAGGTGATGAAAAAACCTTTCCCCAGATAGTTGTTGACCGCTCTTCTGAGGGCAATGTAAAAGATTTCCTCCCGAAAGCCCTTGTTTATACCTTCCAGACTGCCGATGGGTTCCAGGCCCAGCAGCACGTATTCGCGAACGGTGGGGAAGAATTTGATTGGGTAGGCGACGTCCGGGCCGCCGAAGGGATAAAACAGAACGTCCCCGTTCTCCACAAAGGGCCCTATGTACTCCTGCGCCCAGGATCCCACAGGGGAAAGACTGGCCCTCTCCAAGGCTCTCCACTGATCCGCGATGAATTCTTCATACTCCACCCGTGACGTGGCGATTTTCCTGTCCTCCGCAGTGCGGAACCCCGCCAGGAGCTTGGCAATCTTGTCGTAGCCATTCTTGGGCTCTTTGAGTGCGCCGTATGGGCAATTTGCGGCCACCAGAGCTTCGATTTTCTCCAATTCCGATGGTTCGATGGCGGAAAAGTAGCCGGAGTCCCCAGATTGGTCCTCCGTCGGGGCGTTTTGCGATTCCGGATCGACCACGTCGCTGTCGGCGCTGCAGCGGCACATTTGGAGATAGAGGCAGAGGCCCATAACAAACAGTTTTTTCATAAAAACACCGCAGAAATTTCGTTGCGCCGACATTGTAAAACGAGAGAATTATAGGTCTCCAATTTTTTTTTGCAATCTCGAATATCTTCTTGAGATCCACCGGCAAAAGCTATATCTTCTAACCGTTGTGGTTGTTGAGAGTTTGCTGATGTTTTCATTTTTGCGCGGGTGGTTTTCGTCTGATATGGGCATAGATCTGGGCACGGCCAACACGTTAGTCTACGTCAGCGGCAAGGGTATCATATTGAACGAACCGTCGGTGGTCGCTCTGGCGGACGAGGGGGGAAAGAAATTCGTCCTGGCGGTGGGGGAGGAGGCCAAGCAGATGGTCGGGCGGACGCCGGGAAATATCACCGCAATACGCCCTCTGAAGGATGGAGTCATCGCCGATTTCACCGTGGCCGAAGAAATGATTAAGTATTTCATTCGGAAAGTCCACAATCGTCGCAATTTCGTCAGTCCTCAGATTGTTATTTGTATTCCCAAAGGCGCCACTGCCGTGGAGCGCCGGGCCATCCAGGAATCGGCCGAGTGCGCCGGAGCCCGGAGAGTATTTCTGATCGAAGAGCCCATGGCCGCCGCCATCGGCGCCGGGTTGCCGGTGACTGATCCAATGGGGTCCATGGTGGTGGACATCGGCGGCGGCACCACCGAGGTGGCCATCCTGGCTCTCGGAGGCATAGTTTACGGGAATTCCGTCCGGGTCGGCGGAGATAAAATGGACGAGGCCATCGTAAACTATATAAGAAAGAACCATAATCTCCTCATCGGCGACACCACCGCCGAAAAAGTTAAGAAAGAAATAGGCGCCGCCACCGTTCCACGCGGATCCCCGGAGCGATCCATGTCCATCAAGGGGCGCGACCTTGTGAACGGCGTGCCGAAGGAAATAAAAATCACCGAAAGTCAGATAGTGGAGAGCCTGGTGGAACCGGTGACTGCCGTCGTCGACGCCGTGAAATTTGCGCTGGAGAATACGCCGCCGGAATTATCCGCCGACATCGTGGATCGAGGAATCATCATGACCGGAGGGGGGGCGCTTTTGAATCGATTGGACGAGCTGCTGCGGGAAAAAACCGGCCTGCCGGTTGGCGTAGCCGAGGATCCATTGTCCTGCGTGGCTCTGGGAGCTGGTAAAACGCTAGAGGAACTGGAAGTAATGAAAAACGTGCTGCTGAGAGCTGGTTGACGGGATATGCGCGAAAAACCGACTGCGCCCGGAGGCGCTTTTAGCCTTTTTAGGCCTCTTCGAAGGAAAAATGCTCTGCGGACTTGCTTGATTTTTGCCGCTTTCTTCATTCTTCTTCACATGATGATGGCGAACATGTACATCAAAAAGTTTGAAAACGCCGCCGTGTCGCTGCAGGTCGGCGGCCACAGGATTTTTGAGAGCGTCGGCGAAAAATTTTCCGCTTTTTCCTGCTTCATCAGCGGCAGCGTGGATAAAGTTCTGTTTGATCTGCGTCGCGAAAATATCAAACTGCAGCAAATGGTCGAGAACCTGCGCCGTCTGGAAGTGGAAAATGAAAATTTACGGAAATTACTGCGGATGAAACAGACGGAGTGCGATTCCGTTATCGTCGCCCGGGTCGTCACCGTTTTCTCCAACAGCTTCGCCAGATCTTCTGTGCTGAATGTCGGCGCTTCGGACGGTATAGCTCTGGACAGCATAGTAAGAGACGAAAACGGACTCGTCGGGCGAGTGATTGAAGTGAGCGATTCCTGGTGCCGCGTTCTGCTGATCACGGACGTCAATTCCAATATCCCGGTGCGGATCGGCGAAGCCAACGCCATCGCCGGCGGGGATAATTCCAATGAACTGCAGATCTCCACAGTGCGGGAGGACGTACAGATATCCGACGGAGATGTTGTGGAAACATCCGGCTACGGCGAAGTGTTTATGGAAAAAATCCCGGTGGGTCGAGTGAAAAAAAACGGCGATATGCTGTCCATCGTTCCATTTGTGAATTTCAACCGTCTGAAATATGTCTCTGTGATCCAAAAAATAGAGAAAAAATTAGAATCTTCGTGCTAGTAACATGTTTTGTGGAGGAAAAATGAGCTGGCTCCGTAAAAACAAGCTTGAAGTTATCGTCCTGTCGGCGGCTTCTCTGCTCATCGTTATTGCCTTCCATCTGCAGAAATACGGATTCCAGATCGTTTTCCTGGACAGCGATGACCACATGCGACTCGTCAGGATCAGAGAATTTTTCCGGCACTTCGACTTGTCGAATGCCGTCGTCGGCAGAAGCAATGTTCCATACGGCTGCGAGCTCCACTGGACGCGCTTCTATGACTTTTTCCTCATCATTCCATCCTATGTTCTGAATCTTTTTCTCAACTCCATCGATAAATCCATCGAGTATGTGGGCTTTTTCATAACTCCAGTTGTGCGGACCGTGGACGTTGCGCTGTTTCTGTACGTCGCCCAGAAAATTTTAAAAAGAGACGACGCTTTCCTCGCTTCAGTGTTGTTTCTGGCCAACTGTGAGATTGCAGGATACGGGCTTTTGGGCAGGCCGGATCACCATGCCTTCATAATGATGTTCATGCTGATTTACCTGATCGGCGTCATTGGCATAATTGAATCTAATTTTTCCGATAAGATGCGCTACGTGACGGTGGCGGTGATATCCGCTCTCTGCGTCTGGATAGCGCCGGAGACGTTGATTCCGCTTCTGCTCGGCGACGTTGTGCTCTTCATGTTCACATTTGCGGGCCGCGGCGTCTCCATGAATCTGTATCTGAAAAACATCATAACAATGCTTATTATCTGCCTCATTCTATTGCCAGATGTCCTGCCGGCGGCGTACGATAAAATTTCATCTGTGCACCTGAATATCTTTCTTTTCAGCGCGCTGTTTTTCAGGATTAACTCTCGTCAGCAGAACGAAAGCATCTGGCAGAAGATAATTATGGCGGTGCTGAGTTCGGTGGTGTTGGGGCTGGTATTCCTGTGCATATATCCGAAATTCTTTTCGGGAATGGCCGCGGATGTGTCGCCATATGTGAGGGAAATTTGGCTGTCCCATGTGGAGGAAATGATGTCGCCATTTCAAAGCGGCGTCCCCATCTACTACCTATGCCACGCCGTCATCGTGATCATCGCCGCCGGCAGTAGGATCGTGGAACTGCGGAGAGAGGAGTGGAAGAATTTGGACATTCTGTGGTGGATGCTCATCGTGACTTCCCTCTGCTACACGGCTTTAGCCGGAGTGCACCATCGTCGGATGATGCCGTATTCGGTCCTCTTCAGTCTGCCTCTGGTGGTTAAAATGTGTCTGGACAGTGGGCTAATGAACCGGATTCACAGATTGCTAAAGGTTCTGTTGGTGATCTGCATTTCGTCGTTTTTGGTCTTCATTACGCCTTACTTTGGTGATAAAACCCCGGAGCCAACCACGACCAAAAAGAAAAATTATAATGTGCAGGAATTGTATGCCGAATTGGATCGGCTGAGTGAAACTCCGGTGGTGATCATGAGCAATGCGAACAACGGACCGGAGATACTGTATTACACCAAACACAGCGTTGTGGCAGCTCCGTATCACCGTCAGCGCCAGGGTATAATTTCATCCTTCAAGGTGTTGGATGATAAATATGACAAGGATAACGTGCAGGAAATCCTAAGAGCGACCGATTCATCGTATATTTTCATCAAAAAGCCGTTGGGATCGAAGCCTTCCAGCGAGAAAAAATCCTCCGACGTGAAGAAAACTCCAAACGTTGGGGGAGTCAGTCTAACGGAGATGTTGATGGCGAACAATCTTCCGAAATGGCTGCAGGTCGTGAACCTGCCGCCGAAATTTGACGACGTTCTGCTGGTAAAGATTCTCCGTAAGCTGATGGACTAAGCGGCGAGAACCGGAAACGACGAACGCATCGATTATCAACGACGCCTAATCTCGGACGCAAGTCTTCGGCTCCACCGATGGGCCGTGTCTATGCTGTCCTCGAGGCTGCGTTTCGGCGTCCACTTCAGGATGTCTTTGGCTTTCCGGTTGTCAGCCACAAGTATCGCCGGATCTCCCGACCGTCTCCCCTGGATCTCCACATTTACGCCGTTGCCGGTGACTTTTTCGCAGGCGGCCAGTATCTGGCCAACGCTGTGACCGGCGGCGGAGCCCAGATTGAAGCTGTCGGAGGCGCCGCCGTCCATCAGATAATTCAACGCCGACATATGAGCGTCGGCCAAGTCTTCCACATTTATGTAATCCCGAACGCAGGTGCCGTCCACGGTGTCGTAGTCGTTGCCGTAGAGCTGAAACAGGCCGCCGGTTTCGGAGGCGGTCAGTAGGTTGGGAACCAGATGGGTCTCGGGCTCATGCCATTCGCCAATTCTGCCGGCCTTGTCCGCCCCGATGACGTTAAAATACCTTAAACAAACGCTCCCTAGGCCACAAAGCTCGTCGTAACGCCGAAGAATCTCCTCAAATATCAACTTTGAATGCCCATACGGATTCACTGGATTTTGTGGATGCTTCTCGTCCATCGGCGAATATTTCTGCTGACCGTAGACGGCCGCCGAAGAGGAAAACACAATCGCCTTGACGCCATTCTTTATCATGCCGTCCACTAAATTTAGCGAGCCAATCAGATTGTTGTTGTAATACTTCGTCGGGTTTTGCACGGATTCTTCGACGCAGATGTTGGAGGCGAAGTGCATCACGGCTTTGATTTTATATTTTTTGAAAATCTGCGCCACGTCGGCGGGGTTTCTTAAATCTCCCAGGAGAAACTCCGCCGCTCCTGGCTTGACCCGCATTAAAGTGTCGACCGTTTCCCTGTGGCCGGTCTCCAGGTTGTCGAATATGAGGACTCGTAAACCGGAATCGATCAGAGCCAGCGCCACGTGGCTTCCGATATATCCGGCCCCACCCGTAACGAGAACCATCTCTAAATCTCCACCAATACGGCGGGAGGGTACATCAAAAACTGAGGCAAATCACCACCGATTCCACCGTTCCCTCAGCGCCGACCGAAACTATTTATAACCCCAGGATTCTTTTTTCCACAATTTCCACTGCTTTTGCTTGGCGAGGCACAGGCAGGCGACGGTGCTCAGGAAGAATATCACCGCAGCGGCGCAGATAAATCCCAGATAGATCAGCCACTTAACGGATTTCGTCCCCAAATCTGCGCTCCAGTAGCAGTCCGCCAATTCCCTCAGAAAAAAGTACGTTATCAACGCCGCCACCAGTTGGGAAAAGACTTTCCACCAGAAATTTCCGGTGAATTTCATTCTTAGATTCTTGTTGGTGAAGCGCATCAGCATGAAGGCGTTGACGATGGAGGCCAGCGACGTGGCCGTGGCCAGTCCGAAATATTTGGAAAACGGCACCAGCAGAATCAGGAAAATCACGTTGAAAACCACTGAAAACATACCGAAAATCACCGGCAGAGTCGTGTCGCCGTCGGCATAGTATACCGAGGAGAACACCCTCGACAGCACGTAGGACGGCAGTCCGATGGAGAATCCCATGGTGGCGGCGGCGGTGATCTTCACCTGCTCTTCCCCGAACATTCCCCGCTGAAACGCCACGGCGACGGATGGTTCGCTCAGGGCCGACAGCAGAGACGTGGCGAAAAATGTCAGAAATGATGCGAAGAGCAATCCCTTGTTCAATTCTTCGCCGGCTTCTTCATATCTGCCGCCGCTGATGAGTTTGGAAAGGAGCGGCAGCAGCGCCGTGCTCATGGCTACTCCCAGCGTTCCAAGAGGAAATTGGTTCAGTCTGTCGGCGAGGCCGATGCAGGTTATGGATCCGGTGGGCAGGTAGGAGGAAATTGTGGTGTCCACCAGCAGATTCAGCTGCCATACGCCGGTGCCTATGACCCCAGGTATCATGTTTTTCATTATATCCTTCACTCTGCCCGACCAGCATTTCAGTTTGAATGATGTCCGGAATCCATGCTTCTTCACGGCATTCCACAGCAGATAGCACTGGCATGCTCCGGAGGATGTGACGCAAAACGACGCTATCTTCACCGTCGAACTCTGTGATAGATCCATCCAATAGCCGACCAATAAACCGCCGATGACAAACACGCTCAGCAGCGAATGGATGAGGGCCGGCAGCGCAAATCTATTGATGGCGTTCAGCACGCCCCCGAAGAGAGAGGTGATGGAGATGAGAATCAAATAGGGAAAGCAGATTCTTCCCAGCAGAACCGTCAGGCCGAATTTTTCTCCCATGGTATCAAATCCGGAGACCAATATTTTCAGAAGAGATGGGAAAAACGTCATGACAACGGCGGAGAAGCAGACCAGTATCAGGAGCAATAGGCTAAAAATTTCCACCAGAAGTATTTCGGCGTCGTTTTTACCGTTTTGGTTCAGCACTTTGGAAAAACGTGGTAGAAACGAAGCGTTGAAGGCCCCCTCGGCGAAAATCCTTCGGAATGTGTTTGCTATTCTTATGGCCACCATGAAGGCGTCCGAGTATGATGCCGCTCCCAGAGAGAATGCCATGGCGCATTCCCGCAGAAATCCGGTCAATCTCGTGAAAAGTATGGAGATCCCCACCGTGAAGGAGGCTCTTATCACTCCCATGGCGGCCTAATTGTTCAATTTCTGGACGAAGGAATCCAGTGCCTTGAGGTCCGGAAAGGATATCTCGATTACTCCGCCGGAGCCGCGAAGCCTGACGGCCACCTCAAGGCCAATCAACGACGACATTTTGTTCGCCAGATTCAGGACGTCGGGATCAATATGTCGATTTTCGTCGGCTTTTTCCGGGCCATCACGGCGGCGCTTCCGAATGCTCTCCACCTGGCGCACGTTCATGGATTCCTGGACGATTCTGTTGGCCATGGCCACGGCGTCTTCGGTTCCCACCAGAGCTCTGGCGTGCCCGAAGCTGAGTTTTCCTTCGTTTATGAGGATTTTTACCGGATCCGGCAACGTCAACAACCGCAGCATATTGGCGATGTGGCTGCGGCTTTTTCCCAAAATTCCAGACAGCTCCTCCTGGGTGCGGCCAAACTCCCGCAGCAGTCGCTCGTAGGACTCCGCCTCCTCCAGAGGATTCAGATTTTCCCGCTGGATGTTCTCCAGTATGGCTATTTCCAGCTGCTCTCTCTCGTTCGCCTCCACCAGGACAGCGGGAATTTCCGTGAGATTGGCGATTTTCGCCGCCCGCAGCCGCCGCTCTCCGGCCACCAGTCGATGGCCGCCGTCCTCCGTCCTCACCACCAAAATCGGCTGCAGAAGGCCATTCCTCTTTATGGATTCCGCCAGAGATTGCAGCCCCTCTTCATCGAAAACTCGCCGCGGCTGGAATGGATTTGGTCTGACATTATCCACCGACACCTTCAGAAGGCCGCCGGCGTCCTCGGGGGTCAGTCCAGTCTCAAGAAACGCCGATAGACCTCGGCCCAGACTTTTATTGCTCATCTTTGAGTTCCCTGCCTAGAAATTCCCTGGCCAATTCGATGTAGGAAATGGAACCGGCGGATTTTACGTCGTAGATGATCACCGGTTTGCCGTGGGAGGAGGCCTCGCTGATCCGCACGTTCCTCGGAATGACGGTGGTGAAGACCAGATTCTTGAAGTGGTTGCGCACGTCTTCGGCCACTATGGAGCTGAGACTGTTGCGGCGATCATACATTGTCAACAGAATTCCCGAGATTATCAGATCTCGGTTGATGGTGTTGCGGACGCTCTGGATGGTGTTGAACAGCTGGGCCAGCCCCTCCAGCGCATAGAATTCACACTGGAGCGGAATGATAATTTTATTGGAGGCGTTCAGGGCGTTTATGTTGATCAAACCGAACCCCGGTGGGCAATCGATGAAGATGTACTCGTACTCC
>JAITAU010000003.1 GCA_031283965.1 Holosporaceae bacterium | reverse complement strand
AAGAAGGTGGAAGCGTCTTTGTCGGCGGAGTTGGAGGCGGCTCGTCTGGAGATGCTGCGGATTCGTTTTCGCCGTGTTATGGGGGAAAGCGTAGCTCCTCATTTGATAAAAAATGCTCGTAAAAGCGTCGCAAAATGTGTAAAATCTCTGCAATGTCGTGGAGGGAAAGATGCCTAGGCGAGTGTTGGAGGGGATTGTCGTTGGCGACTCCTGTCGCAAGACGGTTACCGTTAAGGTCACAAGGCGCGTTATGCATCCGAAGTACAAAAAATACGTGAATGTTACGAAAAAATATCACGCCCACGACGAGAAAAATGAAAGAAAGGTGGGAGATATGGTTTCCATCCAGGAGACTCGGCCCATCTCCAAAACAAAGTGTTGGTTGGTGATGGATAATGAAGGAGCGTCGTCGTGATCCAGATGCAGACCTGTCTAAGAGTCGCCGATAACTCCGGAGCCAAGAAAATAATGTGCATAAAGGTGTTGGGGGGCGCAGGACGACGCTATGCCGGCGTCGGCGACGTCATCGTGGCATCGGTGAAGGACGCCATCCCGCGGGGAAAGGTGAAGGCCGGCGACGTGGTGCAGGCGGTGGTGGTGCGAACGGCCGCTCCGGTGTATCGTCGGGACGGCAGCGTCATAAGATTCGACAGGAACGCCGCTGTTTTGATCAACAAACAGGGGGAGCCCATCGGAAGTCGTGTGTTCGGTCCGGTGACGCGGGAGTTGCGGAGTCGCAACATGATGAAGATAATTTCTTTGGCGCCGGAGGTGATATGACAGACCGGTGGCGCATACGAAAGGGGGATCTCGTCCAGGTGATTGCCGGAAAAGATAAGGGCAAGCGCGGGGAGATTCTCAAGGTTCTGAGGGATGATCGCCGGGTGGTGGTGAAGGGGATTAACATATGCGTCCGTCACCGGAAGCCGACGGCCAGCAGTCCCGGCGGAGAGTCGAAGGAGGAGAAATCCATCCACGCCTCCAATGTGATGCTGGTGGATTCTTCGGATGATAGGCCGACGCGTGTTGGCATGAGCATTGTGGAAGGGAAGAAGGTGCGAATTTCCAAGCGCACTTCCTCCGTTGTGGGTTGAATATTATGTCGCGTTTGAGAGAATACTATTCCGAGAAGATTGTTCCGCAGTTGAAGGCGGAATTCGGATTGAAGAATGACATGGAAGTGCCGAGACTGGAGAAGATCATCCTCAACATGGGCGTGGGGGAGGCCATCGTCGACAGCAAGCACATAAAGCAGGCGGCGGAGGAGCTGACGGTGATCGCCGGTCAGAAGTCGGTGATGACGGTGGCGCGGAAGTCTGTTGCCACATTCAAGGTGCGGGCCGGTCAGAAGATCGGCGCCATGGTGACGTTGCGGCGGGAGCGCATGTATGAATTCGTGGATCGGCTGATTAATATCGCGCTGCCGCGGGTGAGAGATTTTCGTGGATTATCGAAGAAATCCTTCGATGGTCAGGGTAATTATTGTTTTGGCATTCGGGAGCAGATTGTTTTTCCGGAAGTGGCCCTCAGCAATGTGGAAAATATCCGGGGGCTGGACGTTATCGTCGTCACCAGCAGTCGGAGTGACGTCCATGCGGCCGCATTGCTCAAGGCTTTTAATTTTCCGTTGGTGGGGTAGGGGGGAAAATGGCCAGCAGAAGTCATGTTGAATCGACCGCAAGGATTCGTCGGCGGGTGAAGGCCAAAGCGGCGACGCGGGCCGCTCTCAAGGCGGTCATCATGGATAAGAGTGTCGCTCCGGATAGGCGTTTTGCCGCTCAGCTGAAGTTGGCGGCCATGCCGCGGACTTCGTCGGCAACCAGGATTAGGAATCGTTGCATCATCACCGGCCGCACCCGGGGTGTGTATCGAAAGTTCGGCATATCGCGCATTATGCTGAGGGAAATGGCTGCCGAAGGGTTGATTCCCGGCGTCCATAAGGCGAGTTGGTAGGAGAACTTGGGGCATGATGACGGATCCGATAGCAGATATGTTCGCCAGAATCAAAAACGCCGGTTTGCGGCGTTTTAAGGTGGTGGATGTGCCATCCTCCAGAGCAAAGTCGGAGATTCTACGGGTTTTGGAGAAGGAAGGGTACATAAACGGCTTTCAGAAGGCGACGACGGCGGAAAATCGGTCTGTGCTGCGGATTGATCTTCGATATTATGGTGGAAAGCCGGTGATAAACGCGCTGGATCGTGTCTCCAAGCCTAGTCGTCGCCTGTATTCGAAGGTGAAAAAGATAGGTTCCGTGCATAATGGTTTCGGAATCCAGGTGCTGTCCACGTCCAAGGGAGTTATGTCCGACGCTGAAGCTCGGGAGCTCAATGTTGGCGGCGAAATTATTTGTAGAGTGTTTTGACGTGTCCAGAGTTGGAAAACATCCCATAGATATCCCTTCCGGAGTCAGCATTGATTTCCGGGATGGGATTCTGATGGGAAAAGGCAAGAACGGCGCATTTGAATTTCGCGTGCACGAGAGCGTGAAAACGTCGGTTGTGGATGGTAAGATTGTGTTCGCTCCTGTGGATGAGAGCAAAGTCGCCCGGTCCATGTGGGGCACTTGCCGATCCATTGTGGCCAAATCGGTGCAGGGATTGTCGTCGTTGTTCCAGCGGAAAGTGAATCTCGTCGGAGTCGGCTATAAGGCCAGCGTGCAGGGGAAAAATTTGGTGCTGCAGTTGGGCTACAGCCACGACGTGGTGTTCGAAATTCCAGAGGACCTCAAGATCGTCTGCGAAAGTCCCACCGCCGTCGTCATTTCCGGCATGAGCCGCCAACGGGTGGGGGAAATCGCCAAGCGGCTGCAGAAATATCGCCCTCCGGAGCCCTATAAGGGAAAGGGTGTGATCCTTGAGGGACAGCACGTCTATCGCAAAGAAGGGAAGAAGAAGTAGCCATGGCTAGGTTTGGGGATGGATTCCGGCGTAGAGCCAGGAGAGTCAGATACAAGGTGCGCAAGTCCTGCGGGAAGCCGCGTTTTTCGGTTTTCCGATCGGAGCGGCACATCTATGTGCAGATAATTGACGATTCCTGTGGTCGGACGCTGTGCGCCGCATCTTCGGTGGACAAGGAATTCCGGGCCGAGGGCAAGACTTCCAACCGTGAAGCGGCCGGACGGATCGGCGCCGTCATCGCCAAGAAGGCTCTGGCCTGCGGGATTAAAGATGTTGTTTTCGATCGTGGCGGGTATAAATATCATGGTCGAGTTCAGGCTCTGGCCGAAGGCGCCCGAGAAGGCGGATTATTGTTTTAGGGAATGGTGTGATGGCACGGGAAGAGACGGCTTACATAGAAAAATTGGTGGCCATAAATCGAGTGGCCAAGGTGGTGAAGGGCGGAAAGCGTTTCTCTTTCTCGGCTCTGGTGATTGTGGGCGACGGCAAAGGACGTGTCGGCTACGCCAATGGTAAAGCCCGAGAGGTGGCGGACGCCGTGAAGAAGGCCGCCGACAGGGCGAAGCGTTCCATGGTTCGGATTCACATGCGGGAGGGGCGTACGCTCCATCACGATTACTTCGGTCGATTCGGCGCCGGTAAAGTTGTGGTGAGATCGGCTGCGGCCGGCACCGGCATCATCGCCGGCGGCGCCATGCGGTCTGTTTTTGAGGCTCTTGGCATATCGGACGTGGTCAGCAAGTGCATCGGTAGCGCCAATCCCCACAACATGGTACGGGCCACTTTCGCAGCTCTGGGGTCCATCGTGTCTCCGAAGCACATCGCCGCAAAGCGGGGGAAGACGGTGGCGGAGATTGTGCAGCGGCGCAGTGCCGCCAGATAGAGAAGGAATGAGTGCATGTCCAAGGCGAAGAACACCAATCTGTGCCTAGTGCAAACGGGAAGTTCAATTCGTTGCGAGAAGTCGCAGGTGCTCAGTCTGAAGGCTTTGGGCCTCGGTCGGATCGGTAAGAAATCGATCCTTCGGGATGACGCCTGCATTAGGGGATTGGTGAAAAAAGTGTCTCATCTGGTGAGAATTGAGGAAACAAATGGCTGAGAGTTTTGGATTGAATGGCCTTAAGGGGCGCAACGGAATAGATAAAAAAGCTCTCGGACGCGGAATTGGCTCCGGCTGCGGCAAAACCTCCTCCTACGGCCACAAAGGCGGGAAGGCCCGCTCCGGACGAGGCGCCGTGAAGTGGTTCGAAGGCGGTCAGATGCCCGTCTATAGAAGATTGCCGAAACGTGGTTTCGTATCCGCCCGCGATCGATCCTCCGTCGCCTACATTAATCTTGTGGATCTGCAGCGCTTGTGCGACGGCGGTCGGATTTCGTCGGAGACCGATGTGACTTTGGAGGGCCTGAAGGCGGTCGGCGCCGTCAATCGATCCTCCACTTCGCTCCGTCTTTTGGCCAAAGGAAGCTTGAGCGTTCCTTTGAATATTTCCGTTTCCTACGCCTCCGGCGCCGCTTTGGCTGCCCTGGAAAAAGTTGGCGGAAAGGTGCAGATAGTTTAAGGATTGTTATGGCTGATGGAGTTTTTGGTCAAGGACTAAGTCTGGAAACGTTTTTGAAGGCGTCTGACCTGAAGAAGAGGCTTTTCTTTACTCTGTTGGCGCTCTTCATCTACAGAATAGGCACCTATGTGCCCCTGCCGGGGTTGGATCCGGTGGTGATCGAGGAATTGGCGAAGCGTCACATGGCCGCCGGCGGCATTTTGGGGATGTTCAACATGTTCTCCGGCGGAGCCCTCAGCCGCATGACGATTTTTGCTCTGAATCTGATGCCCTACATCTCCTCCAGCATTATTATCCAGCTGTTTACCATGGTTTCTCCGACACTGGAGGCCCTCAAGAAAGAAGGCGAAACCGGCAGAAAGAAAATCAACCAATACACCCGCTATCTCACCATTGCCGTGGCCGGTTTCCAGGCCTACGGCATCAGTTTGTTTTTGATGAATCTTCAGGGAAGCCCGGTGGTAATCGGCCGGCTGTTTCCGTTGATCTCCGTTCCTTCTTTGGTGTGCGGCACGATGTTTTTGGTGTGGTTGGGGGAGCAGATCACCTCCCGCGGCGTTGGCAACGGATCCTCTTTGTTGATTTTCGCCGGCATCGTGGCCAACATGCCCGCCAGCATCGCCAATATTTTCGAATTGGGTAGGGCAGGGGCCCTGTCGATTTTCTCCGTCGTGATGATTTTTTCCGTGGCCATAGCGGTCATTGTTTTCGTGGTGTTTATGGAGCGGGCGCAGCGGCGCATCGCCATAAATTATCCACAGCGTCAGGCCATGATCGCCCAGGGGAAAAGCATGGACGCCAGTCATTTGCCGCTGAAAATCAACTCCGCCGGGGTTATCCCGCCGATTTTCGCCTATTCTCTTCTGTCTTTGCCCTTGATGTTGGCGAATTTCGTGAAGGATTCCAACAGCGAGCTGCTGAATTCCTTTGTGATGTTTTTTAGCCGCGGAGGGGTTATGTTTTCTGTGATTCTGGTGGCCATAATCATGTTTTTCTCGTTTTTCTACACGGCCATTGTTTTTAATCCAACGGAAACCGCGGATAATTTGAAAAAGGCCGGCGGTTTCATTCCGGGAGTGCGGCCGGGACAGGCGACGGCGGAGTATTTCGACTACATCCTGACGCGGCTTACCACGGTGGGAGCCCTCTATATGGCCTTCGTTTGTATTCTGCCGGACATTATGAACGCGAAATTTGGGGTTCATTTTATCTTTGGTGGGACCGGCATTCTCATCATCGTCGGCGTTACCATCGACACCATTTCCCAGATTTACACCCATCTGCTTTCCCACCAATATAAGGGCGTGTTGAAAAAAATGGAAAAGAGGAAGAAGTGACGGTCTCGGTGATAGTTCTTCTTGGGGCCCCCGGAGCTGGGAAGGGGACGGTGGCCGGTCGTCTGAAGGACGGCTACGGAGTCCGTCATTTTTCCACTGGAAATTTGCTAAGAAATGAGATACAAAGAGAGTCCGAGATTGGGTTGAAGGTGAAGAACATCGTTGGGTCCGGCGGATTGGTGGACGACGCCCTCGTAAATGAGATCGTGGAGCAGAATCTGCAGGAGTCGCTGGCCGGCGGTTCGGTTGTGGTGTTGGACGGATATCCGCGAACGGTTCCGCAGGCGGAGGCCCTTGATCTGATGATGGCGGGAGGATTGCGGGAGCGCATAGTCGCTCTGGAAATAGATGTGGCTCCGGAGGAGCTGGTGGCGCGGCTGTCGGCCCGTCTGGTGTGCGTCAAGTGCGGCGACACTTACGGGGCGGCTGACAAAGTGGAAGTGTGTCGCTGCGGCGGTCAGTTGGTGAAGAGAAAGGATGATGATTCCGTCACCGTGGCTCGTCGACTGGAAAAGTACGAAGCCGAAACGCGTCCGGTGGCCGATTACTACGGCGCCCGATTGCGCAAGGTCGCCGGCGAAGGCGCGCCGGAGGAAGTGATGAAGAGAGTGGAAGCTCTGCTGTTGGATTTGAAAATTGAGAAAAGAGGAGATTGTCAGTGGCCCGCATAGCTGGCGTTAACTTGCCCGATAAAAAGCGAGTAGAATTCGCTTTAAGATATATTTATGGCATAGGGCCCCGTCGCTCCGGACTCATATGCAAGGAGGCAGGCGTTGCCGATAGCCGTCGAGTTTTCGAGCTGACGGATGACGAGATCCTCCGCATTCGCAGCGTCATCGATCGCGATTATCAGGTGGAGGGTGATCTGCGGCGCACCGTGTCCATGAACGTAAAGCGACTCATGGATCTTGGGTGTTATCGTGGACTGCGACATCGAAAAGGGTTGCCGGTGCATGGTCAGAGGACTCACACCAACGCCCGCACGAGAAAAGGAAAGGCCCGGGCGATTCCCGGCAAAAAGAAAGTGACAAAGTAGGGGTATCATGGCCTATAAGGGATCTTCGAAGGTAAAGAAGAAGGACAGAAAGAATGTGTCGGTGGGGGTGATTCATGTGAATGCCACCTTCAACAACACCATGGTCACCGTTGCCGATCTTCAGGGCAATACAATCGCCTGGAGCTCCTCCGGTAGCTTGGGATTTAAGGGATCCAGAAAATCCACGCCATATGCGGCGCAGGTGGCGGCGGAAAAGGCGGCGATGAAGGCTGTGGAGCATGGCATGAAAGAGGTGAGCGTGGAGATTATGGGACCAGGATCTGGTCGCGAGTCCGCTCTAAGAACATTCCAGTCGGTGGGATTGGTGGTGGGCTCCATAAAGGATGTTACGCCCATTCCTCACAACGGGTGCAGACCGCCTAAACGTCGCAGGGTATGACAATCGAAGAGGTTAATTGTGATTCAAAAACAGTGGCAAGATTTAATTAGGCCCTATCGGCTTCAGGTCAGTGGTGTTGAATCCGAGGCCAGCCGGCGGGTGGCCTGCATCGTGGCGGAGCCTCTGGAGAGAGGGTTCGGCGTGACGCTGGGAAACGCGCTTCGGCGAGTCTTGCTTTCGTCCCTGAAAGGAGCCGCAGTAACCTCCGTTCGCATTGACGGAGTGCTGCACGAATTTTCTTCCATTGCCGGGGTGGCCGAGGACGTGACCGACATTATTCTGAATGTTAAGTCCATGCAATTGAAACTCGACAGCGATGCGCCTCGAAAAATTAAGGTGAACGTCGTCGGTCCCTGCGACGTCACCGCCGGCCTGCTGTCCCTGGGGTCCGAGATTGAGGTTTTGAATCCGAGTCATCACATCTGTACCGTGAGCAAAGGCGTGACTTTCAACATGGAAATGTCCGTGGCCGTCGGCCGAGGATATGTCCCCAGTTCCGTAAATCGTGTGGAAAACGCCCCCATCGGTACGCTTTTTGTGGATTCCATCTTCAATCCAGTCAAGAAAGTGGCCTACAAGATCGAAAATACCCGCGTGGGCCAGATTACCGACTATGACAAGCTGATTCTCGAGGTAGAAACCGACGGTTCCGTGACTCCGGAAGACGCCGTAGCCATGGCCGCCCGCATCCTTCAGGATCAATTCCAGAAATTTATTAATTTCGAAGAGGATGTGGAGGCCGCCGACGAGGAGCAGGAACGTTCTCTGCCGTTCAATTCGAATCTACTGAAAAAAGTGGACGATCTGGAGCTTTCCGTCCGCTCCATGAATTGTCTGAAGGGGGACAACATCGTCTACATCGGCGATCTGGTGCAGCGGTCCGAAGGAGAGATGCTGCGGACGCCGAATTTCGGCCGGAAATCTCTGAATGAGATCAAAGAAGTTCTGAATCAAATGGGTCTGTACCTGGGAATGCAGGTCGTCGGTTGGCCGTTGGAGGATATGGAACAGACAAAAAAGACACAGGATAAGCAATTGTAGGGGAATGGTATGCGTCATAGGATTTCCGGCAGAAAATTTAATAGGAGAACGTCCCAGAGGGCCTCTCTCTTCCGTAGTCTTGCTACTGCTTTGTTGAAATACGAGCAGATTGTCACGACCTTGCCCAAGGCGAAGGATCTGCGCTCCTACGTGGAGCGGATGATAACTCTGGGGAAGAAACCGTCGGTGGCCAATCGTCGGAATCTTTTCGCAAAATTGAGGAACAATGAGCTGGTGACTAAGGTTTTTGGACCGCTGGCCGCCAGATACGGCAATCGAAACGGCGGCTACACGAGAATCGTCAAGTGTGGATTCCGTCCGGGAGATTCTGCCCCGGTCGCCGTCATCGAGTTGCTGGATCGAGAAGAGTCCGCCAAGAATGTTGTCGCGTCCGCTCCCGAGACAGCCGCCGAATCTGCATCATAGCCTCTTTATGGATCTGACGTTGGCGCAGGTCCGGAGCGAGGCCAGCACCTCCCCCATGTGGGTGGAATCCCTGACTTTTATATCCACCAGCAGATCGAAGAACTCTATGGATCTGTGCTCCACCTTTATGTTGGTGATGCTGGCGCCGTTGGAGCTGATGATGTTGGTGATGATGGCAAAGCTTTCGGTTTTGTTCAGAATCACAATCCTCAGTCTGATGATGATGGACGTCTCCATTTCCTCGTCGGAGTTCCATTTGATCTTTATGAAGTAATTTACGTCCTTCAAATTGCTGCAGTTGTTCAGATGCACCACCATTCCCTTCTGGGGCTCCAGCGCGCCGATGATCTTGTCGCCCAAAATCGGGTGGCAGCAGTCGGCGAAATGAATGGCAATTCCCGGCGCAAAATCCACAAGACACAGCGGATCTTCGTTGAATGTCGTCTGATCTTCGCTTTCGGCGATCGGCAGAGACATGCGCACCATGCCCAGCGGTATAATGCCCCTTCCGATGTTGTAGAAGAATCTGCTCAGGGAATCACAGGAGAATTTTTTGTAATCCAGCAGCTCCTCATTGAACTCCAGTTCCGTGGCCGAAAACACATATTTCACCAGCTGAAGCCCCAACAAAGTGAACTCTGCCTTTTCCTGAATCTTGATGAATTTCTTTATGCAAACCTTGGCTTTGCCGGTGATCACAAATCTCTCCCAGGAGGCGTCCGGATGCTGATACGGCGAGGTTATTATCAGCACCTGGTCGCCGTTTCTCAGAGTGGTCTTCAGCGAAGCCATTTTCCCGTTGATTTTCGCACCTATGCAGGTGTTTCCGATGGCCGTGTGAATGTCGTAGGCGAAATCCACCGCCGTCGCGCCGCGGGGTAGAGAAATTAGATCTCCGCTTGGGGTGAAGCAGAACACTTCGTCCTTGAACATCTCCAATCTTGTGTTATCCATCACCTCCTCTGGATTTCCGGAATCCTGGAGAATGGTCAGCAGGTTCTTGATCCAGCTGTACCTGGATGGCTCATCTTTTCGGACTAAGACTTCACCGCTTTTGTACGACCAATGGGCGGCCACTCCCTCATCGGCAACCCTGTGCATTTCTTCTGTACGAATTTGAACCTCCACCGGCTGCCTCATGGGGCCAATGACCGTGGTGTGGAGCGATCTGTAGTTGTTCAGCTTAGGTATGCTGATGTAATCCTTGAATCTTCCCGGCATAATCTGGAAGTTGGTGTGGATCACGCCCAGAACCAGATAGCACTGCTCCACCGTCTTAACTATCACCCGAAAAGCGATAATGTCGTTGATCTTCTCGATTGTAACGCTATGCCGTTGCATCTTCTTCCATATGGAATAGGCTTTCTTTTCCCGACCGCTGATCTGCGCGTCGATGCCGGCTTTGTTGAACACCAACCTCAGCTCAAGGATGGTGTTTTGGATGAAGTTATTGTCCTTGTTGCGTATCTGCTCCAATTTCATCGATATGGCCCGATATTCGCTTGGGTGTGTGTTGTAGAAGGCGACGTCCTCCATCTCGTCCTTTATGGCGTTCATGCCTATGCGCTCCGCCAGCGGCACGTAAATTTCGAGAGTTTCAAGAGAGATTTTTTTTCTCTTCTCGATGGAAGTGACATAATTCAGCGTGCGCATGTTGTGGAGACGGTCCACCAACTTTATCACCAGGATTCTTATGTCCTGTGATATGGCCATGAGAAATTTCCGGAAATTCTCCGCCTGATGCACCTTGGAGGAGGGGTAATTGATCCTCGAGAGCTTCGTCACTCCCTCCACCAGAAAGGCGATCTCGGATCCAAATATTTCCTCCAGCTCCTCGGGGCAGACGTTGGTGTCCTCCAGCACGTCGTGCAGCAGGCCGGTGATGACGGTCACGACGTCCAAGCCAAGTTCGGCCAAAATCCTCGCCACCTCCACCGGGTGGGAGAAATATGGAGAGCCGGAGGCCCGCTTCTGTAGACCATGAACCTCCATGGCGAAGGCGTAGGCCTTTCTCAGCAGACTCTCCTCCATGTTGGGGTCGTGCTTCTTTACTAACTCTATTAACTCAGACGAAGTAAGCAAAAATTCCTCGGTCGGCTATATCATTGCGAACATTGTAGCCGAAGAAGTTAAAAATTTACATTGTGACGTAGTTAATCCGATTTCCGAAGGACTCAGTTTTTCAGGAATCCCATGATTTCTCCGCGAATTTCCTGTATTCCGAGGTTTTTTTCGGCGCTGCTGGGGATGACATGTGGAAGGGCAGCTCCGCGAAGAGAAATCGCCGCCTCAATTTCTGCCGCCACCGGCGCTGCGGAGGAAATTTTATCGATCTTCGTCAATATTATCTGATATGGAACGGCGCAGTCGTCCAGCATGTCCATAATCTCCTCGTCGCCGGCCTTTGGACCATGCCGTGAATCCAACAGCAGGAAAGCCCGCCGCAGATTCTGCCGGCGGCGGATGTAGCTGTCCATCAGCAGATCCCAGGACTTTCTCATTTGCTTGGAAATGGCGGCGTAGCCGTAGCCGGGCAGGTCCGCCAGGAGGATTTTGTTTCCCAGCAGAAAGAAATTGATCTGCCGAGTGCGGCCAGGCGTTTTGGATACTCTGGCGCAGTCGCGTTTCCCAACGACGGCGTTGATCAGCGACGACTTCCCGACGTTCGATCTTCCCACAAACGCAATCTCCGGAACGCCATAATTGCCCGGAAGCTGTTCCGGAGACGCCGCGCCGGCCACAAATTTGCATTCCGAGCCGAAAAAGTCCCTGGAGGAGATCACGATTTTTTGCGTCCGGAGCGAGCGTCCGCCCTCATCATGGCGTATTGCTGCATGATCCCCAGGGCGTTGCTGAAGGTCCAGTATATGACCAAACCGGAGGGCAGCTGGGCGAACATAAACGTAAACATTAGAGGCATGAGAAGCATGACGTTGGCCTGGGATTGGTCCGGTGGCGAAGGGCTCATTTTCTGCTGCAGAAACATCGTCAATCCCATCAGAAGCGGCCATATGCCCACCTGCAGAAACCCGGGAAGATCTATCGGAATCAACCCAAACAGATTGAAAATCAGCAGAGGATCCGGCAGAGATAGATCGTGAATCCATCCCACAAACGGCGCCTGTCTCATCTCTATGGAAACGTACAGCACCTTGTAGAGGGCAAACAGCACAGGCGACTGCAGCAGCGTCGGGAGACAGCCCCCCAGCGGACTGATGGCCTCCTTCTTGTAGATGGCGGAGATCTCCTGTCCCAGCTTCGCCTTGTCATCGGCGTATCTCTTCTGGAGAGCCTGAATCTTCGGCTGAATCTCCTTCATGCGATTCATGGAGCGATAGGACTTGTTGGCCAGCGGCAGCAGCAGTAGTTTTATCAGCAGCGTGATCAATATGATCCCCAAACCCATGTTGCCCACGAGATCTTTGGTGTAGGCGAGGGTGTAGAGCAGCGGCTTGGTCAATATGTACAGACAGCCGAAATCTATGGCCATGTCGAAATGCTTTACCCGCAGTTTACCTTCGTACATATCCAGAGTTTTTATCTCCTTGGCTCCGGTGAAAAGATGATTGACCCTGGAAATTTCCTGCGATGGGGCGAGGGAAATTGCCTCGTCCAGGCTTTCCACCGAGTATGTGCCCCTGCCGCCGTCGGAGGCATGGCGATAGGAAACGCTCTGCTGAAGATTTTGGTCCGGAATGAAGGCCACCAGCCAATATTTATCAGTTATGCCGAACCAGCCTCCTCTGGTGGAGTACTCTATCCTGCTTTTTTTCGCCACATCCTCGTAGCTGACCTCCTCCAGCTTGCCATCCAAATAGCCAATGGGGCCCTCGTAGAAACTGAAGGAATCCTCGGACTTTTTTTCGAACTCCCGATTCACCATCGCCGCCAACCGAAGGCGCACAGTCCTATTTCCGTAATTCTTCACCCGATCCTGTATGGTGATGAGATAGTTTTCGTCCACCGAGATGCGTTTTTCGAAGAGTAATCCATCGCCGTTGTCCCAGGCGAGAGTCACCGGCGAGCCCTCCGATAATTTTGTGGAGTCCGCCTTCCAGCGGCTGTTTTCGTCCGGAAGAGTCAGATGAGGATCGTCGGTCGTCCAGCGGGTGTGACCGAAATATCGGCCTCCTCGGTTGGCGAAGACCTGGACATTCTCGGCGTTGCCGAGGTTCTTCCGGTATTTCTTCAGACGAACGTCCTCGATTTTCGCTCCGGCGGAAGAAATTACTCCGGACAGACCTGCTGATTCCAACCGGATGCACTCGATTTTGTTTTGGGGAAGAGCGGGGGAGCGCCTAGGAGGAGGAGGAACAACGGCCGGATTCGCCGCCGTTTCCGGCGTCTGTTGATCCATCTGGACCACCTGAGTCGCAGGCGCCGTCGGCTGCTCCGGATGGCCGCCGAAGAAATACGGATAGCCCACCATGATGACCATGGAGACGGCGAAAAACAGCAGAAATCTTTGTCTATCTTCTTCCATAGGAATCCCGTAAAACGTGGCGATTGTACCGCAGACGGAAACTTTCCGGAAGCGTTAATCGGGAATGACGACGGGCTACTGGGGCGTGTCTCCTTCTAGACGTTGCGCGTCGAGTTTCAGAAATTTTTCCAGCTCTTCCACCGTTAGGAATCCCTGGCGCACGTTGCCGTTGGCCACAAAGGCCGGCACCTGCACTATCGCCAGATCATGGAGCGCCCGCTTCTCCTCCAGCATCAGTCCGGCTGAAATATTGGCGTTGCCGATGCAGGCGTCGATTTCCGCATCCCCATAGGTCTGATTGGGAGTGAGATTCTTGAAAAAATCCTTCAAAAACTGCCGCGGATTTTTGGACTGCAGCCATTCCTCCTGACTACCGAACAATTTGTCGTACATTTCCAGGATTTTCTCTTCGGATTCTTCCCCAAAACACCGCACCAGCATGGAGGATTCCAGAGAACCCACGTCCTGCAGGTAGCTTCTCAAATATATTTTTACCTTCCCGGTGAGGACGTATTTTTCCATGAAGATCGGCAGCTCCTCCAGATGGAATTTCCGACAGTGATTGCAGGTGAAGGAGGTGTATATGATCAGGGTCACGGGGGCGTTTCTGTCGCCGATGACGACTTCATCCAGAGCAAAACTTCCGGGAATGGGCAGCTGCTTTAATCTTTTCGCGAAGGATGATTCCAGTGTATCTTTTGATTTATCGGCGTTTTCTTTGGTTTTCTCTTCGAAATATGCGTCGGCGTGGATGAATTCCTGATGGGAAAAACAGGAAACACCGAGGCCAAGGAGCCATAACGCAGCACATATTTTTGAAAAAATATCGTAACCCATTGTTTTAGTATAATCAGAAAAGCCGCCATAAATCTATAATTTCCTATAAATTTTATTAGCTGCCGGTCGCTTGAACTGGCGCAAAGGCGGCCATATACTCCGATGGTCGCGTCTGAACTTCGTTTAAATCTCTGGGGAAATTTCCATGGCAAGCCTTTATTTCTATTATTCCACCATGAACGCCGGCAAGACCACTTCTCTGCTGCAGACGGATCACAACTACCGTGAGAAGAACATGAGCGCTCTTCTCTTCACCAATGCTCTGGACACCAGATACGGACCCGGGGTGATAACCTCCCGCATCGGTCTGCAGAAGTCCGCCATCACCTTCGACAAAACCTTCGACTTTTTCTCCTATGTGAAAGGGGCGCGCAGCGCCGCCTGCGTTCTGGTGGATGAAGCACAATTCCTCAGCCGGAATCAGGTGGATCAGCTGTGCGACGTGGTGGATATCCTCGGGATCCCGGTGTTAACCTACGGATTGAGGACGGATTTCAAGGGAAATACCTTCGAGGGCAGCGAAAGGCTGCTGGCGGTTGCCGATATTCTGGCGGAGCTTAAAACCATCTGCCACTGTGGAAGAAAAGCCACCATGAACATGCGGGTGGACGCGGACGGGAAGAAGGTGACCCAGGGCGAGCAGATAGAAATCGGCGGCAATGACCGCTACGTCCCGGTGTGCCGAAAACACTTCAAATCGCCATAGGTTCGGACGACGCCTCCGGCGCGTTTTCGTAAAAATACGTTGACTTTGGCGGAGTAACTTCGTATCAATCATCTCTATCGTTGTGGTTGGCGTTTCTATGCATACATTATCTCTCCGTGATATAAGGCGCGGACTTTTGGACAAAGAGTTTTCTTCGGCGGAGATAACCAAATGCTTTCTGGATAGGATGGCGAAGTACGTCCACTGGAATGCTTTCATAACTGTCTGCGAGGAATCGGCGCTGCGGTCGGCGCAGCTGTCCGATCAGAAGATTGCAGCTGGGACGGCGGGGGCGCTGGAGGGAGTCCCCATCGCCCTGAAGGATCTGTTTCTGTCCAAGGGAATTCGCACCACGGCCGGATCGAAGATGCTCCACAATTTCATTCCCCCCTATGAATCCACGGTGTCGCAAAAATTATTGGACGCCGGCGCGGTGGTTCTGGGCAAGACCAACATGGACGAGTTCGCCATGGGCTCCGCCAACATAACCAGCCACTATGGGCCGGTGGTGAATCCATGGAGTCGAGACAAAAAGCTGGTTCCTGGGGGATCTTCCGGGGGATCAGCCGCCGCCGTCGCGGGCCATCTGTGCGCCGCCGCCACCGGATCTGACACCGGAGGTTCGGTGCGACAGCCGGCGGCATTCTCGGGAATCGTGGGACTGAAACCCACATACGGCCGATGTTCTCGCTACGGTATGGTGGCTTTCGCCTCGTCCCTTGATCAGGCAGGGCCATTGACCAAGACGGTGCGTGACGCCGCGATATTTTTGAAGGTAATTTCCGGCCACGACGAAAAGGATTCCACCTCCGCCGCTAGAACGACGCCGGATTTCGAGTCCTTCGCTGGAAAATCCATCAGAGGAATGAAAATCGGCGTGCCCGGAGAGTATAAAATTGCTGGCATGTCGGAGGAGATCATAGATTACTGGCGGAAAGGCGCCGAGATATTGAAGGACGCAGGCGCAGAAATCGTGGAGGTCTCCCTTCCGCATTCAAAATACGCGCTGCCGGCCTACTACATCATCGCTCCGGCGGAAGCTTCCGCCAATCTTGCCCGGTACGACGGAGTTCGCTACGGTTTTCGGGCCGAGGGAAAGACCCTGAAGGAAATGTATGAAAATACTCGGGCGGAAGGTTTCGGTGACGAGGTAAAACGTCGCATTTTGATCGGCGCCTACGTGCTGTCCGCCGGCTACTACGACGCCTACTATCTGCGCGCCCTAAAAGTTCGAAAATTGATTCTGCAAGATTTTCTGTCCGCTTTCGAGAAGGTCGATCTGCTGCTGACCCCAAGCACTCCCACCAGCGCCTTTGCCTTCGGGGAGGAGCCCAAGGATCCGGTCACCATGTATCTGAACGACGTCTGCACCGTAACGGCGAATATGGCCGGCCTGCCGGGGATTTCCGTCCCCATCGGTCTGGATAAACTGAATCGCCCCCTGGGGCTTCAGCTGATGGCCCCTCATTTCCAGGAGGAACGCCTGATACAGGCGGGAGACGTCCTGGAAAAGGGCGCGAATTTTCCGGCGTTGACGGAGGTTGCCTGATGGATTACGTCGAAACCTCCGGCGGCAAGTGGGAATTGGTGATTGGTCTGGAGATTCACGCCCAAATCATCTCGAATTCGAAATTGTTTTCCTCCGCCCCCACCAGATTTGGCGCCGCTCCCAACGAAAATGTTTCCTTTGTGGACGCAGCGCTTCCGGGCGTTCTGCCGGTGATCAATTCCTTCTGCGTAGATCAGGCCATCAAAACTGGGCTGGGACTCAATGGTTGCATAAATCTTGTGTCCTCTTTCGACAGAAAAAATTATTTTTATCCGGATTTGCCCCAGGGGTATCAGATTTCCCAGTACAAGCATCCCCTAGTGAGCGGCGGCTACGTCGAGATCGAAAAGGCCGACGGCAGCCGGAGAAAAATCAACCTCGAGCGCATCCACATGGAACAGGACGCCGGCAAGAGCATCCACGACCAGAGCGCCACCAAGTCATTCATCGACCTGAATCGCGCCGGAGTGGGGCTGATGGAGATTGTCACGAAGCCGGACATGCGCAGCGCCGAAGAGACTTCCGTTTTTCTGCGTAAGTTAAGATCCATCCTGCGCTACCTCGGCGCCTGCGATGGAAATATGGAAGAGGGCAGCATGAGGGCCGACCTGAACATATCTCTGCGTCGTCCCGGAGGTGAACTTGGGATTCGAGCCGAGATAAAAAATGTGAACTCCATAAAATTTCTCGCCGCCGCCGTGGCCTTCGAAACCGCCCGCCAGATCGAAATTCTGGAATCCGGCGGGAAGGTGGACCAGGAGACCAGGCTTTTCGACAGCGCCACCGGAGAAACTCGTCCCATGAGATCCAAGGAAGACGCCCAGGATTACCGGTACTTCCCGGAGCCGGATCTGCCGCCGCTGGTGCTGGATCCGGCGCGCGTCGAGGCCATCCGCCGAACAATTCCGGAATTGCCGGACGCGAAGGCTGAAAGACTGCGGCGTGACTATGATTTGTCCCACTACGACGCCGCCGTGATAGCCTCCGAAAAGGAAATCGCCGATTACTACGAGGAATCTCTGAAACACGCCAATGCCGACGACAAAGATATGGCCAAGACGCTGTCCAATTGGCTGCTGGGGGATCTGTTCGCGCTCCTGAATAAGCACGGAAAATCCATCGTAGATAGTCATATTTCTCCGAAAAATCTCGCGGAGCTGATTTCACTCATAAAAACCGACGTGATCTCCGGAAAAATGGCCAAAGATGTGCTGGAAATCATGTGGGAAAACCGCCGCCGTCCGGCTGACGTTGTGGAGGAAAAGGGCTGGCGGCAGATCACCTCCTCCGACGAAATAGAGGCAGTCCTTCGGAAAGTACTTGAAGAACACATGGATAAAGTTGCAGAATACAGGGGCGGCAAGGAGAAGCTTTTCGGGTTTTTCATCGGCCAGGCGATGCAGAAAACCCAGGGAAAGGCCAATCCGGCGACGTTAAATGAAATCTTAAGGAAACTTCTCAATGAGTGATAAAGAGAAAAAGTCGACTAAGGCTGAAAGGTCAGCGCCGTTGCTGGTTGAAAAAGTCGAAAAAGTCGAAAAGGTCGTGAAGTCGGAGTGCCGCCGCAGATGCGGGTTGTGCGGCCTGGTGATCGTCGTCGTCGTCGCTCTGGGAGCCTGGGCGCTGTGCCGCTGCTGCCGGGTCGCAGACCGCCGCCAGTGCCACTGCGGCGACACAATTAAGCATCTTGAGAAGGACGTGCAACGTCTGCAGGAGCAGATGGAAGCCGTCGTTGCCAGGCAGAATTCCGAGAGATGCTTCAACTGTACCGGCCAACTGCGACAGCGATGGAAAACCTGGATGGCCCTCCTCGGCAGAATTCAATCCACGAGCCAACTGGACGATGAGCTGCAGAAGTTCAGAAAATCCTTCGAAGACGACAAAGAAACGCTGAGGCTTGTGGAGGATTATCTCAGATACGTCGGCTATAATTCTGGCGCAGTCACCGGAGGGCCGTTGGAAAGCTGTCGGAAATTCTTGAAAAAGATCGTGAGATTCAAAAGAGCCAATGGCGCGAAGGTGATGGAAATCTGCGGCCATGTGCTGTCCTCCTCTGGTGGCAAGTAGCTGCCGATGAGAGGCTTTTGCGCTTTTCTGAAATTTTTGGCCTTCATAGCTCTGCTTCTGGCGGCTGTCCGCTACGGTGGCAGCGTTTCTCTGGGAGAGGGGAGCGGTTCCGTAAGCATCCACATCGCCGCCGTTGTGTTCGCCTGTGGACTGCTGACGTGCTTCTGGAGTGCCGTCTGCTTGCTTTTGCGCTGTCTTTCGGACGCGTTTCGCGGAAAATCGTCGCACGAGAAAGGACTGGAGAACCTGCAGCGGGCGTTTTCCTCCATGCTGCTGAGGGACCACGTCTCCGCCGCCACTTTTATTCGAAAAGCCAGAAAATATCTCGGTGATATTCCAATGATTTCCTGGCTGAACGGTCAGGTGAGTCTGACGTCCGGAGATGGCCATCGGGCGAAATCTATTTTTTATGCTCTGTCGGAGCGGGAAGAGGGGACGGTGTTCGGGGCCCAAGGGCTGCTGCAGCTGGCCATCCGTGAGAAGTCCGACAACGACGCCCTGAACGCCATAAATGCAATCCTTGAGGTTGCTTCTGGCTCCCAGGATCTGGTGGCGCAGGCGGTGGCCGTCGCCCTGAGGAACAAAAATTATCCCATGGCCAAGAAACATCTAGCTTCCGTGGAAAAAAGCGATAAAAAGAGACTGATGGAGGCGGTGATTTGCTCGGAAGAGGGCGCCGCCACCGGCGACATTGATCTGGTGAGACGGGCCTTTCGGTTGGCGCCGCAACTGTCCCGCAACGCAATTTTCTATTCGGCATTGTTGATGAAGGAAAGGGAATATCGGAAAGCCCGTAAAATTCTGCGAAAATCCTTCGGAAAACAGCCGCTGCCGGAGGTTTTCGACCGGTGTCTATCCGGCGGTAACACAACGGCGGCAGATAGAATGAAGCTTGCGGGAAAGCTGGTGAGCGAGGCGCCGGAATCCTGGGTCGGCTACTATGGCATGGCCAAATTGGCTATTCAGGAGGACATGCTGCCGTTGGCATTCAAAAATCTACAGACAGCCTACGGGAAGGAGCAGTACGATTTCATCGCCCATGAGTTGACGAAGGTTGCCGGGAGACTGGAAGAACCGAAACCGCCGACGGCGGCGGCGATCCTGGCGAATCCACCGAAATCCAGAGCCGTGACGTTCGTGTGGAAATGCGCCGACTGCGGAGCGGAGGAGAAGGAGTGGGTTCCAGTCTGCGATCACTGCAACCGAATCGCCGAACATCGCTGGACCGCCATCGCCGCCGGCGACAGCCAGCTCGTCGCCGTGAACAACGGGGAAGATTTTTACTAAATTGCAAGCTTTTCCAGACGGCTTTTGGACGTGGCCGCCGAGCCGCGCACTTTCCAAAAACAATGGGCCCGGTAAGATTCGAACTTACGACTACTCCGTTATGAGCGGAGGGCTCTAACCGCTGAACTACAGGCCCATGGAGACTAAAATACATTTTTACGTTAATAAGTCAACCACCTTCCCAACAACTGAAATTGTCCGGCAAAAGCGGCGATATTTCGAGCGCGCCAATGATCTATGTCGATTGCTCACGGAGACAGTTTTTCGCCCCCCAGCAGATGCATGTGGAAGTGCGGCACCTCCTGGCCGGCGTCGGAGCCGATGTTGCTGAAGATACGGTATCCGGTTAACGAGACGCCGAGAATGTTCGCCACCTGAAGGACGGCTTTGAAGAAGCCAACAACCTCCTGGGGAGAAGCATTCGCGGTAAAATCACCGAAATCAGTGTACAGTCCCTTGGTTATCGCCAGCGCATGAACCCGGCTTCGTGGATGGATATCATAGAAGGACAGCGCGAAGTCGTCTTCGTATATTACCTCAGCCGGAATCTCCGATCTCAGGATCTTGTAGAATACGTTGTTCTTGTTATACATCTCACGCCACGCCAACGAATCTCCGGAGTTCTACCACTTCAGAGACGGAATATCAACTAACGAGCACCGGGAGCCGCCGAACAACCAACTCTCGAGGGCAGAGAGGCTGAAGCCGACTTTCTTGAAGCATGAAGCTATTTCAGCTCGACCTTTGCGCCGGCTTCTTCCAGTTTCGCCTTCACCTTCTGGGCTTCGTCTTTGGATACCGCTTCTTTTACGGCCTTCGGTGTGGATTCCACCAGCGCCTTCGCCTCCGTCAGACCAAGGCCGGTGAGTTCCCGCACCACCTTGATAACTCCGATTTTTTGCGCCCCAACCTCCGTCAGCACCACGTCAAACTCGGTTTTCTCCTCGACTGCCGCCGCCGCTGCGGCCGGAGCCGCTGCAGCCACGGCGACCGGAGCTGCAGAAACGCCCCAGGTCTCTTCCAACTTCTTGCTCAACTCCGCGGCCTCCAGGACCGTCAGCTTCGACAATTCCTCAACTATTTTATCTAGATTCGCAGCCATTTTCCTTTACCTCCCTTAGATTATTTTTCCGAATAACACCGAATAACACGAGTAATCTTTCCGGCCGGTGCCACCAGCAGAGCAGCAAGACGCTGAGCCGGAGTCTGCACAACGGCGATGATTCTGGATCGCAGCTCGTCCATGGACGGCAATTGACCCAACATTTTCACCTCCGCCGGCGACAGAGCTCGACCCTCGTGACCGCCGCAAACCACCCTCATCTTTCCGTCTCCCTTGGCGGCAAGCTCGGATATGATTTTGGCGGCTTCTGTTACATTTTTAGAGAAAACCAGAGCGCTTTGGCCCAGAAGATTGTCCCGAAACCACTCGAATAGACCGCATTGATTCAACGCCAACTGAATCAGCGTATTTTTCGCCACAAAATAGCTGGACGAAGCCGCCTTGAGACGCCGCCGGAGATCTTCGGTCTCGGCAACGGTCATTCGATCCTGATTCACCAGGAAAGCCGCCTCGCACCCGGAAAAACATTCCACGAGCTTGGCGATGATTTCGGATTTTTTGCTTTTTTCCAAATCTCTCTCCGCAAAAACATCAGGAGAGAATACCAAAGACGACTGCCAAACGAACGGTCAATCTACAACGGCATATTTAAGCTTTCGCACCGTTGGTCTTCGATAGACTCCACAACTAAAAGCCGAACACCTCGACGGCGTCCAACCTTAAACCGGCCCCCATGGTACTGGAAATCGTCACCGATTTCAAGTAGTGCCCCTTCGCGCCCGTCGGTTTCGCCCTAATCACCTCGCCAATGAAGGCCCGCAGGTTCTCTTCGATTTTCTCGCGGGGGAAACTCAACTTACAGAGACCGGCATGGACGATGCCGGCTTTATCCAGGCGATATTCCACCTGCCCAGCTTTGGAAGCCTTAACGGCGGCGGCCACATTTGCGGTGACTGTCCCTAACTTTGGATTCGGCATTAGTCCCCGCGGGCCGAGGATCTTTCCCAGACGGCCCACGACGCCCATCATGTCCGGACTGGCGATGCAGACGTCGAATTCCACATCGCCGGCGGTGATTTTCTCCGCCAGATCTTCCGCTCCCACAAAATCTGCGCCGGCTGCAGCGGCGGCGTCCGCCGTCGGCCCCTTGGCGAACACCGCTATGCGCACGCTTTTGCCGGTTCCGGCCGGCATGGCCACCATCCCGCGGATATTTTGATCTGCGGCCCGCGGATCCACATTTAAATTGATGGCCACCTCGACCGTTTCATCAAATTTGCAGGACGTATTGTCCTTCAGAAAAGCAACGGCGTCCGCCAGACTATACTGGCGACCAACTTCGATCTTTTCAGCAATCTTTCTGTATCTTTTTCCTGAACGAGCCATTACTGTACAACCTCCAACCCCATGGACCGAGCGGATCCGACGATCATCATGCTGGCGGCGTCGACGTTGTCGGCATTCAGATCCTTCATCTTCTTCTCGGCGATCTCCCGCACCTGCGCCATGGTGACTTGCCCCACCGTCGCGCCGCGGCCAGTGGTCCCGGATCCCTTGGCGATCTTGGCGGCCTGCTTCAGAAAATGGCTCACCGGCGGCAACTTTAATATGAACGAAAAGGTTCTGTCCCCATAGGCGGTGATCACCACCGGCAAAGGAGTTCCCACCTCATAGGACTGGGTCTGGGCATTGAAGGCCTTGCAGAATTCCATGATGTTCAATCCGCGCTGCCCCAA
Organism: Holosporaceae bacterium; assembly: GCA_031283965.1. Classification (GTDB taxonomy): domain Bacteria; phylum Pseudomonadota; class Alphaproteobacteria; order UBA3830; family UBA3830; genus JAIRZM01. The sequence continues at coordinate 12,337 of JAITAU010000003.1, read as the reverse complement.
GGCCGGCCCGATGGGAGGAGACGGATTCGCCTTTCCCGCAGGCACCTGCAGTTTTATGTATCCAACAACTTTTTTAGCCATATGACCCCAAGACGCAAACCAGAGCTTTCTATCACAGGAACGCTAATTTTGCAAGTGACGGGTGATAACAATTAATGTATATTCCCTCTGACTTCATCGCCGCAGGAGCAGCGGGATATTGCCTGGGGTAGGGGACTTCTTCCCCTTCTCCAGGTTCCAGCGGGCCTCTTTTGCCGCAGGATGCGAGTGCAAGACAGACGATACATAGCGTAAGGGTGTGCTTCATGAAATTCTCCGAAATTTGCTCCATAGGAAGATACATAAGATATTTGATCCCGGCAACGGCCTTCGCAACGGGGCTGGGAGCGTTAACGCTGGCCGTGATTCCTCCGGAGGAGTCGCAGGATATGGAAAGAATTGACGGCGTCGACTGCCCGTTTGTGGATAATCCAGGATATATGAAGGGCGGCAGAAAATTCCTCCACCCCATGAAAGATAAATCCGGAAGGGAGTTTTCTATGACCGACCTCGCCGGCAATGTGGTGATCTTGGTGTTCTACACCATCTGGTGCCCAAATTGCCCTCAGGTGCTGAAGAGCATCGATAATCTCAACATGAGACTTAATGTTTTGGGGGTCGGCGGCGTGAAGATCTTGGCCTTCAACATCGGCGACGAGTCCGTCGAGCTTCTGGAGGCCCACAATAAAACCATCGATATCCAAACGCTGGCGGTGCATCAGTCGATTCCCTCCAGCATCATAAGAGAAATCAAATGCGTGCCCGCATGCTTGATCTTCGACAAAAAAACCAATCCAGTTTGCGGATATCTCGGCGAAGTGGACTACGCGTCGGAGGAATTCTTTAGTTTCGTGGAAAAATTGGTGAAGTAGGCGACGTCATGAGTTGGATGGGGACGACAATCATTTCGATTAGGAAGGGGAATCAGGTGGTGGTGGCCGGCGACGGTCAGGTGACCATGGGGAACACCGTCGTGAAATCCAACGCCCGGAAGGTGAGATTTCTGTCTTCCGGCAGCGTGTTGGCGGGATTCGCCGGAGCCACGGCGGATGCTTTCACTCTTTTCGAACGTTTGGAATCGAAGTTGGAACAGTATCCGGATCAGCTGCAGCGCGCCTGCGTGGAGTTGGCCAAGGATTGGCGCACCGACAAGTATCTGCGCCGCCTGGAGGCCATGATGGCGGTGGCGAATCGGAGCATTTCCCTGATCGTCACCGGTAATGGAGATGTTTTGGAACCTCAGGACGGAATCATCGGCATCGGATCCGGCGGAAACTACGCCATCGCCGCCGCTCGAGCTTTGATCGATCAGGATATTTCTGCCGAAGAGGCGGCCAGAAAGGCCATGAAAATTGCCGGAGACCTCTGCATCTACACCAACCATTCCATTGTGTTGGAAAAACTGGACATCGGAGAATAAAAATGACGTCGCTGACTCCCCATCAGATAGTTTCTGAGCTAGATCGGTTCATCATAGGTCAGGAGGAGGCCAAACGGGCGGTGGCCATCGCGCTGCGCAACCGTTGGCGGCGACAGCGGGTGGCCAGCCCGCTGAAGGAGGAGATTCTGCCGAAAAATATCCTGATGATGGGGCCCACCGGAGTCGGCAAGACCGAAATTGCCCGACGATTGGCGCGGCTGGCGGATGCTCCATTCATAAAAGTGGAAGCCACCAAATTTACGGAGATCGGCTACGTGGGGCGAGACGTGGAGCAAATAATCCGGGATCTGGTGGAGATCGCCGTTTCCGAAACCAAGGAGCGCCATAGAAGATCCTTCAATCGACAAGCGAAAATCAACGCCGAAGAAAAGATTATCGACGCTCTGGTGGGGGAAAGCGCCAGCCCGGAAACCCGTCAACGGTTTCGGGAAATGCTGGACGCCGGACAGCTGGAGGATAAAGAGGTGGAGATCAGCGTCCAGGATAGCTCCTCTTCGGGGCAATCCTTCGACATTCCCGGAATGCCTGGGGCCCAAATCGGCATGATGAACCTCTCCGACGTCATGAGCAACGCCCTGGGCATGAGCCGAAGCAAAAAACGGAATGTGACGGTGGCGGAGGCGCGAGTCCTGGTGGCGGACGAAGAGAGCGAGAAGTTGATAGATCACGATAAAACCGTCCGCGAGGCGATTTTTTCGGTGGAGCAGAACGGCATCGTCTTCATCGATGAAATTGATAAAATCTGCGCCAAACATAGTTCCGGAGCCGACGTCAGTCGCGAAGGGGTGCAGCGGGATTTGCTGCCTCTGGTGGAGGGATGTTCCGTCACCACCAAATACGGTACCGTGAAGACGGACTACGTCCTTTTCATCGCCTCCGGGGCTTTCCATGTCTCTAAGCCGTCGGATCTGCTGCCGGAATTGCAGGGGCGGCTTCCCATTCGGGTGGAGTTGAAGAACCTGACGGAGGAGGACTTCTACAGAATTTTGAAGGAACCGGACAGCAGCCTGATCAAACAATACAATGCGCTGTTGAAGGTGGAGGGTGTGACCGTCGATTTTACCGAAAATGGCGTGAGAAAGATCGCCGAATTGGCCGCTTCCGTCAACAAAAACGTCGAGAACATCGGAGCCCGCCGCCTCCACACCATCATCGAAAAGTTACTGGAAGAGGCGAGCTTTTCCGCCGATGAAAAATCCGGCGAAACCGTCGTCATTGACGAAGGCTACGTGGAGGGGAGAGTGGGGCACCTGGCCGCCCACAAGGATTTGTCGCAATTTATCCTGTGACGAAGGACTACTTGTCGTCGGCGGAGTCCAGCAGATCCTCCGGAAAATCGGCGTTGGTGACAACCTGCTGAACGTCGTCGTTGTCCTCCAGGATTTCGATCAGCTTCAGAAGAGTTTTGGCGGCGTCTCCGCTCGCCGTCGTCGTGTTCTTCGGCTTCCAGGTGACCTTTGCCTCCTGCGGGTCTCCAAATTTTTTCATCAGAGCGTCCCGAGTGGCGGTCAGCTCCCCCAGAGAACAGGTGATTTCATAGAGCTCGTCGTCGGATGATAAATCCTCGGCGCCGGCTTCGATGGCCGCTTCAAACATGACCTCTTCGGCCGCCACTTTTCGGTCGTATGCGATGCGCCCCACGTGATCGAACTGAAAGCTGACGCTGTTGGCTTCGCCGAGATTCCCTCCGAACCGACTGAAGGCGGACCGCACATCCGAAGCCGTCCTGTTTTTATTGTCCGTGAGACCCTCCACGATTATGGCTACTCCGCCGGGACCGTAACCCTCGTATCTGACGTCGTGATAGTCCGCTCCGGCGTCTCCTCCGAGAGCTTTCTTGATGGCTCGGTCGACGTTGTCCCGGGGCATGTTTTCTAACCTGGCGGACAGCAGGGCGGACCGGAGCCTGGTGTTGCTGTCGGGATCCGTGCCGCTTTCCTTCACGGCGACGGTGATCTCTCGAGAGATTTTCGAAAAAACCTTGGCCTTCCGGGCGTCCTGCGCGCCCTTCCGGTACATGATGTTCTTAAACTGCGAATGTCCCGACACTGAAATCCTCCATAATGGTCAAGATCCGTAATTTATCATACAGCTAGGCCTCCGGAGTACAGTCGGAAACATCCTCCAGCTGCAGACACAGGTAGCGCTCGTTTTTCCAGCAGGAAATGACGCAGGTTCCCAGCGCGTTGATGGGATTCTGCGACTCTATGATGACGCGACCCAGATTGGAATCGGCGGCTTTGAAAGCAATTGTCCGCAGGGAATTCCCCTTGTCGTCGTGCAACAGCATCGTCATGTGATTTTTCCCCACAATCTTGTGGGACGACGTGGTGACATTCGGAATGATGAATTTCGGATGGCGATTGCCAACTCCAAACGGCTCCAGGACGGATACGGCCTTCAGAAGGTCGAAGGTCAGCATATCCAAATCCAAAATGCAATCGGCATACGCTTCCTGCGGCAGAATCTCATGGCGAATCTCAGCCTTTAAAAATTCCACCAGTCGGTCGATTTTGTTGATCTCGATGGAAAAGCCGGCCGCCATGGCGTGCCCTCCGCCGGAGGAGATGATTCCCAGCTGGATCCCCTTTGCAATGAGCTTCGATAGATCCAGGTCGACGACCGAGCGGCAGGAGGCCAACCCCATGCCGTTTTTGTCATGGGATATGACTATGGTGGGTTTGTTGAATTTTTCCTTCAGGCGTCCGGCGACGATCCCCATGACCCCGGCATGCCAATTTTCGTGGTATAGACAGATGAAGTTCAGACTTTCGTCCACCATGGAGTTGGCCTTTTCGAGGATCTCGCACTCCATGATCTGCCGCTGCCGGTTGAGATCCTCCAGCAGCAGCGCGTTCTTCCTGGCTTCGATTGGATTTTCGGTGGTGAGGAGCCGCACGCTGATGTCGGCGGAGGACATTCGGCCGGCGGCGTTCAATCTGGGCCCCAGGAAGAAGGAGATGGTCTCGGAGGCGATCTGGGCGCCTCTGTAGAATGAAAGAATCGCATCAATGCCAAAATTTTTTCTGTCCCGGATGAGCTTGAGGCCGGCGAAGACGAAGACTCGATTCAGCCCAACCAACTCCACCACGTCGCAGACGGAGGCCAGCGCCACCAAGTCCAAATAATCCGATATCGCCGGCTCTTTTTTACCCTCATAGAAACCGGAGAGCTTGAGCATTCGATTTAGGGCGTAAACGCAGAGAAATACCAGTCCGGTGGCGCAGAGATACTGATAATCGCCGCTTTCGTCCGGTCTATGGGGATTTACCACCGCAACGGCGTCCGGAATGACAGATATCTTGTGGTGATCGATGACGACGGCGTCGATGCCATGTTCTTTGGCGTAGGCCAATTCCGTCAGAGAGCCGGAACCACAGTCCACCGCCACCAGGAGACAATCTTTGTACTTTTCGATGCTGCCGATGCTGAGACCGTAGCCCTCGTCCATCCTATTGGGCACCGAGTAACAGAAATTCGCGCCGACGGCGCTCAGGAATTTAACCAAAATTGCGATGGAGGAAACGCCGTCCACGTCATAGTCCCCCAGGATCGCGATTTTCTGACCGCTTTTGATGGCGTCAGCTATGCGGACGACGGCCTTTTCCATGTCGATGAATATGAAAGGATCCGGCATATGGCGCTCCAACGACGGCTTTGCGAAATCGTTGAGATTTTCCACCCCTCTGTTTTTGGCCAACGTCGCCACCAGATCGTTGATATCTCTGTGATCCCTCTTCCCGCTCTGGATTCTCCAGACTCTACCGGTCAGCGAAGTAATTGTATCGCTCAAAGTAATTCCTCTAGGGATTAACTTCCGCAAGGAGCGAGCGTAGGTCGCCCCTCATGGCGTTTTCATCTTCAAAAAAACATTCTCTTTCGTGAACCATGGCCAGAACATTACCCCCCATGACCAGGGCGAGTCCTCTGAAATCCAGATGCTTCGAAAAATCGCACCGAAACAGGTCGCCCGTCTCCACAAAATTACACATCTCAAATTCTTCGAACGGAACCGTAAATCCATATCCAAGAGCCTTGGCCAGAGATTCCTTAAGAGACCAGGCCGCCGTCAAACTCGCAAGATCGCTAGGAATCAACTCGCTCGGACGATTTATGCGCCCCAATGCCCTTATTTTGTCCGGCCTAGAGTATTCAATATCTATTCCAAAAGCAAACCCATTCTTGAAGATCATGGAGACGGCGCTGTTGTCGGAATGGGAGATGCTTACGGAATACTCGGAACCCTCCACCCGAGGGCGGCCGTTTTTTCCATTGATTATGCTGACGTTGTCGGCGATCGCGTTCCCCAGGGCCTTTAGTCCGATTCTGGAGGCAATTCTTCCGGCGGCGAAGCGCATTCGGCTTTTCTCGGAGGTTATGGAACGAAATTTCTCCATTTCCACATGGGAGAGCCAATGGTCGCAGGACGACTCGTCGACGGAGGCGACGTTGACGGCCGCCAGTAGACATCGGTCGCGATCCTTTCCGTGGGAAAACGGAATGCTGACGGTCCTGAATCTCATTAAATCAGATCATGGCCATGCCGCCGTTGACGTGGAGGACATGTCCCGTGATGTAGGAGGCCTCTTCGCTGGCCAAAAAGCCGACGGCGGCCGCCACCTCCCGTGGACTCCCAACTCGCGACATGGGAATGCTCCTCTCCAAATATTCCCGATGGGCGGCGGGAATTTTCTCCACCATCGGAGATTCGATGAAGCCCGGTGCAACGCAGTTGACGGTGATGTTCCTCGGAGCCAGCTCGGCGGCGGCGGATTTACTCAGACCGAAAAGTCCGGACTTGGCGGCGGCATAGTTGGCCTGCCCGGGATTACCAACAGCCCCCACAATGGAGGAAATGTTGATTATGCGCCCCCATTTTTCCTTTATCATGCTCTTGGAGACCGCCCGCATAAGCCGAAACGGCGCTTCTAAATCGATGCCCATGACGTCGTACCAAGCCTCGTCCGGCATGCGCATCAGCAGATTATCCCGGGTGATGCCGGCGTTGTTCACCAGAATATCCACCCGACCGCATACCCGCTCTACGTTGGGCGCCAACTCCTCGACAGCGGTGAAGGAACTCAAATTACAGGAGAATAAATGAACCCGCTCCGACAACTCCTGGCTCAGTTGCTCCAGATTATCAACATTCGTGCCGGAAACCGCCAGCGTGGCCCCCATTCGGTGAAGAGTGCGGGCGATGGCTCTGCCGATGGCGCCGGTGGCGCCAGTAACAAGAGCAACTTTTCCGGTTAAATCAAACATATTGCCTCCCACCTCAGCTAAATGTATCGCACTTCGTTTATTTCATACCTTTTGGCGCCCGATGGAGTGTCCAGATTCACCTCGTCGCCGACATTCTTGCCGATCAGCGCCTTCGCCAGCGGCGATCCCAGCGAGAGAAGGTGTTTCTTCACATCCGCCTCGTCCGCGCCGACGATTCTGTAGGTGATTTCCTCATCCGTGGCCACGTCGCACAGCACAACGGTGGCGCCAAATTTAACGTTTGTCCCATCCAATTTGGTGACGTCGATGACCTCCGCCATGGATAATTTGGACTCCAGCTCGCGAATTCTTCCCTCAATGAATCCCTGCTTCTCCTTGGCGTAGTTGTATTCGGCGTTTTCGGATAGATCGCCGTGGCTGCGGGCTTCGGCGATGGAAATCACAACGGCAGGCCTTTCCACAAACTTCAATCTCCTTAACTCGTCTTCGAGGCTTTTAAAACCACTCGGAGTCATGTGAACCTTTTCCATAGACGACGTCTCTCTTCTCCAATGACAGTATTACTATCCAATAACCTTCGGAACCACAAACATATTGCACTCTTTCTGGGGGGCGTTATCCATGACGGCGCGATCCCCGGCGGCGGCGACGTCCGCCCTCTCGGGCAAGCCCACGGCGGCGGCGGAAAAATCCTCAACGCCTGAGCAATCCACAGAATTAAGTTGCTCCACAAAGGCCAAAATTCCATTCAGATCTCCGCAGAGGGCGTCCATCTTGGCGTCCTCCGCATTTATCTTGGCTAAACGGGAAATCCTCCTGACGTCATCTTTTGTTACGGACATCGAATTTTCATCTCCTTAGGCGTTCGATTCACATTATTACAGGGATTTTAAAAAGTCCACAGCCCGAGAGAGCATGTGCGAGTCTATTCCGTGGCCGCAATTATCCCGAAAATCGGTTTCCACCTGAACGCCGGCGCCTTTCAACAGGCGTTCGGCGGAGAGACTGGCGGAGACCTCTATGACGCCATCCTGGCGGCCGTGGGCCAGGAGCACTCGGGTGGACGTTCCCCAACCGGGATCGAAGCCAAACAACGCGCCGGAGAAGGATATGGCCGCCGCTACTCCGCATCTGAGACCCAAGTTCAGGGCAAGTATGGCCCCCTGGGAAAAACCGGAGAAGATTACGTCGCCGTAGGTCAGCCCTCTGTCGGCCATAATGGATTCGACGTAGGAAGTTACTTTATGGGAGCCTCCCTCAAAGGCCGCCTTCCAACCATCGACGTCTTCTCCCTCAAGTGGAAACCACTGATATCCATGCCAACCGCCGCATTTTTCCGGACCGTTGGGCAGGTGAACTTCCGCAGAGGAAACGGCCTTCGAAAACTCCTGGCCGACCGGCAGAAGATCATTCTTGTCGGCTCCGTATCCATGAAAAACAAACACCAGCTTCCCGGGCTTCGGATCAGCGGACCGAAGAACTGTCTCTTCCATTTTACCTCAATATTCGCTCCAGCACCGGCGGCATTATGCCACGGCGATTCGGCCCATGGCAATGGGGAAGAATACGGTCGCGGCGAAATACCTCGGTGATCATAGGTTCTGGCCGAGTTGCAAACCATCAAAATGTTAAGTATTATTTCCAAAAATTGGAGGAGCGAATGAGTTACGATCCAGAAATGTTCAAAAAACTGGAGGAGGTGGTGAATTCCGTCATCCGACCATCTCTGCATCAAGACGGAGGGGATATTTCCATTGTGTCGTTGGAGGGAAATGTTCTTTCGGTGAAGCTGCAGGGAGCCTGTTCCCACTGTCATCGGGCGGCAGATACCCTCAAGGGATATGTGGAACAGACCCTGCGACAACAGGTTTCTGAAGATATTTTGGTAAACGCAGTCCAATGACACTAACCCTGCGTCTGCTCTCGGCATTAATTATCTTGATTCTGATGGGGGGCTCTTTTGGTTCCGAGAAGCCGACCTCAACGCGGGATAAGCTCTTCAAATGTAGTCTAATGAGCTGGATTCTGGACCGGGAATGCCTCATGGTCCTGCATAGAATCGGCCTGACGCATGCTGAAAATTTTAGCTTCCCGCTGGGGACGATCCCGCGCATTGACTCCGCCAAAAAAAACGAGCGAGATCTTTTCATGAAGGCCATTGTGGTCACCGTCAACTGCGTCAATAAGATCATCCTGCGACAGAGGGAATTGGTGCAGCTGGCTCGGAATAGAAAAAAAAGGAATCTACCGCTGTCCAACGGAGAGCGGCAACAGTTCGACATGATCTGCGAGTTTTATCAGTCGAAAAACATCGACGAGTTGCTGGTGCGAGTAGCTCCGGTTCCGGTTTCGCTGGCGGTGGCTCAGGCGTCCCTGGAGAGTAGATTTGGCGAGGACAGAATCATCCATGCCCAAAAAGCCTACTTCGGGCTGGCCAAAACGAAGGACACCCTCCTGTCGTTCGATTCGCTGTATAAATCAGCCATCGCCTACGCGAAAACTCTGAACGTTAATCACTGCTACGCAAAATTCCGAAAGGAAAGGGCCGCCATGATAGCTCAATCTCAAAAAATAGACGGCGCGAAGCTGTCTCCGTCCTTGGGATTGTACGGCGTCGACAAAAATTACCGCAATCTTGTGCTGAAAATAATAAAATCATACGGCTTGACGTCGTTGGATCGAAAAGTTTAGCCCTGACAGGCCGGGAGAGATATGGGTTTTTTTGTTGATCTAGGAAATCTTTTATCCAGAAAGAGAACTCCGTTGAAACATGTGCTATGGATGTGCATGTTCCTGTTTTTCGCAGTATTTGCGCTGATCGTCGGCCTGTCGGACGGAAATTATTTCTCCGTCATGGCCGTCCTTTTCACCGGAATGATATGCGTCTCTTTTTCCAGGGAAATAAAGAGGCTACACGCCAATTGCCTCACCATGACATACCAGAAAAACTTCGCCATAAACGGATTCGACGCCTCAATGTTTGCATTTTTTGTGTTTTCCAAAGATGGACGCTGCGTCTTCATCAACCGCGTTGGCCAAAATTTGTTCCCGGGCTTAAAAATGAGAACCATGGACGATTTCATCGTCTGCTTCGGCAAATACCCCCATGTGGTGGAGGCCATTCGCAATCTCCAGGTGGCGGCGGAGAATCTCAAACAGTCCCACATAGACGTGCTGATGAACCTGCAGTCGGAGGGAGCGGCCCTCTGGAGAGTCGCCGTATCTCCACTGCCGGGTCACGGCGGCTTCTCCTGCTGGACCATCATGGATCTCACCCCCTCCACGTCCAAGGTCGAGTCGCTGGAAATCAACAGCGGTTTTCTGCTGAAGATGATCAATTGCTCCAACGTCGGCTATGTCTGTCTGGATAAGGAGGACGTGATCACCTTCTGCAACAACACATTTTCCCACTGGATCGGCTGCAAGCCCGAAGGAGTGATCAGCAGTAATTTCAATAAATACGTGATCAAGAGCAAAAGCGATGAGCTGCCGATGAAAAGCGGAGGCAGACTCACCAACACCATGACCGCCAAAATTACATTAAAATCGGAAACCGGCGACGGCGTCGAGGTGTTGATGCGGCAGATAGTGCAGCAGGAGGACGCCACGGTATATCTGATCACCAAAGAAACCCAGCAGAACGAAGAGCTTGTTCAGGCCCTCGGTAAGACAAAGCTGTACTTTGAACATATATTCGAAGACGCTCCGGTGGGGATCGTGATCACAGACGGAGCCGAGATGATCTCCGCCTGCAACCGCACCTTCAAAAGCATCATCGGCGCCGAACATGCGGAAAATAATTCATTTCTGAATTACGTGCTGGATGAGGAGCGGGAAACGGTGCGGGAGAAGCTCTATCAGCTGTTTACGGCGGTGTATAAATTCATCGCGCCATTCGAAATTCAGTTCAAATCCGAAAAATACAAGACCGTCATGGTCTATGTCACCAAAATGGACGACGCCAAGCGCTCCAAAGACAACGACGGTCTGGTCATATACATCGTGGACATCACCGAAAGGAAGGAACTGCAGCACCAGTTCGTGCAGTCGCAGAAAATGCAGGCGGTGGGACAGTTGGCCGGAGGCATCGCCCACGATTTCAACAATCTTCTGACGGCCATGATCGGCTACTGCGATCTGCTGCTGGAGAAATATCTGCCCTCGGACCAATCCTTTAACGACGTCATGCAGATAAAGCAAAACGCCAATCGCGCCTCCAATCTGGTGCGGCAATTGTTGGCCTTTTCCCGTCAGCAGACGCTGCAGCCGAAGGTTTTAAGCGTGACGGACATGATCGGCGAACTGTCCGCCCTCCTAAAGAGGCTCCTGGGAGCTCGGATCAATCTGAAAGTCACCCACGGCCGTGATCTTGGGTTCGTTAAGGTGGATCAGATACAGTTTGAGCAGGTCGTCATAAATCTCGCCGTCAACGCCAGAGACGCCATGAAGGACGGCGGCACTCTGACCATTCAGACCTCACAATATCGCAGTCAGGAGGCGAAATTTCTGCGGGGAGACACCATGCCTCCGGGAGAATACGTGCTGATCGAGGTGAGCGACACCGGTTGCGGCATAGAGGAAAAGTACCTCAACAGAATCTTCGATCCGTTTTTCTCCACCAAGGAAAAAGGCAGCGGCACCGGCCTGGGACTCTCCACCGTCTACGGCATAGTCAACCAGACCGGCGGCTTCATCTCCATAGAAAGCGCCGTGGGAGCGGGGACGAAATTCAGCATCTATTTTCCGAAAATCTCCTCTCCAGAGAAAGGGGCGGCCAGCTCCCGGGAAAACGTCGGCGAAACCAAAATGGTGGACCTCACCGGAGTGGGGACGATTCTGCTGGTGGAGGATGAAGACGCCGTTCGCATGTTCAGCGCCAGAGCTCTGAGAGACAAGGGCTACCGCGTCATAGAGGCCTCCAACGGCGAATCCGCTCTGGAGTTCATCAAAAAAGGAGCGGACGACATCGATCTGGTGGTCACGGACGTGGTGATGCCCCAAATGGACGGCGCCACCCTCATGGAACACATCAAAAACCATAATTCCAAGGTGAAGGTCATCTTCATTTCCGGATACACCCAGGACAACTTCCGGGAATCGCTGGCCAACGACAGTCGGGTGCAGTTTCTCCCGAAGCCATTCAACCTGAGAGAACTGGCCAGCAAGGTCAAAGAGGTCATGGGCTCCTGAAATCGCAGATTCCCGAAGTCGCGGATTTCCGAAGCTGCGGATTCCACGAAGCCGCAGATTCCACGAAGCCGCAGATTCCCGAAGCCGTAGACTCCCGGAGCTGCGGATTCCACGAAGTCGCGGACTCCCGAAGCTGCGGACTCCCGGAGTCGCGGATTCCACGAAGTCGCAGATTCCACGAAGTCGCAGATTCCCGAAGTCGCGGATTCCACGAAGTCGCAGATTCCACGAAGCCGCAGATTCCCGAAGATCGCAGATTCCCGAGGCGGGTTTAGGACAACCCCAAGGCCAAATCTCCAAGACGGAGTAATTCGCGCGAAGATGCACGAGAATTCTCTGCACTTAGAAAAATACCGAGCACTTAGAAAAACACCGATTTTGCTGAACGAAGAGGCGCCGCATGGGGCCGCGTCTCATCGAATAAACAACCCCGCCGCAAGC
>JAITAU010000063.1 GCA_031283965.1 Holosporaceae bacterium | reverse complement strand
CGGAAAATCTCGGCATTTTAACCAAAGAGGATATTCTGGTCATCATGAAGATCCTGCATCAGCTGAAGGACGGCATTGGCGCCATCGATGACATCGATAATTTGGCTAACCGCCGGGTGCGATCCGTTGGGGAGCTGATGGAAAACCAGTTTAAGAGCGGCCTATCCAGGATGGAGCGTGCCGTGCGGGAGCGAATGGGAGCCGTCGACGTGGACAGCGCCGTTCCCAACGACGTAATCAACGCCAAGCCGGTGGCTTCGGCCATTCGGGAGTTCTTTTTCCTGTCCCAGCTGTCTCAGTTTATGGATCAAACCAACCCGTTGGCCGAAATCACCCATAAGCGGCGCATTTCTGCACTGGGGCCTGGCGGGTTGACCAGGGATCGGGCCGGTCTCGATGTGCGGGACGTTCACACTACCCACTACGGTCGCATCTGTCCGATCGAAACTCCGGAGGGTCAGAACATCGGCCTGATAAATTCCCTCTCCATTTTCGCCCGCATCAACAGATATGGATTCATCGAAACTCCGTATCGGAAGGTGGTGGACGGCCGAGTCACCGACGAGACAGTTTATTTGTCGGCGATGGACGAGGAAAAGTTCACCATCGCCCAGGCGAATGCTTCCGTAACGGAGGATGGGCGCTTCCGGGACGATTTCGTAACCTGCCGGCGAAACGGCGACTTTGTCAATAGTCCGCGTGAGTCCATCGACTTTATGGATGTGTCGCCGAAGCAAATTATCTCCATCGCAGCAGCCTTGATTCCATTTTTGGAGAACGACGACGCCAGCAGGGCCCTCAGGGGGGCCAACATGCAGCGGCAGGCGGTGCCTCTGCTGCGACCGGAAGCTCCTCTGGTTGGTACCGGCATGGAAGCGGTGGTGGCACGGGATTCCGGAGTCTCCGTCATAGCTAAACACGATGGCATTGTGGATCAGGTGGATTCCAACCGCATCGTCGTCCGAGTGACCGGAGATGATGCTAGCGTCGGAGTCGACATATACAATCTGCGGAAGTTTAAGCGTTCGAATCACAGCACTTGTTTGAATCAAACGCCGCTGGTGAAGATCGGAGACACAGTCAAGACCGGAGATATCATCGCCGACGGCGCCGGTACTAGCCTCGGAGAACTGGCGCTTGGTCAAAACGTACTGGTGGGGTTTATGTCCTGGAACGGGTACACCTTCGAGGACGCCATCGTCATTTCAGAGCGGCTGGTGCAGGAGGACTGCTTCACCTCCATTCACGTCGAGGAATTTGATGTGATGGCCAGAGACACAAAGCTGGGCAACGAAGAGATTACTCGGGATATCCCAAACGTTTCGGACGATGCTCTGAAGAATCTCGACGAGGCGGGAATTGTGCATATAGGGGCCGAAGTTCAGGCCGGAGACATTCTGGTTGGCAAGGTCACGCCCAAAGGTGAGTCCCTCATGACTCCGGAGGAGAAACTGCTGAGGGCCATATTCGGAGAACGGGCCGCAGACGTGCGAGATACATCGCTTCGACTGCCTCCGGGAGTACGGGGCACAGTGGTGGACGTCAAAATTTTCTCCAGATGCGGCATAGAAAAGGACGAAAGGGCCATCGCCATAGAGCAGAAGGAAATCGAGTCGTTCAAAAACGATATGGACGCCGAGCGGGCGATCTTTGAGGCCACTTACTACAGCCGATTGCTGGAAAAACTCCTGGGGCAGAAAATGGCGTCCACACCGGTGAAATGTAAGGGGTCCATCGCCACGGAAGAGTATCTGACGTCGTTGAATCGGGAGCAGTTGCGGTTGATTGTGCCCGCCAACAAGAGCGTTACCAAGGACGTGGGCAATCTTCATGAAGATTTCAATACGATTCTGGTGCGGCTTCAGAAAAATTTTGAAGAAAAGGTCGATAAGCTCAAAAAAGGCGACGAGTTGGCGCCTGGGGTGCTCAAGGCCGTCAAGGTTTACGTGGCTGATAAGCGTAAATTGCAACCGGGGGACAAGCTGGCCGGTCGTCACGGCAATAAGGGCATTGTGTCCAAGATCGTCCCGGTGGAGGACATGCCACACATGGCGGACGGAACGCCGTTGGACATCGTACTGAATCCGCTTGGGGTCACGTCCAGGATGAACGTAGGGCAGATTTTAGAGACTCACCTGGGATGGGCCTCTCGGGCCATGGGCAAAAAAATTCGGGAAGTCCTCGAGAAGGTGCAAACGGATCAAGAACTTATTAAAAATCTGAAGGCACAGCTGAAGGACGTCTATGATAAGCCGACCGAGCGTAGCGACATCGACGCCATGTCCGATTACGAAGTGGTGGAGTTGGCCGCCAACGTCGCTCCCGGCATCCCAGTATCCACCCCCGTGTTCGACGGAGCTCGCGAGCAGGACATTGCTCAGGCGCTGGAGCGCTGCGGGCTGGATAAATCCGGTCAGGTGACGCTCATCAACGGCAAAACCGGCGAGGAGTTCTACAACAAGGTGACGGTGGGATGCATCTACATGATGAAGCTTCATCACATGGTGGACGACAAGATCCACGCCCGCTCCATCGGGCCGTACAGCCTTGTGACGCAGCAACCGCTCGGAGGCAAAGCTCAATTCGGAGGCCAGAGATTCGGAGAAATGGAGGTCTGGGCCCTCCAGGCCTACGGCGCCGCCTACACTCTCCAGGAGATTCTCACGGTAAAGTCCGACGACGTTACCGGAAGGACGAAGGCCTACGAATCCATCATCAAGGGGGATGAAAACATCGTGCCCGGCATTCCGGAATCATTCAATGTTCTCATGAAAGAGCTATGTGGTCTTGGATTGAACTTTGAATTTCAGCAAGATATCGTCCAGAAGGACGAACTAGTCTAGAGGAAAGGTATTAGATGGTTAACCAATTACAGAAGGTTCTGGGACCGATCAATAATTTGAATAATTTTGACGCTATCAGGGTTTCTATCTCCAGTCCCCAAAGAATAAGGTCCTGGTCCTTCGGGGAGATAAAAAAGCCAGAGACAATCAACTACAGAACCTTCAAGCCGGAGAAGGACGGACTGTTCTGCTCCCGCATTTTCGGGCCGGTTAAGGATTACGAATGCCTCTGTGGCAAATATAAGCGCATGAAGTACCGCGGCGTGATCTGCGAGAAATGCGGCGTCGAGGTGACACTCTCCAAAGTGCGCCGGGAGCGGATGGGGCACATCGAGCTGGCGTCTCCTGTGGCTCACATTTGGTTCACGAAGTCACCGCCTAGTCGCATCGCTCTTCTGCTGGATATTTCCACCAGCGAAATGGAAAGAGTCCTCTATTTCGAGGATTATGTTGTCATTGATCCCGGCATGACTCCCCTTAAGCCATATCAATTGCTTTCGGAGAAGGAGTACTATAAGGCTCAGGATGATTATGGAGAGGACGCCTTTCGGGCCGGCATCGGAGCTGAGGCTCTCCATGCGATGTTGGCTGGAGTAGATCTCAAGGACGAGAAGAATAAGCTGCGCTTGGAGCTGAAAACCGTCTCCTCCGACATGAAACGCCGTCGTCTTGTGAAGAGATTGAAGTTGGTGGAGGCGTTTTTGACCTCCGAAACCCATCCGGAATGGATGATCATGGAATGCATTCCTGTGATTCCTCCGGAATTACGGCCACTGGTGCCGTTGGACGGCGGTCGATTCGCCACGTCAGATCTGAACGATCTTTATCGGCGTGTCATCAACCGCAATAACCGCCTGAAGCGGCTGTTAGAGTTGAAAGCTCCGGAAATCATCGTGAAAAATGAGAAAAGGATGCTGCAGGAGGCGGTGGATGCGCTGTTCGACAACGGTAGGCGCGGCAGAGTCATCACCGGAACCGGAAAACGGCCGCTGAAATCTCTGTCGGACATGCTGAAGGGCAAACAAGGGCGTTTCCGCCAAAATCTGCTGGGGAAACGCGTGGATTATTCCGGTCGTTCCGTCATCGTCGTCGGTCCGGAACTCAAATTGCACCAGTGCGGGCTGCCCAAGAAGATGGCGCTGGAGCTGTTCCAGCCCTTCATCTATTCCCGGCTGGAGAGATACGGCCTGGCCACTACACTGAAGGCGGCGAAGCGCATGGTGGAGAAGGGACGGTCAGAGGTTTGGGATATTCTGGAGGAAGTCATCAAGGAGCATCCGGTTCTGCTTAACCGCGCCCCTACTCTTCATCGACTCGGCATTCAGGCATTTGAGCCAGTACTTGTGGAGGGAAAGGCCATCCGGCTACATCCTTTGGTCTGCACAGCTTTCAACGCAGACTTCGATGGCGACCAGATGGCCGTCCATGTGCCTCTGTCCATTGAAGCGCAGCTGGAGTCCAGGGTGTTGATGATGTCCACCAACAACATCATGAGTCCCTCCAGCGGCAGGCCGATTATTCTCCCCACCAAGGACATCACCCTGGGGATCTACTACATAACCATCGAACGGGACGGCGAGCCTGGGGAAGGCATGATTTTCTCATCCGTCGGTGAAATTGAGCATGCTCTGCAGGAAAAGATTGTCAGCCTGCACGCGAAAATTAAGGCACGGTATTATCAGCTGCAGAAGGACGGCAGCCGTATGGCCATCACCGTCGCTACTACCCCAGGGCGAATGCTTTTGTCACAGCTGCTGCCGCCGCATCCGGACATAGAATTCAGCATGATCAACAAATTGATGACCAACAAGGAGACGGCGGTCGTTTTCGAGAGGGTTTATCGGGTGTGTGGCCAGAAGAGCGCCGTGATTTTTGCCGATAGACTTAAGGACCTCGGGTTTCTCTATTCGACTTTGTCCGGCATATCCTACGGCAAGGACGACCTGGTGGTGCCAAAGCACAAGGCCGCCATCGTAGCTGCCACCAGAAAGGCTGTTGGCGAATATGAGAAGCAATATATGGATGGCCTGATCACCGCCGGCGAGCGCTACAACAAAGTGGTGGACGCATGGGCTGTCTGCAGTGACAAGGTGGCGGACTCCATGATGAAGGGGTTGGCTACGGTGGAGGTGGGGAAGCCATTGAACGCCATGTACATGATGGCACATTCCGGCGCCAGAGGATCTCTGGCCCAGATGCGACAGGTGGCCGGCATGCGTGGTCTAATGGCGAAGCCCTCTGGGGAGATCATCGAAACCCCAATCATCTCGAATTTTAAGGAAGGTCTGACGGTGTTGGAGTACTTCACCTCCACTCATGGCGCCCGCAAGGGAATGGCAGACGTGGCTCTGAAGACCGCCAACTCGGGATATCTCACCCGCCGTCTGGTGGACGTGTCCCAGGACTGCGTGATCGTGAAGGACGACTGCGGCACCCAAAAAGGCATCACCATTTCCGACGTCATTTCCGGCGGCGACGTCATATCATCGCTGACAGACAGGGTTTTGGGTCGCACTCCGGTGGACGACGTTGTGGATCCATCTTCCGGCGCCGTTCTGGTGAAGGCCGGAGAGCTCATCGACGAGGCTGATGTGGCCAAGATCGAGATCGCCGGTGTCAATGAGATTCGCATTCGCTCCGTTCTCACCTGCGAATGCAAAGAAGGCATCTGTGCCAGCTGCTATGGCCGCGATCTGGCAAGAGGGCGAAGGGTAAACCTTGGGGAAGCGGTCGGAGTCATCGCTGCCCAATCCATCGGAGAGCCTGGTACTCAGCTCACCATGCGCACATTCCACATCGGTGGCACGGCCCAGAAGGGAGCTGAAATGTCATCCATCGACGCCACCTACGAGGCCACAGTTTCGCTGCGCAACGAGAAAACCGTGAAAAATAGTGCTGGCCAGTGCATCGTCATGAATCGTAACAGCGAAATTGTGCTGCTGGACTCCCGTGGAAAGGAACGGGCGAACCATAAATTGCCCTATGGAGCAAAATTATACGTGGAGAATGGCGCTAAAGTGGAAAAAGGCGGAAAGCTCGCCGATTGGGATCAGTTCACCTCGCCGGTGGTGTGCGAAATGGCTGGGATCGTCCATTATATGGATTTGCTGGACGGTATTTCCCTGCGGGAATCAGTGGATGAATCGACCGGGGTCTCCACCTACGTAGTGGCGGACTGGCATCAGCAGGCGCGCCACGCGGATCTTAAACCAAGAATCGTGCTGAAGGACGAAAACGGCCGGACTCTGCTGCTCCCCAACGGTCAGGAAGTGCGGTATTTCATGTCCGTGGACTCCATTATCGCCGTAAAGAACGGTGAGCGTGTGGAAATCGGCGACATTTTGGCCCGCATGCCACGGGAAACATCGAGAATCAAGGACATCACCGGCGGTCTTCCTCGTGTGGCAGAATTGTTCGAAGCCCGTGTGCCGAAAGATCCGGCCGTCATCAGCGAATGTAGCGGCAAAGTGGAGTTCGGCAAGGACTACAAGGGAAAGAAGCGAATCATCATCCGTCCGGACGACGAAAATCTCCCGCCGACGGAATATCTGGCGCCGAGACACCGGCAGATTGCTGTGAAGGAGGGAGACGTGGTTGCCAAAGGGGATGTGTTGATCGAAGGAAACAAGGCTCCCCACGATATCCTGCAGGTTCTCGGAGTGGAGGCCCTGGCAAATTATCTCATCAATGAAATTCAGGACGTCTATCGGCTGCAGGGGGTGAAAATCGACGACAAACACATCGAAATCATTGTGCGTCAGATGCTGCAGAAGGTGAAGGTGGCAACTCCTGGTGAAACCACATTCCTGGCTGGGGAACAGGTGGACCGCAGAGATTTCGAGGAGGAAAACAACCGTGTGCTGCGGGAGGGGGGTACTCCGGCCGTCGCCCATCCTGTGCTCCAGGGGATCACCAAGGCTTCCCTCCAGACGAGATCCTTCATTTCCGCCGCCTCCTTCCAGGAGACCACCCGCGTCCTTACTGAGGCCGCCATCACCGGCAAGGTTGATCGGTTGAGTGGTCTGAAGGAGAACGTGTTGGTTGGCCGTTTGATTCCGGCCGGCACCGGTCTGGTGGTGGATAGAATCCGGAAGACGGCCATTGCCCGCGACGCGGAAGCTCTGGCCGAGAACGCAGCCAAAGCCGCCGCCGCCGTCTCCGGCGCCGAAGTCACGGTTTCGGAATAGGCGCCGCAGCGGAAAGAACCGAAACCGCAGTCATGGAGACGAAGAAAAGTCCCGGATGTTTCCACCTAATCCGGTGACGTTACGGTCAGTTCTTAGGAGATCAGAGGAAAGCTTCCCACGGCTTAAGTACTGAGCAACTTAAGGTTATTTATTATGTCACCAGGGCGATAAAGGAGTTAGCTACCGAGAGCTGCTGGTATCGCGGCCGAGTGCGTAGTGCTGAGACTAAGAATGATATGTGGGATAAGGCTTATTGGTTTTCCCATGTCATAGATGGCCATTTCATGAGCCCAAGTCATGGTCGCCATATTAGGATAGATAATAATAGAGAAGGTTCCTGGTGGTGCTCCAATACAGTCCACCAAAATGTTGTGTATATGCGTGTGTTCATCGGACGTTTGGCAGAGTTCTTTAAGATCAAGAGAATCATTGAAGCAATAAAAAATGTTGAAATTGTCACTACAGATGACGATACTCTAGATATTATCGTCCAAATTCATAACGATGACTTCTTGAATGATAATATCAGCGGATTGAATGGAATTCCCAATGGGGGGATTCTGAATCTGTCGTACCGTCGTGTCTACTATGGCGATTACCTCGATTATAAAGTCACTGAGCTGGACACAGAAAACCGTCGCGTCCCTGTTCCGCCTCAGGCACAGTTGGACCATATAAAGATAACCATATCATTAAGTAACAATCTTCCACAGAACTATACCGATATCGAAGATAATAGCAAAACTACCCTCATGAATAGCTTCCTCATAAGCCCCAATCCAGTAACGGAAGCGAGAATAGTAAACCAAGAGCCCCGTTACTACCAACAAATCTTCCCTCCACCGGCCAGCGTCATCGTGTCCACCGTTGTTCCATATTTTAACAGGAGTTGATAAACTAACTTTGAAAAAGCGTCCTCCAGACGCGAACAGGCGCGGCAACCGCCATGACCAGTGGTCGAACTTTCAAAGTAGCTTACCCACAAGCAACGCGCCCCGACGGAGTGTCGGCTCCGGAAAGTTGCAACAAAGACGGCGGAGATCCCGCTCTGCCGTTTTTCTACTACCTTCTAATTCCCCTCTGAGCCATCAGCTCTGCTCCTATGCGTGCCCGAAGAGCTTCACTGAACATATTACCCGCATCAGGCTCCATTTCCGTGTGCAGCACCAGACCTTGAGGCTTTTCTGCACACAGATAAGCAACTAATTCCTTTTTTTATCACGACAATATGATGCAACTTTCTTCTCGTTCTTTTTGTAAGTCCTATGGTCCAACTCATCATCTTCGAATAACGCATTCATAATGCTCAGCTGGAAGACATGCGTCCAAGATACCCAAGATGGCCATAAACGTATCGACGTACTTCAGATCAACACACAATTTTCCCTGGGCCAAGTAGGCGTCCACCAACACTTTATCGTCTTTCACCATATCACCACTGAAACTTTGGGAACATTTCTCCATTACCTGTCTGATAAGATCGCCCAACGGCAACTCCCCAGGTAGATTGTGGTTTATCCTCACTACTTCATTGTCCTCCTGAGGATTCAGCGCCATACATCCACCTTCATTCACCACACCACACAAGACCGCCACACAGCAAACGCTCCACAACATACCACGACCAGACATAAAACACCTCATAACACATAAAAAACAACCAGATGGGGAGAAAAAACAACTAAATCAAAGCACCCCGCCTCGCCATGGCTATATCAACTCTTTACGCCGATGATTGATGTTTTGCCATGATAAACCATTGGGACAATTGTTTTCAACCACTTGATCTCGCATCCAAAACCCCTATGATACTGTCGGTTCTGGGATTTGCCGTTGATTCCGTAGGCGGTTGCTTTTGAACGACTTCCGTTTCGATCGCCCAGAGCGCGACGTCGCTTAGGATTTTTCTTATTTTCAGGAGGAAATCGTGAAAAAACAGTGGAATGCCATCTTTCTCTTGGCTGGAACGGCCATCGGCTCCGGCATGTTGTCTCTGCCCATCGTCCTGTCCCACGTCGGAGTCCTCTACACCTGCCTTCTGATGGGGTTGTTCGCCGCCGTATCGTACTTTTCCGCCATCATTCGTGTGGAGCTGAACCTGCAGTCCAACTGCGAGTACACGCTGGAGGACGTCGGCCTGGCGTTTTCCGGCAAAATCGCCGCCCTCGTCGGAAGCGTCTGCCTGAAAATTCTGTCCCTTGCCCTGCTGGCTGCCTATACCTACGGATTATCCGCCATGGCGCCAATTTCCAACACCGTCGTCACCGCTGCCATCGGCATTGGAATTTTCCTGCTTCTGGTCTTTTCCTCCGAAAGAATTGTGAACTCCAACCGAACGCTGTTCATTTTCCTGCTGTTGGCGGTGCTGTTGGCCATAGTCCACATGCTGATCAGCGTAGATTTCAATGGACTGCCGACGGTTGCACATGATATTCGCCCTGCGAAGGTGTGTGTGGTTCTGCCGACGCTGTTTACCTCCTTTGGGTTCCAGGGCTCCCTCCATTCGCTGACGAAATTCTGCGGCGACGACGTAAGGATGCTGAAGAGATCGTGCCTGTGGGGCAGCGTGATCCCAGCCATCGTCTATCTGTCCTGGACTTTCTGCGTGATGGCCATAGTTTTCAACCACCAGCCGGAATTATTTACCAGGATGACGCGGAGCGGCGTTGACGTCGGCGAGCTGATCACGGCCCTCGGCGCCGCCGCCGACGCCGTCTTCGTGAAACGCGCTGTGGTGGTGATTTCGACACTGGCCATCGTCACCTCCGTCGTCGGTGTGGGCGTCGCTCTGGTGGAAGATCTGGAGATGGCCTTCGACCGCTGGGAAATCCCCCTGGTGCGCGGCCGACGGAGACGGGTCTTGGCCTCTCTTCTGGCGGTGATGCCGTCGGTTTTCGTGGCCATCGTCGTTCCGGAAGCCTTCATAAAGACACTTGGTTTCGCTGGGATGATCCTGGCGGTGCTGGCCATCTTTCTGCCGTCATTTCTGCTCCTCAAGATCGCCAAACCACTGAAAATAGAGATTTTGAGTCGCCGCTCAATCGTCTGCGCCACTGTGGCTGTCGGAGTGTTGCTGGTGGTCTGCGAAATGGTTTCCATATTCGGATCCTGAGGCCGAAACACCGCCCAACACCGCAGCAATGTACCACGCCGATCGGATTGAGATTTTTTACCTGTGGTAGTCCACCGTTATTTTCAAAAATTGCTTGTTCAGGCCGGAAACGGCGAAGAACCACAGCAGCATGACGGCGATGAAAATGTAGGCGATTACAGGAGCCAGTTCCACCAGGCTGGAGCCGATGAATATCACATGCAGCAGCAGGAATTGAATGGCTGCGCCGCCGGATTTGCCAGCCCGTCCGCCAATAACTTCCACCGCAGCTTTTCCCTTCGATTTCAGCTCCTCGTCCAAGGGTATGTAGCTCATCTCCTTGGTGGCGTCGAAGAGAGAATATTTCGTCCCTTTGCCCAGCACGTTCTGTATCAATCCCACCGACGTGATGACTCCGAGAACCGTCAGACCGCAGGAGGAAATTATCGGGCTCAGGGTCTCTTTAAATATGACGCAGCTGAAGAAAATCAATCCAGTTACGAAAATCATAAACGGAGTGACCGAGGCCGCCGTGAACCAGGAGCATCGTTGCAGGATGTTGGCACCCACCAGCATGCATAGGATTGTGGCCAATCCGGTCCAGATCTGCAGTCCGCCCATGAAACCGCTGAACTCAGCCTCTGACTGATAGAGAAGCTTCGCCTGCCCCTTCCACATGACCTCTACCAGGTTGATGCTGACGCCGTAGCAGATGATCAGCAGAACGATGAAGCCGAGATATTTGGACCGAAGAATGTACTTCAGGCTCTCCCCAAGGCTCAATTTCACTTTAGTTTTGGGTTTTTTCAGGTCGTCCGGGTTGAAAAAGCGTGGATCCGTCAGCACGCAATTATTTAACCAATAGTAGATGCTGATGATGATCAGGCAAGAGACAACGGCGACTGTGATGATCACGCCTATGTCCTTCACGGTTTTTAGGACTGTACCGGAGGCGATCAGGGCGCCGTTTGCTACGAAGCCGAACATCGAATAGAAACGCTTGGACTGTTTCAGTGAGGTGACGTCGTTGGCGAAACGCCAGAACATGAGGCTGACCATGGCGCTTCCCCAGAGCTCCGCCACCACATAGAAGGAGGAATAGACCCAACCGCTGATTGGCAGCAGCAGCCTCTTCCAAAACGGACTGGAGACGGCAGAGAAATCTATGATCAGACTCTGGCGGAATGGGTAGAGAAGCAATCCAAAGACCAGAAAGTAGGTCAGGAAGAAGGAGACCACCGCGTAAAAAACTGTGTTTTTCGAAAAGGCGTTGGATAACTTCGAGTAGACCAGCATGAACAGCACCGCCGCCGGCAGCACAAACCACAATTTCAGAGTCGGGATGGCCTCCTCTCCCATGTTGGTGAAGACGAAGGAATCCTTCAGTCCACGCAGTACACTGTAGTTAAACAGGATGCACATCATCATTATGGCCATGGGAAGAAACTTTTTGAGCTCCGTTGGATAAATTGGCCAAAATATCGCCCTCCAGCCGGTAAGCTCTTGTAATCCATCTGCCTTGTTTTTTGCCATAGATGCTCTCCTGTAACGAAACAAAAGGCAATATATAGGAAAAAAATGAAAAAAGCAATAAAATTTGGGGGCACAGTAAAATTGTTGTGTAACAACTGATATGTATCGGCGAATGTCGTTGTTTTTCAGCCGTCGGCAAGATGGAGGTCATCCTGAGATATCTCTCCGGCGCCGAATCTCATCTCAAATTACACGAACACCATTTTGAAATGCCTTCAGTCGCAGCCTCCACTCTGGACGCGATTGGAATTAGTGATGGAATTTGGCGATGGTTTCGGCGATGACGGAAAAGCGGTCCCGTCTTGGGGCATCTTGAATTTACGCGGCAATTGCTATACCTTCGTTCTGTCTGTCCCCTTCGTCTAGCGGCCTAGGACGCCGCCCTCTCACGGCGGCAACAGGGATTCGAATTCCCTAGGGGACGCCGTCTCAGATTTCAACAAAAAATTACGCCATGAGCTTTTCGAAAATTCTGTACAACCGTGGTCTTGTATAACTTCTGCGTAGCTCATTCGACTGAATCTCTCTATTTATAGGGCAATCCCCTCGATGAGCGAGATCTTTTCCGAATCCTCCTTTTCATATACAATGCCTCCCATCGCCGTGCGGACTCCGGTGGTGACGCTGTGAATGTCAGTTTTGGATGATGACCATGCCCCTGGATATTTCAGAAATTGCTCCATACAATTTTTCGGTGACTGAACCGAAGTGGCAGAATTTCTGGCTTAAAAATCGTTCGTTCGCCACCGATTGTAGCCAATCAAAACCCAAGTGCTACATCCTGGAGATGTTCATGTATCCATCCGGGAAAGTTCACATCGGACACGTGCGCAACTACACCATCGGCGACATTCTTGCGCGTTTCAAGCGGACGCAGGGCTTTGCCGTGCTCCATCCAGTCGGATGGGACGCCTTCGGATTGCCGGCGGAAAACGCCGCTCTGAAGGAAAAATCCCATCCCAGGGAATGGACTTACAGAAACATCGCCGTGATGAAATCGCAGATTCTGTCTCTGGGTTTTTCCTATGACTGGTCGCGGGAATTTGCCACTTGTGATCCGTCGTACTATGCGTTTCAGCAGAAAATCTTCCTGACATTTTATGAAAATGGACTGGTTTACCGAAAAAAATCTGAGGTCAATTGGGATCCGGTGGACAACTGCGTCCTTGCCAATGAGCAGGTGATCGATGGCCGCGGTTGGCGTTCCGGAGCGATCGTGGAAAAGCGTCTTGTGAATCAGTGGTTCTTCAAGATTACGGATTTCGCCAGGGAGCTGTCGGACGATGTGCTGCATTTGGACGGATGGCCAGAAAAGGTGCGAACCATGCAGCAAAATTGGATCGGAATATCGGATGGCTGTTCCATCGTCTTCAAAAGCAGCATCGGAGAGGATATCGTCGTCTTCACCACAAGAGCAGAAACCATCTACGGGGCCACTTTTGTGGCAATTTCTCCGGATCATGAGTTGGTTCAGCGGTTGGCGGAGAAGGACGAGCTGATCAAATCCTTCTTGGCGGAGGTTAAAAAAGGTTCTGTTGCACAGGAATTTG
>JAITAU010000028.1 GCA_031283965.1 Holosporaceae bacterium | reverse complement strand
GGATAGAGCATCGGCCTTCTAAGCCGCAGGTCGTGGGTTCGAATCCCTCAGGACGCGCCATCTGAGAGGCCATTGTCCAGTACAAAATTTCGTTTCAAACTACCCAAATGCTTTTTGGCGCCTCAGTTGCAGTGCAATGCTTGACAGGCGATGGGAAGTCGGCGATGAAATTCGCTATCGTCAGATCGACATTCAGAGAATTTAACGCACACAATTTTGAGGCAGATGTTATCACACTGCCCTGCGCGACTTCGCGTAACTTTTCCTCGAGTTTGCGCCACTGTCCTTGCGGAAAGTATGCCTTATGCAGCAGTCTCAAAATTGATGGCAGTTGCTTGCTTACAACTTTTTTTCAAAAATAGCCATTTGGAAAGGATTTATTATTAATATCCATGCTAACTAGTTCTGTTGGAACACAAGTGCATGGAATGGAGACTGCATATGCTTAGAAAAGTATCACTGCTGCTGCTGTCGGGCTGCGGTTGCCTTATGGCGGATGTGAACGACGACGACTATCAGTGCAAAGAGGAATACAATAACGACGAATGGCTGAATCTGGCAGTCACAAACCATCTACGGAAGGCCGGAATAGACGCAGATCTGTGCTTCTGCGGGAATCTGGACTTCACTTCGACATTCATAAGTCAAAAGGAAAATGAATCCAAGAGCGGTTCTGTCTTCTCAGCGCAGGGAAATGTCGACTTGAGATATCTGCAGAGAGTGGACGGCTACGGTTTCGGGGCCGAACTTCTGGCCAAAACCAGGTCAGGAGTCATCAAGCACGGCCGGGCCATAATGAATTCTGCATTTTTGTTTCTGGAGGCTGATAAGATCGGCGTCGTGAGGTTTGGCTACATCAATACGGCTGCGGACGCTCTGGGCCTCGGCGGGGATAAGGTGCTAGCGGGCTACGGTGGCGCCGGCAGCGCTGAGCTGGAGGCCTTCTACAACGCCTCCACCGGATCAATTATTGGCACCGGCTTCACCTTTGACGACGATAAGGCGGCGAAAATCTCCTGGATCTCGCCTGTTATCAGTGGATTTTCCGGCGGTTTGTCTTATACCTTCAGCAGTCGTAACTCCAATCTATTCAAAAAGGAGCATGATCCTGAGGAGGAAGGTCGCAACCCGAAGGAGGACTTCGCCCACGAAACTGCCTACTCAAAAAATGTCGTCACAGGCGGTATTGCCTATGAATACGGCAGTCCAGACGGCTGGCACGCCAAGATTGCTCTCACCGGATGGTTGGGCAGCGGCCAATCCAACTGCGTCGGCGTGGAGGTGGAGAATGTGCGAGCCTATAACATCGGCGCCATCTTGAAATACAAGAATTCCGAGTTTGCCGTAGGCTATACAGACAACGGAAAGTCTCTGTTGGCCAAGAAATATGCAATTCGGGATGCCGGAGCCTTCAATCCTGCCAGAGAATACAGAATTAACGACGACGATGTTGGTCTCGGAGCCGGAGCGAACGCCGGAAAGATATATACGTTGGGTTTTGCCCAGACCTTCGGGAAATTTGTCGCCTCAGTCGGGTATTTCCATTCGGTGGTAAAGTTTTCCGGCAGCGCCAAGTCAACCGCCAACATCATCACAGTTGCGTCGGAGTATAAGTTCAATAAAACCTTCTGTGTATATGCCGAGTATGACAGTATAAACACCTACACCTGCGACGCTGCTTTGAGCTACGCCAAGGCATGCGGAGGGGAATCGCCTACAAAAGACAACAGGGCAAACGTCTTTATGGTGGGCATGAAGGTTAATTTCTGACGATTTTTCCCCATCGTTTTGATGAGAGATCGTCCTCTCCGCGTCGTTCTCGGAGAGCGTTGCCGTTACTTTTTGCGCTGAACGTATTTGTACACGGACCCCTTAACAATCTTGCTTTTGATGAATTCATATGCAGTATAAAGGGGCTGCAGCCATGTGGCGTTATCAGGGTCCCATGTGGATATGATCAGTTGCGCCTTACGATCCGATATGCAAAACCTCACTTCTTTTGCTTGATATATGTATAAATTACCATTCATGCCGATTTCTAAGATCCACAACGACGGGTTCGTTTGAGTTATGGGGACGGACAGAATGTGGCCTTCTCTATTTAAGTTCCATTCGGCAATGTTTTTGGCATTGTTAGCTATTCGCTCCAGTAAATCTCTACCTGTTTCAGCACAAATGAGGAAGATGGCAAAAGAACGGCAATAAGTTGACCAACTGATGATGGGAACGTTTGATCTTAGGAATGCTTCTCTAACGTAGGAGACGTTCTGGATGGTTCTTTCTTCTAACGACTCTAAGATGCTATCTCTGGCTGTTTCCATTGTTATTGCAGTTATTTCTTTTGCTTTTTCGCACGTGGTTTGGGGTAATTTTTTCAGGATATTTTCCACAAAGGCATTAGATATGCTTCCATCTTGATGTACATGATTCGGCGCGTCTGTGGATGAATTGACGGACGAGGAAACCGTGATTTCTGTCATGTTAATGGCTTCGTTAACTGTTTCTATTATATATTCCAGATCGTGGATAGCGGTTACTTTTCTTTGGTGTGTACTATTAGTTTCTCCATCGTAGCAAGGCTTCGGCGTTGGAAGTAGACCATCGTCGTATGGGAATGAGGTAGCAGACGGGGCAGACGAGGAGCTGCTACTTGTAGACGAGACCGACGAGGAGCTGCCACTTGCAGACGGGGCCGACGAGGAGCTGCCACTTGTAGACGAGGCCGACGAGGAACTGCCACTTGTAGACGGGGCCGACGAGGAACTGCCACTTGTAGACGGAGCGGCTACTCCCTCGTAGTAAAATTTATTCGCCTTAGGGAAATAGTTACTGTCTGGCGCGTAGGAGGAATACGAGAAACGGGTCGGCGTGTATGAGGAGTACGAGAAACGAGTATTTATTAAAACATGATTATGGTCGATTGCCGTCGCCGTGGGCACAGTCGCAGTCGCAGTCGATGAGTAACTATTGCCTATGATTGACGGGGCAGTTAATGTGTTGGCTGGCGAAGTCGGAGTATGTGAAGAACTGCTGCTGGATGAAGTTGTAACCGATACAGAGTTGTTTGGGGCAAACGAAGTCGACGGATAGTAATAGTGAGTTTGATATGGAAAAATTTCATAACTGTTTCCGGTGGAGTTATATTGATGAAACGGTGACGTGCCATAGTTATGCGCGTTCTGCGGGAAAAAATCATTCCAATAGCTATAGGGAAGCGGCGTTTGACATTGAAAATTTCCTTGATTGTTCGCAGTGTAGCTCTGCGGAGGTACGTTTGTTGGATAGATTCCAGATAACTTTAGCGACGCCTGCTTACGTGGATTAACAGCAAGTCTGAAACAATTGCTTGTGCTGTGCGGAGTCGTCGCATTGTTACTGTAACCTGATGATAGAATCGAATTAAGCGCATTGTTTGAGGCAAACGAAGACGACGGGTAGTAATATGAAGTTTGATATGGAAAAATTTCATAACTGTTTCCGGTGGGGTTATATTGATGAAACGGTGACGTGCCATAGTTATGCGCGTTCTGCGGGAAAAAATCATTCCAATAGCCACAGGGAAACGGCGTTTGACATTGAAAATTTCCTTGATTGTTCGCAATGCAGCCTTGTGGATGTACATTTGTTGGATAGATTCCAGACGGGTTCATGTTAGCATTAGCATACCTCTGCTTCGGAATAAACGAAGGTGGCTGAAATAGCGTAGCAGTGCTTGCGGCATTCGCATTTTCCGCCACAGGAGATATGGAATGTCTTTTGTGATCTGGGAAGCACGAGAGGGAAAGTGAGTTTTCTGAACAGCAATCGCAAGTCCATCCCGACGTGTACGAGAATTTCGATGAGAGCGAGTCTGGTGGCGTGCTGCTCCCCTCAATTTGAGCAAATATCAACAACGAAACCATGAACGTAAGACATCTACTCATGACTCTTCCTTCTTTTTCATAAAAATTGTTTGAGAGATTACAATAAAATCTCAAAAGAATCCAATAATTAGTAGTTTGCGCAGGCATTTTGATGGCGAAAAAGAGCTAGTTCCAGCAATGTTTGCACCGATTGGAAGTGATCAGCTGGCTAATTTTCTTCTTTACCCTATTCGCCACCCTCCGCATGGTCTAGTGTCTCAGACTTTCATCGTCCGGCAGCGAGAAAATTTTAGTTTTATAGTAGATTCGCTTTCCATTTACGAGATTTTCAAGCTTCCAGGATCTGAATCCTCAGCATTTTAGTGCAGTAAATGAAAAGCGAGTTTACTATATTGTTCAATACCTCTCTGTTCCACTGACATGTCGGAATGTCCTCCAAAAGGACAACAACGGCGCGGACGAGAAAAGAAGGCCGCTTTCCAAAGGTAGCTTCGTTAGATGCTTTCAATGTGGACAGCCCTAATACCAAATCCCATCATCAACTGACCATCGCCCATTCGGTGATGGCTGCTGCAGAGCATATTTCTGGAGTTATTGGGACGATTCGAAATGAGTTTGGGTATCAGAAGGGCAAAAGTTTCCGAATTTCCTCGAATCGACTTTCGGCCAATTCCTTTTTGAACGCACGCCTCTCATCGCGATCCACACCTCTGTTGCGAAGATCGTAGATTTCCATTTGAACCCAAAGGCACTCGGCAGAGGAAAGTTCCTCCCGGAGAACGCTCTGATCTTCTCTATGTTTTCTTCTGCCGCCGCTATACCCGCTTCGATCGTCGTGGTTTTGGTCAAAATCCTCCTGACTTTTCCCATTGCTATGGCTTTGTGATCCGCCATGGCGCAAGTTGTTCTGCGAACTTACGTCTTCGGCGCTCTTTCCGCTACCCTGGTTCATGAGGATTCTTATTTTTCTGCACAATTCTGTTATGCTGTGGCGTATCTTTTCTAGCAGCTCTGTGACGTCGGAGTTGCCACCGCTCCTGGAGGAGGAATTTTTTTCGGAGGAGGCGGTTTTTCCCAGCGACTCCATATCCACCTTCTCCAGCACGTCCAGCACCTGGGCCAGCGCCAGTTCACCGCCTCTGTAGGAGTTCTTACTGGCCGGTATCTCACGATTCATCAGTTGAAACAAATGGATTATTGTCTCCAGAAGAGTGTTCACGTCCGCCTGGATGTCCTCTAATCGCGCCACCGTTCGGGAAGTATTTTTCAGTCGTTGCAGTTCGACTATGGTTTCCTGAAGCTTCTGGCCGGTCTGGAAGATGTAGGAGAAATCTACACGTTTCAGTTGCTTAACGACTTCATTCTCAACACCTTTATCGCTATTCTTCTCGGAAACGCCCAGGATATCGCAAAATCCCGTCGTCATGATGCAAAAAATCAATGCCGATGAGGTGTTGCGAAGATTAATCATCTAAGGTCATCCCTGGTAATCACCAACACCGCCTTTCCTCTGGATATAATTTCAGGAATATCCACCGGAGTGTGGACGTTGGGAGCCTCGATTACGTAAAATTTAAAGCCGGCTGCAGCGAGTTTTTTCAGCTCTTCCTGAACATCGCAGGAAGAAGATGATGCTTCGTTATCAAATGAGACGATTATTTTTATGTGGCGCGATCCATGTATGGCCTTCTTGGCGCCGTTGATTATGGGGAACTCCAACCCCGGGATATCTATCAGCAGCAGAGTGACGGAGGAGGCCTCGTCGGCAAGTTCCGTGTCGATGGTGCTACACTTCACATGAATGACGTTGGGCTTTGTAAATCCTCCCTGTGGTAAAGCTTTCATGGAGATGCAATCATCTATGGAGCAGGCGCCGACGTGGCCGGAAATGGCAATACATTTCGGGAATATCACCCGTACGAGATCGTTCAGGGCTATGCTCTTCTTCAGGCAGGAGAAAACTGTGTGATTCGCCTCGAAGGCATAGTATTTGCCGCTATGCCTGAGATGATTCCCAAGATTTATGGCGTTGTATCCGAAGTGGGCCCCAACCTCCAGCACCACGTCTTTTGGTTTGCACAGAGAATCGGCGGCCACTGAGAAGAGGGATTTTATGTCCCCAGAAAACCGCAATTGACTACCGACGAAGGGATCGTCCTTTTTGATCAGGATGGGAGATTTGTTTTTTATGGTGGTGATGACGAAATCCTCTCCCAGTGACACTTCTCCCCGAAGGACCGGAATTATATTCTCCACGGTTTTGTGTCTCTCAACGTGAACGGCCAGGGCGCAGATCATGGAGGAAATGATGACGCTCCAGATTACCATCTTGTTTTTGCTGAAAAATCCAGCCTCCGGCTTCTCGTCGAAGTAACTTTCCTCCACCGACGTCCTCCATCCATCAGCAAATTAGACACATAAAAAGATTATGAAATGGTGAATTTAGGCTGCTGAGAGTTTGTTGTATTCAGAGTAGAGGGCATTGCATAAAGTGTCTTTTCGCAATGGTTTCTTTCATGTAGATTCTGCTGGTCGCGGTCGTAGCTCAGATGGATAGAGCACGAGATTCCTAATCTCGGTGTCAAGGGTTCGAATCCCTTCGATCGCACCACCACAATTGGAGTTCTGGAAGTCTACTTCTTGCGGAAACTGTCGAAGCTGATGATTTTGTCCTCAATCTTGGGAGGAGTTTTGGGTGACGTTTTCCCGTTGCCGGCAGGAGAATCTGCGTCTCCGAAGGATGGAGTAAATTGCAGAGCGAATTTCACAGATGGATCCACAAAAGCAGTCAGAGAGGAAAACGGAATGGAAAGAGTCTCCTGAACGCCGTTGAAACTGAGGTCCACCGAGAATCCGCGTTCGCTAACCTTCAGATTCCAGAACTGATACTGAATAACAATCATCACCTCCTCAGGATGACGCTCCTTCAGAAAGGCTGGAATCTTTACCTTCGGATGATCTGTGCGAAACCTGACGTAGAAATGATGGCTCCCGGGCAATCCATTGGCGGAGACCGAAGTCAGCACCTCGTGAACCACAGAGATCAAGGCTTTCTGCACCAGCTCATCGTACCTAAAACCGCTCATAACTAATCTCCAAGCATCGGCAAGAATCCGCACCCAACTACGGGGCGAGTGATCGGAATTGAACCGACGACCTCCAGAGCCACAATCTGGCGCTCTAGCCAATTGAGCTACACCCGCCACAGGCCACAACTCCACTCTTGTACAGTTTCAGCGGAAAAAGGTCAATAGAAAAAGCAGAACTCACAGCAAGTCAAGCCTAATGGGATTATCGTGCAATTTTAATCCCTAAAAAGGTTTAGCCTCTCGCGGCAAGCGGCGAGGATCCTTTATTATCGAACGACTCACCTGCGAAAACGTCTGCGACTGGGTGGAGCGGAACGACGGTTTTCCATAACCTCAACCGCATCCTCTAGATTCATGCTCAGAACCATTTCCGGCTTTGGGATAGAGGTATATTTCCCACCGAAGAGCACGTAGGGGCCGAATCTCCCGACGCCGACTTTGACGTCTTCGCCCTCGTACTGTCCCAGAGTTTTCGGCAGCTGCAGCAGCGAAAGAGCCAGTTTCAGATCAACATTATTCGGATCGATGAATTTTGGAATGGAGGCTCGCGGCGGCTTTTCCTTGGGAGCTTTCTTGCTGGCTTTGGCTCCGTCTTTCCTGTCCCTCTGAATGTAGAATCCATAGGGCCCCTTTCGCAAAGTGATTTCCGACTGATCCGACGGATCTGTTCCGAGAAATTTCGGATACTCCGAGGATGAGGCCACGGCTTCGTCTCCCTCCGTCGCGGGCGAAGAATCCAGCTTTTTGATGTACTTGCACTCCGGATAGCGGGAGCAACCGATGAAGGAACCAAAGCGGCCAATTTTCAGGCTCAGCTCTCCCAGACGGCATTCCGGACATTCCCTGGCGATCTTTTTGCTCTCCCCGGAGGCGAACAGCAGCGGAGCCAGCGTTTCGTTGAGTCTATCGATGACGTCGGAGATTTTTATTTCCTTGGTCTGGGCGACATTTTCGCAAAATCCCTTCCAAAAACTCTTCAAAACCTCGCTTTTGGGCTTCTTTCCGTTGGAGACGTCGTCCAGCGACTGCTCCAGATCGGCGGTGAATCCGTATTCCAGATATTTGGCGAAAAAAATCATGAGAAACGAGGTCACAAGACGGCCGCGAATCTCCGGGATGAAAAATTTCTTCACCAACTTCACATAACCGCGATCCTGAAGCACCTGCAGGATGGTGGCGTAGGTGGACGGCCGCCCGATGCCCAGCTCCTCCATCCTCTTCACCAGACTTGCTTCGGAGAACCGCGGCGGAGGCGTGGTGAAATGCTGCAGAGCCTCCAGATTTTCCAGCGGCGTTTCGTCTCCCTTGGCCAGCGGAGGTAAAATCCCTTCCGCCTCATCCTCCGGCGGATCGTCCCGACCCTCAACGTAGACTTTTAGAAATCCCTCGAAGGCGATCACGCTGCCGTTTGCCCGGAAGACGTCCTTCTTGTCGTCGGAAATATCCACCTGCACCTGGTCGAACTCCGCCGACGCCATCTGGCAGGCTACCGCACGTTTCCAAATAAGATTGTATAATTTCTGGAGGTCAAGACTGATTTCCCCCGCCAGAGATTCCGGAGTTATGGAGACGTCCACCGGGCGTACAGCCTCGTGTGCCTCCTGAGCGTTTTTCACTTTGGTTTGGTAGAAGCGCGGCTTTTCCGGAAGAAATTCCTTTCCGTATTTCTTGGAAATCAATTCGCGAATTTTCTCCATAGCCTCTTTGGAGAGATTCACGCTGTCGGTTCTCATGTAGGTGATCAGGGCGACGGTTTCTCCGCCGACGGCCACGCCCTCATAGAGATTCTGGGCCAGCTGCATTGTCTTTTTTGCGCCGAACCCCAATTTGCGGGAGGCCTCCTGCTGAAGAGTGGAAGTGATGAATGCCGGCGCCGGATTGCGCTTGACTCTCTTGGTTTCAACGGAGGTTACGGCAAATTCCTGTTGCAACAGCGACTCTTTCAGAGAATTGGCACGTTTGCCGTCGGCGATGGAGAATTTATCCAGCTTTTCGCCCCGATAATGGATCAGATGAGCATTAAATATTTTCTCATTTTTGGCTCGGAATTTTGCCTCGATGGACCAGTATTCCTTTTTCTCGAAGACCTCTATTTCCGCCTCCCGCTCGGCGATCATCCGCAGCGCCACCGACTGAACCCGTCCGGCCGACCTGCTGCCTGGAAGTTTTCGCCACAGAATGGGAGATAACGTAAATCCCACCAGATAATCCAGCGCCCGCCGCGCCAGATAAGCATCCACCAGCGACGAATCTATATCCCGCGGATTGGCAATGGCCTCCCGGATGGCGCTTTTCGTGATTTCGTGAAAGACAATTCTCCGAAAGGGAATCTTCAGCTTCTTACTCTCCTGGAGAACCTCCTTCAGGTGCCAGGAAATGGCCTCGCCCTCCCTATCAGGGTCTGTAGCCAGCAGCAGTTCATCGCAATTCTTCAGAGAAGAGGATATATCCTGAACGCACTTCTTGCCACGAGGGCTGATTTCCCACGTCATGGAGAAGTCGTTGTCCGGCTGCACGCTGCCGTCCTTGGAAAGCAGGTCCCGGATATGGCCGTAACTGGCCATTACCCGATAGTCCGGCCCCAGATACTTGTTAATGGTCTTCGCCTTAGCCGGAGACTCCACAACCACGAGACGCATGCAATCATCCATTCCAGAGAATCGTCAATCGCCGAGGGCCAAACAAACTCGCTGTCCGTGCAGCCTTACAACTTTATTAGCCAATTCTAACTCGAGAAGTACGCCGAGTGCTTCCCCGGGAGATACTTTAATGGAAGAAATCAATTCGTCAATAGTTATCGGCGTTGAACTCAACGAGTCCATGATCTTTTTACGAATTTTCTCCAGATCCTGATCGGACGGTCGGGCCGCTGCTGATTTGTTCTCGAACAACGTTCTTTGTATGATCTTTCTGTTCTCCAGATGATCCAATATGTCCTGGACGCTCTGGACCATGATGGCTCCATCCTTTATCAGTCGATTACATCCGACGCTGCGGGGATCCAGAGGAAATCCCGGCACCGCAAACACATCCCGATCGTATTCCAACGCCATTCTGGCGGTTATGAGGGAACCGGACTGTTCGGCCGCCTCAATGACCACCGTTCCATAGGATATGCCGGCTATGATGCGATTTCTCCGGGGAAACAGCTGCGGCTGCGGGGCCGTATCCAACGGCATCTCGGTGAACAAACCGCCTTTTTGGGCGATCTCGTTGTACAAACCGAGATTCTCCTGTGGATATGGGATGTTTATGCCGCAGGCTAGGACGGCGATAGTTCCGTTTTCAAGACTGCCGCCGTGGGCGCTGGCGTCTATGCCTCTGGCCAACCCAGAGACAACTCCCACGTCGCGTCGACTCAGTTCCTGGCACAGCAAATGGCAGAATTTGTTGGCGTGGATGGAGGCGTTCCTGGCTCCCACGACGGAAATCATGTTTCCTTTGTAGAGTGACAGAACTTTCTCCCTGTCTCCCAAAAAAGACAGCACTGGGGGCGGATCCGGAGTATTCCTTAGCAGCGGCGGGTACAATTCGTCCTCGAAAAATACAAAACGGGCGCCCAGAGATTTCATGCCTTCTATTTCTTTCTGGATCTTTTCTCCGTCGCAGAGTTCGAAGCTTCTAATGACATGGGAAGACTTCGTCACCGCCCGCAGAGCCTTTTCTCCGCTGCCGTACCGGTTTATGAGACTCCAGAAGGTGTATGAGCCCACCATGTCGCTGCGGGCCAGCCTTAACCTCGCCATTTTTTCTTCTTTGGACAACATACTCCAACCTCCAACTTGAGGCGGAAGATCTATTTGATCTAGACGCCGAGCTCGTTATTTTTCAGTAGTCGTCTTATGTTCCCGCGATGTCTCAGGAAGATCAAAACGACCAACCCGATTAGAACATACAATTGGTTAAGAAAATTCAAACCCATAACATGCCGACTGCAGGCGAAGACGGGGAGACTGAGAAATACGCTAATCAGCCCGGCTGCCGACGAAATTTTCGTGATAAAAAATGCGATCAGCCATATGACAGCTGAAATCAAAAAAATTGGGACGCCCGAGTGGAACAAATCCAATGCGAGGAGGATTCCGAAGTAGGTGGCGACGCCCTTCCCACCTTTGAATTTCAGCCAAACAGGGAAGATGTGTCCCACAACCGGAGCTGCAAGTGTCATCAATTCTAAAATTTCACTACCAGTCCCCATGAGGAGACGGTAGGCGATGGTGGCTTTGACGAAATCCACGAAAAAGGTCAGCGTTCCAAGAAATTTTCCCTGAGTTCTGAGGACATTCGTGGCTCCTATATTGCCGGAACCGCTTTCTCTCAGCCCTCCTTTGCCAAATATATGCGAAAAAATCAGCCCGAACGGGACAGAACCGATCAGATAGGCCAGCAGCGGACATAGGTACAGATGTAACTGCAGATGGTCAAGCAGCGGACGCAAACATTGCTCCATTCAGCTCTCCATCCATTTTGGGGACGACAAAATTATGATCCATTCGCGCTACGGTCACACTATAGCCAAGCACGGAGAAAATTTCCAGCGCCATTATTAATCGGAGGTTCCTCAAAATCCAGCCATTGATACATCTTTCTTAAGTCCATTTCTCACCGACGGCTTTCAGATTTCCAGCGGCAACGCCGGCGCGGATTTCCTCCATTAGTCTGTTCATGAATCGGATGTTGTGCAGGGTTATGGCGTTCAGGGCCAGCAGTTCTCCCGCCTTCAGCAGATAATGTAGATAGGCGCGGGAAAACACTCTACAGGTGGGGCAGTTGCAGTCGGA
>JAITAU010000019.1 GCA_031283965.1 Holosporaceae bacterium | reverse complement strand
GCCTCTGGCTTCTGCGTGGTAGATGGCGGAATTGAAGTCCCGCAGGCCCTTGTTTCTCATTCTTATGAACTCCCGCATTTCGGGATCCGACGTTACCGTATCAAACATTTTCACAGCCTCCTTTATTATCGGTTCAAACTCACCTATTTTCTGCACAATCTCCGAATGGGGATTCTTCAGGTACTCTATCCACCACGTTACTGGGTTGTCATTTCGGAACTCTCGCATTTTCTGCATCTCAAGAAAATGAATCTCCTCCTTGCCGGATAGAAGCTTAAATGTCTTGCTGTCCCGCATGTGGTAGATGTGCCAGAATTCATCGTCATCGAAGAGCCTAAATTCACCCAAGATATTGATGCAAATAGTTTTTTTCAGCTCCTGGTAGTTGTCTCCCTTTTCCAACTGCTGAAAATACAACTCAGCCCAGTAGAACAGAGATCGATCAGCCATGTCCGGATCGTCGTTCTTCTGCATTTCGATGTTCACGATCTCATTATTGGAGGTTTCGGCAACGACGTCTAGGCGCACTTCCTTCCCGCCAAGATACTCCGGAGTCAGCTCCGTCTTGCGGACCTCCAGGTCCTTTATGGGATTGCCGTTGGGAGAAATGATGCTGTTCAGCAGATGGATGAGCATTTTCTTGCTGCGCTTGTCGCTGAAGAGCAGCTTAAAAATCAAATCTCCGGTCGCCGCCATCAAATTCATCCAAAATCTCCAACATCACACGACCAACGCAGAATAATTGTATCATAATGAAGGTCAAAAAGGCAAGAAAATCATTGAAAAAGGATTACCTCCTTTTCGCATCAACTTTTCGCAAACAATCAGGGGAAACCATGAGAATCACAAGAGGAATACGGGCGCTGTCGGAGGTCTACGACCGCGATTTTGGGGACGTTCCGGACACCGAGGAAAATATTTCCGTCGGGGTGATGCTGGAAACCGAGGACGAATCCGGCGTCGTAAAATTGGCCGATCTGTGGCCGGATTTTATCTCCCTGAACGCTGTCATGTCTCCCACCGCCATCGTCAGCGGCGCGACGGTGGAGAGGCTGGAGTGCGGCAAGAATCTCGGGAAGATAAACCTATACCATGGGCCAAAAATCGACCCCCAGTCGCACATAAGCAACGTTTCGTCCTGCTGTTCGAAGATCACCGTCGACTTCGAAAACACCGGCCGCTACGGTCTGGATGGCGTCGTCGTTAATTTCTGTGGAAAATCTTTCGACGACTACGAGATAAAATTCCCGTCGAAGCATCTTTTCGAAAAAACCTTTCTCGTCTGCAAAGACGGCGCTTCTCTGATGGAGAAATACGTCCTGGATTCCCAAAACGGCGTTCAGTTGGAGGAGGTCGGCGGGATGGTCCGGGGCAGATTTTATCCCTACGGTGGGTTTTTCGAATGTGGAATTCATCCGCAGCAGATGGAATCCTGCGTATTCCGCACCACTCAGGACGGCAAATCGGTGCAGCTGCGGATTTCGCCCATTCGAACGCTGCAAAACCTCGGGATAGACCCCACCGGCGATCAACTTGTTGAAAACAAACACAAATTCGTCGGGGTAAAGGAGTTTACTCCATCCCAAAAGACGAATCTCTACGACGAGTTGAAGAGCGGGGCCTGCAAAATAGAGGTGCTCGACAGGAACACCGGAGAGACGCGCGTTTTCGGTAGTCATTCCGTGGTCCACGCTGCGAGAACCAATCTCATCACTATTAATTTTATTAAGGAGTAGAAATGGAACCATATACGGAACAGGATTTGGAAATATTGGCTCGAACCATCTACGGCGAAGCCCGGGGCGAGCTGTTGGACTTCGGGATAGCGTCTCTGATGGCGGTGGCCGACGTGGTGCTGAATCGCCGCCGAAAGAATTTCGCCGCGACGATTCGGGACGTATGTTTGGCGCCGCTGCAGTTTTCCTGCTGGAACGAAAATGATCCCAACCGGCGGAAGGTGGAGGCCATAGGCGCCGACTGCTGCATCTTCAGGAAGTGCCTTGAGGTGGCGAAAAACACGCTGGAGGAAAAGTGGCCGGATCTGACCGACGGCTGCGACCATTACCATCACCGCGACCTGAAGCCCTACTGGGCCGTCTATCTGAGGCCCAAAAGAATCTTCGGTCGCCATTATTTTTACAACTTGAAAGGATAGAAAATGACAATGGAGAGAATAGTTTTAGACCCGATAAAGCCTACGGGAAAGAAAAATCGCCGGAGGGCGAGCAGAACGAATGTGAATCCCATAGAGTTGATCAAGACTCGGAGCAAGAACCGCCGCATGAACATCATGGTCATCGGCGCGGCCCTGGGGCTCATCGCCTGTCTCCTGATGCTGACTTCTTACAAGGGGAATCTTTCCGGAGAGGCCGTGGGCATCATCTCCACCATATCCGGCATATTCGGCGCCTGCCTGAAGGACGCCTACAGCTTCGAGTTCGGATCCTCCCGCGGCAGCAGGGACAAGGACGAGAAGATATCCTCGGCGATACTGGAGAGGATAAAGTAGGGGCGTAAATCGCTCCATCGATTAGGGGATGGTCTCTGAAAAACGAACTGTTTCATCCGGGGTACAGCTCTGAAGGTCGTGGAATGGACTGCCGGCGGGAATATGCGGTTTAGAATTAATTTTCAATAAAAATTAACGGGCAATATTGATTCATTTTTTCGTATGTTGTAGAGTGCCGCAGCGTCAGGTTTTTATTGGATGAAAAGGAAATCATGTCGTCCGGTCGGATGTGGTAGAATGAAGAGAATTATCGGTCAGACCGCGCTATTTCTGTCATGTTTCTGTGTGGATTGCAGCGAGCTTACGAAGCTGCCGCAGAGTTTGTCGTTTATTGATGAAACAAAAACGCTGTACGACGGCGGGAAGATGCTGCTGCATCATTTGCACGTGCCAATCACGGAGAGCACCACTGCGGCCGAGTTGATCTCTGGTTTTAAGAAAATCTCAGAAGAGGGAAAGCTTCTAATGCTAAATCTATACGACTGGGGAGGCGCCGCAGTCGTTTGCTTTTGTTTCCGCAGTAGTTCCGATGGATCCTGTGAAGAGTTACGGTTCGGGGATTTTACTCCTATATCAGAGTTGGAAAAAGGGTTCGCCGGGTTGAAACATGGTTCCGTTCTTTATGAGATTATATTTATTAAGAAAGAAAATCCTGAGCCTTACAAAGGAGCGGCTAAAAGTATATTTGATGAGATTTCTTCCCAGTCCTCTGATTCTTGGTTGGAATGTGGCGCTAATTTTGATTAAATGGCTGGGATGTTTGGAGGAGTGACGATGAAAAAGATATTGATGATGATTTTCCTGCTGCAGTGCGGCACTCATGTGTGCGGGTCTTCTGAGTTCAACGTGAGGTCTGATGTAGAATTGCTCTTCTTTCGCAAAGTCGCCAATAATGATGTTATTGGCGTCAAGATTTATCTTGACGAGACGAGGGTCAGAGATTTGGATGATTTGCATGAAGCGTTCGTCGTTAGTGGCGGACTTGTGTTGACAATGAATAAATCCGCCTATAAACGCGTGGCTTTGACGCTGAAAACAGATGATGAAACCAAGATTTTCGAGTATCGCGACGAGGACTCGTTGTCGAAAATTAAGGAAGATCTACTCACGTGCGGCAGTTCAGGCGTCATTACCGGTGTGAAGTGGCTCTACGACGACAGATAGGGGTAGGCCCCTGCTTCGTACATTTTTCTCGATTATCCCGACGGCGGGAAATACATGGGATTCAGGTGATTCCCGGCCCTCGTCGCGGGTGGGCGACAATCGGGGTTTTTATTTTTATAGTCGGAAGATTTTATATTAATTTGTTTTTTATGCGTAGTGGAAAGGCAAAATCTTAATGAAGAGTGTGAGAATGCGTATGAGACCATTGGGCACAGCGGCGGCTGTTGCGAGTATTTTTTTCGCGAATGGCATGGAAGTGGTAATGCAGCCTAACGGCGGCGCTTCCATGGAAAAGCTAAGGCAGCCTAGCGAGGATGTTCCCATGAAAGAGTGCGAAATTGTTCTCATGTGTAGGAATGGGGAATGTTGCCCCGTAATTGGTTCTTACAGCTTTAAAAAGGGGTGTCAGGTGTACGACATTTTGACTAACCTCGAGACAATAGGGGCCTCTTATGACGGCAACGCCGCGGCCGAGTTGTTTTGCAGCTTCGGACCGCCGGAGAACGGAGCGGGACTAATGCTAAAACTGCGCCCCTGTTCGTACGCCTATTACCTGTTTGATGGTCTTCGATTTGATAAAGCGCAAAGATTATTGCAAAGCCTTCGCACCGAGACCGTAACGTCGATTTATCCCATTAGATACGACGTCTGGATGGAGATGTACTATACCTATCATAGTTTTGTGTATCGTGAATTATTCGGGAATGTCGAGGCTGTTTACAATATTTAATAAAGTTTACTAATTTAAAATTTTCGACTGATTTTATTGCCCGCGTGCGATAGATTCCCATCGTCGCGGGGGCGGTTTATCCGGATCCAGTGAAAAATCCATCTTTTATTAAGCATTTGCGGCCTATTATTCCATTGGATGCGGCGACCTTTTGGCGTTTAGCGTCGAGAAGCAATTGCGAATAGGTGTGGAAATGATCAACAGAACATTTGGGGGCCTGATTCCGGGGATTTTGCTCGTTTTTCAGGTGAATTGCCAGGATTCATCCTCCGTCGCCTGCCTCGCCGCAGTCGGCAATCTGAGTATCTTTGTCCCCATATGCGACCGCTGTCACGGAGGCGCCGTCGCCAATGAATATACCATCGCCTCGGGCCAGAGGCTTCTGAACCTCTACGAAGGACTGCGGGAAATTGAGAAGGGGCTTGGCGCTCGCAAATCTCTGCCCTACGTCTCTTTCCCGTCAGACCGCGATTCCGTCGGCGTTTCGACTTTGTATTTTGAAGATTTTATGAAGTGCGGTCATCAATTGCTCTACAGCCTGCGCAA
The DNA here is from genome assembly GCA_031283965.1 of Holosporaceae bacterium. Taxonomy (GTDB): domain Bacteria; phylum Pseudomonadota; class Alphaproteobacteria; order UBA3830; family UBA3830; genus JAIRZM01. The sequence goes on along the minus strand of JAITAU010000019.1, from coordinate 394 downwards.
CGGCGAGCGCCAGGTCCAGGGGGCTTTTTTGGGGGTGAAGGGGGAGAATCTGCAACTGCGGGACGGCGCGACTCTGCGATATCTGCTGAGCGAATTGCAGGAGCTGCAGAGAAAAGATTCGGAATCCACCATAGATTCCATCATGATACCAAAATGAAAATTTCAGGTCGCGGTATGTGGGATAAAGTATGTCAGAGTTTTGCTTCGAAAACGTCTAAATCATTGAAATATCAGAGTGCGCGAGATTCCCGCAGCGCGAGCCTTTTGGAGCGCTGTATTCCGCGAGACTGCCGCGGGACGGTGGTCATCGAGTACATTCTCATAGTTTCCCTGATTGCCCTCGTGGCGCTGGGGGGCATGAAGGGAACTTCCAGCTCTCTGGGGGGGATCTTCA